>JAFEAI010000226.1 GCA_018266475.1 Bacteroidota bacterium
ATGAAGATCACGCCTCTTGCCCTGCCCTTGCTTGCCGGTGCCTTGTGCTGCTCCGGCCTGGTACACGGCCAAACCGTCACTCCCTGCGGCACCGATGAAGTGCGCAGGCAGCTTATCCAGCAAAACCCGGACCTGCTGCGCCAAGAGGCCGAATATGAGCTGGGCCTGCAGGAATACCTGCAGATGAAGGCCGGCCTGCGCAATGATGCGGACACCGTGGTGTATGTGCTGCCGATCGTGTTCCACGTGCTGTACGACCCCACGGCCGCCGGGGATGGCCACAACATCTCCGACAACCAGGTCTACCAGGCGATGAACGTGCTGAACCGCGATTACGCCAAGCTGAACAGCGACACCACTGAGATCTGCTGCGGGTTCAACAGCATCACCACCAATGCGCGCATCCGCTTCCAGCTGGCCACCAAGGACCCTTACGGCAACTGCACCAACGGCATCGACCGCATCACCACCCTGCGCTCCACCGATGCACAGGACTTCTCCAAGCTGGACCCCTGGTTCCGCGAACACTACATCAACATCTGGGTGGTGAACACCCTGGCTGGTGACCATGATTTTTCACCGGCCGGCTATTCCCAACTCCCCCCCAACGTGCAAGACCCCATGGGCGCCTTGCGCGACGGCGTGATCCTGCTGAACAACTACACCGGGGACAACGGCACGAGCAATCCCTTCACCTCCCGCACCCTCACCCACGAACTGGGCCACTTCCTCAACCTGAGCCATACCTGGGGCAACACCAATGCCCCGGGCGTGGCCTGCGGCGATGATGGCGTGGAGGACACCCCTGTCACCAAAGGGCACGACAGCTGCTACAGCACGGACCTCTACGACTCATTCTGCAGCTGGCAGCCCGTGCAGGCCAGCTACACCTTCCAGGATGTAACCACCTCCTCCGGCACCACGGACCCCACCCCTCCGCCCACGGCGCATACCACCACCCCGGACGAGTTGGCGCTCACCTTCAGCCAGCCGGTGGCCACGGGCGTTTCCGCCAACAGCACCCAGGCGGGCAGCTTCAGCTTCAGCAACTGGGGCACCGGCGCCGCCAATGGCGATTCCCTGTACAGCCAGCTCACCGGGCAGATCAGCACCTCCAAATACTACACCTTCACGGTAACGCCGCAAACCGGGAAGTCCATGACCTTGACCAGCATCCAGTTCAAGCTGGGGCGGTCGGCCAGCGGCCCGCGCACCTTCGCCGTGCGCACCAGCGTGGGCGGCTATGCGGCCAACCTGGCGGCCGTGGTGGCCCCGGCCGATACGGCAGGGCTTTCCGTGCAGGCCAACAATGTGTTCTTCATCCGCAGGGACACCACGGGCATCATCTACACCGCCACGGTGAACACGCCGATGACCGGCACGCAAACCGCCCCGCCCCCCTTCCTGAACCTGAATACGCCCGTTACCTTCCGCATCTATGCCTGGAACGCCGAGGACACGGACGGGGATTTCACGGTGGACGACCTGTCCGTAGTCGGCAACTACGGCATAATCGAGAACACACAGAACTTCATGGAGTACTCCTATTGCTCCCACATGTTCACCAACGGCCAGCGCGACCGCATGCGCGCCACGCTGAACAGCAACGTGAGCCAGCGCAGCAACCTGTGGACCGATGCCAACCACCTCTATACCGGAACCAAGGGGAATGAGGTGGGCTGTGCGCCGGAAGCCGACTTCTACACCAGGAACCAGTTCGTGTGCCCGGGCACGTCCATGCAGTTCAAGGCCAATGTGAAGCGCGCCACCGTGACCGCCTGGTCCTGGACCTTCGACGGCGGCACCCCGGCCACCTCCACCTTGGAGAACCCCACGGTGAGCTTCAGCACCCCAGGGCCGCACAGCGTATCGCTCACCGTGGCGAACAGCTACGGTGCCAACACGGTCACCAAATGGAACGGCGCGTACGTGGGCGCCAACTACTCCGAGGCCGGCAACCCGCTGCAGGAACCCTTCAACAACCAGAACGACTTCAACCGCTGGGCCGTGCAGAACCTGGAGAACAACCAGAGCTACTGGCACTGGACCAATGCGGCAGGCCATGATGCGCCCGGATGCGCCATCCTGAACGCATCCCAATCCTACACGCTGATCCAGGACATGTTCCAGCCGAACAACTTCCACGACATCGACAACCTGGTGACGCCCAGCATCGCCATGCCCTTCCTCAACGGCATCAACCTCTCCTTCTGGTACGCCTACAGCACCCAAACGGGCGTGCCCGAAGACATCACCGAGAAGCTGACGGTATACGCCTCTTCCAACTGCGGCAACGTGTGGAACCAGCGCCTGCAGCTCACCGGCTCGCAGCTGATCACCGCCGGGGTGCGCTCGGCGGGGTACGTGCCCGTGGCCAATGAATGGCGCCAGGTCTCCATCAACCTGCCCAGCCTGTATGCCGTTGACCGCGTGCGGCTGAAGTTCGAGTTCACCTCGGGGCGCTACTCCAACGACCTCTTCATCGACGACGTGAACATCAACGGCGCCAACGTGGGCATTGCCGAGGCCGCACAGGGCGGCGGGCTGGGCCTGTA
>JAFEAI010000227.1 GCA_018266475.1 Bacteroidota bacterium
GTGCATGACGTGATGCCCGTAAGGCCGTTTCGCCCCATCGAAAGACGTACTTCCTGATCGTTGATCAGCTCGATTTTGCGGCCCGTTTTCGAGGCGTGCTCCCAAGCTATCGATGTGAGAGCCTGCCGACATGCAACGGCCACTGCGTCGCTTTCCGGGATGAACTGGTAGCGTGAGTAGTAGATCGACGTGACAAATCCGTCTGGCCGATCCTCAAAGCCAACCTTGGTGTTCTTGTCATAGTAGTTCTGTGGTGCCACCGACTGTGTTACGGGAGTCGCGCAGCCCGCGATGAGCGCGGTAGCCAGCAGCAAAATGGTCTTGTTCATGGAAATCCCCTCTCAGCGGTCGATCCGTGTTCGTCTTGTCTGCGTTTCGAGGCGCATTTTGACCTTTAACGTTTCCGCTTTCGCCAGCAGCATCGCCACGTTCTGCGCCCGCACGTGGTTGCGGATTTTCGCCAGCGCCAAGCCCGATGTCAGGCCGGCCACGAGCCAGCGGCACAACGTCTGTGGTTGGGCGGGTATCTCGTGCATCGTTGACCGGCAGTGTAGCCGGTTTCGGCGGCCCGCCTATCCGGATGGAACCCGCTCCTAAATCGCTACGGTTTCGGGGGGAGCGTAAGGATTGCTGTAGGAACCGGTCGCCGGGTCGAATAGCGAACTCAAGTAGTCGTAACCGTTCCAGGTTCCGGTACTCCTGCCACTTGAAGCGTTTGCATCCAGCAGATACGAGTAGTCGGGGTCGTCGCCACCTCGATATGCCCTCGACGCCCCACCAAGCAGACTGCTTGCCAAGTCCAGATACGGATTGCGCCGGATGCCACCCTGTCTTATCTGCGCAAGGAAGTCATCACCCTTCGACTTGCGCGCGATCTGGCCCAAGTCCTGCGCGTAGCTGTCGATGTTCACGCGGTTGTTCGCGCGCTGCTGTCCGGGAGCATTGATGCTCGACAACAAATCCGATTGCTGATTACCGTAGCTCGTGATGCCCTGTGCGGCGTTCGCACCGGCCTGCTGGTAGGCATTCGAGACTGCCCCCGAAGCTTGGGATA
>JAFEAI010000228.1 GCA_018266475.1 Bacteroidota bacterium
GCCATCCCCGTGCTGCCGGTGAACTCCTCCGTGCGCGAGGTGCGCGGCGAAGGGTCGCGGGCCATCGACCGTGCGGCCCTGCGCATGGTGCAAACACCGCAATGCTTCCGCGTGCCGCTGCTGCGCAAGGCGTTTGAACTGCCGTACGACCCCGCCTTCACCGACGAGGCCACCTTTGTGGAGCGTACCGGGGCCAAGGTGTTCCTGGTGGGGGGTGAGGAGCGCAACATCAAGGTGACCACGCCGGTGGATTTGCGGATCGCGGAAGCCTTGCTGGAGAGCGAGTGACGATCGAAGGTGGATTCCGTTCCTACGGAAACGGTAGTACAGGAGATGTCCATTGACCACCCAGGTTCAAGCAAACGACAAAGCGAAGCCCGTAAATTTAAAGTCTAACCTTAAATTTGCGGGCATCAAGGTGCTAAATGATCCAGCGGCAACTCTTCACCTTGGCCCGGGAACGCCTCCGAAAACGCCCGGCAGTGGCTATTCTTGGCGCGCGGCAAGTGGGAAAGACCACCTTGGCCCACCAACTGGCGGAAAATCTGGGGGTGGACACGCTTTGGCTGGACCTCGAAACGCCGCAGAGCAGGGCCTTGCTCCAACAACCATACGATTTTCTGCCACGGCACGCGGAAAAGCTGGTTGTGATCGATGAAGTGCAGCGCATGCCGGAGGTTTTCCAAGCATTGCGCGTCCTCATTGACAAGGACCGGCGGCCGGGGCGCTTTCTGCTGCTGGGTTCTTCCTCACCCGCGATCGTCCGGCAGGCGGCGGAATCCCTTGCGGGCCGCATTTCATACTTGGACTTGTTCCCCTTCTCGCTGAACGAGGTGGGCTACAAGGAACAAGCACGCCTATGGCTTCGCGGAGGGTATCCTGAAGCCTTTCTTGCCACCGGCGAAGGGGATGCATTCCTGTTCCTGGATGACCTGCTTCGGTCCTTCATCGAACGGGACCTTGTGGAACTGGGGCTGGGCGCGGCACCGGAGAACACCTTCAATCTGCTGCGCATGGTGGCCTCCATGCACGGCCAACCGTTGAACCTGAGCATGCTGGCCAAGTCCATCGGCATGTCCGTGCCCACCGTGAAGGTCTATTTGGAGTTCTTCGTGCAGGCCTGCATGGCCTTCAAATTGCCGAGCTTTCACCTGAACACCCGCAAGCGGCTGACAAAAACGCCGAAGATCTACATCACCGACAGCGGGGTACTGCATGCGCTCAACGGAATCCGGGACGGCGACCGCCTCCTGGGGCAAGCCATCAAGGGACATTCGTGGGAGGGCTTCGTGGTGCAGCAGGTACGGGCCCGGCTGGAGCACCGCGCGGAACTGCATTACTTCCGGACCGCGGACGGTGCTGAAGTGGACCTCGTGATCTCACAGGGCAACCGCCCGATCGCAGCGATCGAGATCAAAAGCACGGACCATCCCGTGCTCTCGAAAGGGAATCACATCGCCCTTGAGACAGTGGGCGCACCCCTGCAGTTGGTCGTTACGCCATCTGCGTTGGACCATGCCATGGGCGATCAGGTCCAGGTCTGTTCACTTGCCACAATGTGGGGACATCTGGAAGAGGCCCTGCGCTGACCGCTATGCCCTAGTTGTACGGCTTTGCGCCGCAACAAGAACAAACTGGGCAAAGCACGAACTTTGCACCATGAACGCCAAGCCCATCGATCTCCGTGAGCTCACCAAGGAGGAAGTGGCCGCCCTGGTGGCGGAGCTGGGCGAAAAGCCCTACCGCGCCAAGCAGGTGTGGGAATGGCTCTGGAAGCTGCATGCACCGTCCATTGAGGCCATGGCCAA
>JAFEAI010000229.1 GCA_018266475.1 Bacteroidota bacterium
ACGGATCTGAGCGACGCGACGGATCCCGGCCGTGCGACAGCCATCGCCGGCCCCGCCGTGGCCCTGCTGCGGCCCAAAGGACCTAGGAAAGGCTCCTTGAGCGCGATCATCGGCGCATTCAAATCCGTGACGACAAAACGGATCCATGCGGCGACGGGGCTGGACAGCGGACGAATTTGGCAACTTGGCTACCACGACCGCATCATCCGCACCCAAGGCGGTGAACATGGAAGGATAGCCCGGTACATAGCGGCAAACCCCATGAACTGGGAATGACCGGCCCCGCCTGCACGGACCAGATGCACCGCCGGGTGGCCGTACCGGACCACCCACAGCGCATCATCTCGCTCGTTCCTTCGCAAACCGAATTGCTGCACGCCCTCGGCCTGGGGGACCGCGTGGCAGGCGTCACCAAATTCTGCACCCGCCCTGCGGAATGGTTCCGCACCAAACCCCGTGTGGGCGGCACCAAGAAGGTGGATATCGGGAAAATACGCGCATTGCAACCGGACCTCATCATCGGCAACAAGGAAGAAAACGAGCGGGCGGACATTGAAGCGCTGGAGCTGGAATTCCCTGTATGGATGAGCGATGTGAACGACCTGGAAGGCGCCCTGGACATGATCTGCCGCGTGGGCAGGCTCACCGGCACCGCAGCAATGGCGGAAGCCATGGCCGCGAAGGTCGCGGCGCGGTTTGCGGCGCTGCAACCCCTGCCCGTGGCCAGGCGCACCGCCTACCTGATCTGGCGCAAGCCGTACATGGCCGCCGGGCCGGGCACTTTCATCCACGACATGCTGCGGCGGTGCGGGCTGGAGAACGCATGCCCCCTGACCGGTGGGCGCTACCCCGTGGTGGACGAGCTGCTGGCCCAAGGGCGCACGCCGGAGCTGCTCCTGCTCAGTTCGGAGCCGTACCCGTTCAATGCCAAGCATGCAGAAGAACTACGGAAGCTGCTTCCCCGCGCCCAGGTGCTGCAAGTGGACGGCGAACCGTTCAGCTGGTACGGCAGCAGGCTTCTGCATGCACCGGCCTACTTGGCGGACCTAATGGGCAAGCTGGGGCCATAAACGCCTTGCATGCCCTTGCTACCTTTCCTGTTTTCTGCCAATTTTCGAAATCGAAAATCAGGTTTGAGCAATGACGCGGGTTTGCGAAGGTTTTTGCCTTCTATTTGTCATACTAAGCCCTTGTTTTGGCCTCCATTCGCCGAACCCA
>JAFEAI010000022.1 GCA_018266475.1 Bacteroidota bacterium
ATGTCCTTGGGGCACTCGATCTCGCAGGCGCCGATGTTGGAGCAGTTGCCGAACTTCTCGGCATCCATTTGTTCCACCATGTTCAGGGCGCGCTCCTTGGCCTCCGCACGGCCCTGGGGCAGCAGGGCGAACTGGCTCACCTTGGCGGATACAAAGAGCATGGCCGAACTGTTGGGACAGGCGGCCACGCAGGCACCGCAGCCAATGCAGGTGGCGGCATCGAAGGCTTTGTCGGCATCCGCCTTGGGCACGGGGATGGCGTTGGCGTCCACCAAGTTGCCGTTGGTGTTCACGCTCACAAAGCCGCCGGCCTGCTGGATGCGGTCGAAGGCACTGCGGTCCACCACCAGGTCCTTGATCACCGGGAAGGCCTTGGCACGCCAGGGTTCCACGTGGATGACGTCGCCGTCCTTGAAGCGGCGCATGTGCAACTGGCACGTGGTGATGTGCCGGCCAGGCCCATGCGGCCGTCCGTCGATGAACAGGCTGCACGCGCCGCAGATGCCCTCGCGGCAATCGTGGTCGAACGCGATGGGCCCCTGACCTTCGCGCACCAGTTTGTCGTTGAGCACATCGAGCATCTCCAGGAAGGACATGTCCTCGCTGATGCCGTCAACGGGATAGTCCACCATTTGGCCCTTGGCCTTGGGGCCTGCTTGGCGCCAGATCTTGAGTGTGAGTTTCATTCGAATACAGTGATTGGCGGTTGGTGATTGGTGATTCGCCCGGTCACGATTCACCTACCATGGTTCTTGCGGTTATCCTCATGCCGCTGCTCGATCTTAATGATCATCTTGGTCAGCATCTTGGCAATGATCGTGAGTTCTGAAGAAACCGCTGATGAGTCAATCCGAAGCTTCCTGAAAATCCGCTTGGCAAGTTCCACCTGTGTTTCTAGTTCGAACAGCGACCCACGCGCGATCCGGAGGAAACTGAGGAATTGGCGATCACTACTGGTACCACGCCCCCAACCCTCCGCGATGTTGGATGGCACAGACACTGATGCGCGGCGCATTTGACTAATCAGTCCGTATCGCTCTTCCGTAGGCAACAGGGCGGTGAATTCGTATGCCAAGACAGCTAAGTCCATGGAGCGTTGCCATACAAAAAGATCCATGTAACTGGAAATGGTGCCGTAGGCTTCCGCGGGATCCTCCATGCAGAGGTCATTGAACGCATCCAATCTTTCTTGGCTCATCTGTCTTGC
>JAFEAI010000230.1 GCA_018266475.1 Bacteroidota bacterium
ACGGGGATGCCGGCCTTGGCGATGGCGGCGGCGGCATGGTCCTGCGTGCTGAAGATGTTGCAGCTGCTCCAGCTCACTTCGGCGCCCAACTCCTTCAGGGTCTCGATCAGTACGGCGGTTTGAATGGTCATGTGCAGGCAACCGGCGATGCGCGCGCCCTTCAGCGGCTTCTGCTTGCCGTACTGCGCGCGCAGGGCCATCAGTCCCGGCATTTCGGCCTCGGCCAGTTCGATCTCCTTGCGGCCCCATTCGGCCAGGGCAAGGTCCTTCACTTTGTACTTGAGCTGTTCGGCGGTCTGGGGCATGGGCGTTGTGGTTCTGAAAAGGGTGGCAAAGGTAGGGCTTTTAAGGGAGGTGAACTGTGGTTGATGATTGGTGCCATTCGGCTTCGCTCAGGGGGTGATTGGTGTTTGGTGATTGGTGAACAGCCCCGACAACCTACGACCTACGAACTGTTGCGGGTTGGAGGGTTGGAGGGTTGAAGAGTTGCGCGTTGAAGGCTTGACGGGTTACTGGTTTGGGCCTTGAGCGAATTGTCCCTTTGGCAAATTGACACATTGGCAAATTGTCCTTCCCCGCTGGGAATTAAGTTCGCCCCATGAGCGTGCTGGCACTGTTGGAGGCTGCGAAGGCCGAAGGACGCAAGCTGCTTGCCGTGCTGATCGATCCCGACTTCGGGCAGGACGAAGCCTTGCTGGAGCGCACCGTGCAGAACGCCTGCATGGCGAAAGCGGATCTGATCTTCGTGGGCGGCAGCCTGTTGACCTCCACATCTTTCAATCACTGTGTGCAGCGCGTACAGGAACTGAGTGACCGGCCGGTGGTGCTTTTCCCCGGAAGCCCGGCGCAACTGAGCGGCCATGCCGATGCGGTGCTCTTCCTGTCGCTGATCAGTGGCCGCAATCCGGAGCTGCTCATCGGCCACCATGTGGCGGCGGCGCCCACCATCAAGGCGCTGGGCCTGGAAGCCATCCCCACCGGCTACCTGTTAGTGGACGGCGGCAAGCCCACCACGGTGAGCTACGTGAGCCAAACCGTTCCCATTCCGCAGGACAAGCCCGGCATTGCCGCCGCTACGGCACTTGCGGGTGAATTGCTGGGCCTGCGCACCATTTACATGGACACGGGCAGCGGTGCGCAGCGCACGGTTTCACAGGAGATGATCGCCGCCGTGCGCGCCAACGTATCCCTGCCGATCATCGTGGGCGGCGGCATCCGCGATGCCGCCACGGCACGCGCGTTATGCCAAGCCGGTGCCGATGTGCTTGTGGTGGGCACCGCCTTTGAAGAAGACCCCGAGCACATTTTCGCGATGAGCGGGGCGGTGCATGGGTGAAGGCCAGGGGCGCGCGCAGCCCTGCCTTGGGCCGCGCGCGCCGGACATGGCTTAGTGCTGCACCACAAAGCGCACCACCCTGCTGCCTTCCTGCCCTGTGATGCGGATGAAGTAGGCGCCGTCGGCAAGCGCGCCCAGCTCAAACCGCGTTTGGGCCGAGGCCAAGGTGCCGCTGCGCACCAGCTGCCCCGTGAGGTTCCGCACTTCAAAGGCACGTTCCGCCGCGTTCGGCACTTCCAGGGTGAACCGGCCCGCATTCGGATTGGGAAACACCCGCTCAGCCCCTTGCTGCCGCACATCCACGGCCGTGATCAGGTAGTGCCAGGGTTCGGATGCGCTGGTGCATCCATCCGCATTGGTAACGGAAACCGAATACCAGCCGCTGGCCGGGGGCAACAGCAGCGCAGCAGTGGCACCGGGGATGGCCGTGCCATCCTGGAACCACTGGAAGTCCCCCGTGCCGGATGCGGCCAGGCCGTCAGCCACCTGGGTGATCACCGGCTGCTCGGGTGCGCTGTACACGGTAACTTGGATCTGGGGGTCGCCCGTGGCGGTGCAACCGGCGGCGGAGGCCACTTCCACCGTGTAGAATCCGTCGGTGGTGGCCAAATAGTCCGATCCATTCGCCCCAGCAATGGCTTCACCGTTCCTGAGCCATTGGTAGGTTACGCCGTCCACAAGGTCGGCCACCAGCAAGGTGCTTCCCCCTTCACAAAACCCCGTTGGTTCCGTGGCGGCCATGTGGGGGATGGCAGGCAGGGGCGCTTCCGTGATGGCAACGGGGCCGGAAGAGGCCGAAGAACAACCTGCCGCGCTTGTATAGATGGCCGAGTAACTGCCACCGGCGTGGGCCGTGAGGACGGTACCCGTACCGCCCGGGACCTCAACACCGTCCAAGAGCCACTGCACGCCATCCCCGTTGTCCGGCACGGAGAGCTGCAGGGATGCCGCGCCGCACAGCACGGTGCCGCCGAGTGCAGCTATCACCGGCGGTTCCGGGACGGTATTCACCACAAGGGTGGTTCCTGCCGCCGCGGACAGGCAGCCATTGGCGGACACGGCCATCACTTCATAGGTACCTGCTGCCGCAGCGGATACAGACGCTCCGGTGGCTCCGTCGATGGCGGCGCCATCATGCATCCACAGGTAACTGTGGGCCGATGGGCTGTCCGCCGTTAGCATCACGCTTCCGCCTTGGCAGAAGCTGGTGCTTCCATCGGCCGTCAGCACCGGCGTGGCCGGATCGTCCACAGTGAGGAAGATGGGTTCCGATACCGTGGAGCAGCCCGCGCCGTTGGTGGCCTCCATGGTGTATTGCCCCTGCAGGGAGGCATTGATCTCCGTGCCGGTGGCCCCCGCGATCGGCGCATTGTTCAGGAACCATTGGTAGGCGGTTCCGGCAGCCGGCGCCGCATCGGTAACGGACAGCAGGGACGCTGCGCCCGCGCACGTAGTGGCGGCGGTGTGCTCCACGGCCAGCTGCGGTGCGGCATTCAGCACCACGGTGATGGCTGCGGAAGTGGCGGTGCCGCAATTGTTGGCCACCACCACGGTGTAGCTGCCCGCCTCAGCGGCCTCGTACGTGGCATTGGTCGCTCCCGGGATGTCGGCCCCGTCCCGCTTCCACTGGTAGCCCGGCCCGCCAACGGCGGTAAGCTGGATGGCTTCCCCCGTGCAGATCTGCGGCGGCCCGCTGGCACTGATGGCCGCCGTGGTGGCGCCACCGATGGTGATGGACATGGTTGAAACGGCCCCGGTGTACGCCGGGCTGGTGCTCACCACGCGGATCCGGTACCCCGTGCCCGCCGGCGTATTCACCGGGACGGTGGCGCTGATGGTGCCGGAAGCCGTGGCCTGCGCACTCCCGATCACCACCGGGTTGGCAAAGCTGCCGTTTGCGTCGGAGAGCTGCGCCCGGAACTGGTTGGCCGGGATGAAGAAGCCGCCCGCATTGAAGGAGCCGGTGGCCGCATAGTATACACTGAGCTGCGCACCGGGGCAAAGCGTGGAGGCCAAGGGCTGCTCCACGGTGATGGTGCGCGGCACATCATAGTACCAGATGCCGGTGACCACCTCCCCGCCGAACACCGCCGTGGTATTGATCTGCAGCACGGGCACGCGCAATCCCTGCGCCAGCCACTTGTATTCCCTCGTTACCGGCCGGCTGATACCGAAGCCGCCGATGCTGTCGCGGCCGCTGATCACCGTCTTCACGCGCAGCACGTCCCAGGAGCCGCCCGGCGTGGTGATGGAACCCCAGCCGTCCACCGTGTTGGTCCGGTCCTGCTTGTACCCGTAGTAGCCCACGTTGGGAATGCTCAAGTGGTAGCTGCTGTGCGAACTGCTGCTGTTGCCGAATTGAAGGGGCAGTTCATACACCACGTCCTTTTCATCGAAGATGATCGGCACCGGCACGCCGCTCACCTCGGCCCCGAAGCCCACGGTGCGGTACACCGACCCGGAGAGGTAGCGGAAGGTGTACGGGTTGGCAATGGGCAGCAGGTTGCTGAACGGGATGTCAACCCCCTTGTTGGCCTGGTTGGCCCGGTTCTGGTTGAAGAACACATCGGCATACACGATGGCGTAAAGGAAGTTGGTGCTCGCCACCGTTTGGTACTTGGCCGTATCCCCTTGCGCGGCCGACAAATTGCCGAAATTCCAGGTGTGCGACGGGCCTGTGGCAGCGTAGTTGACCAAGGGGTTGGTCACTGCTTTCACCCGCACCAACTGGTCGTTGGCGTGGGGCATTTCCGCCTGCCCAATGGTGATCTGGGCGTGTGCGGAACCGGCAAGCAGAAAAGCGGCAAGAACAGGGGGGTATTTCAGCCTCATGTGCAGTTGGATCTTGCGACCAAACTACAAGATCGCTCGACGAAACCGCAACTCCCTCCCGTTTATTAGTGAACCTAAGACCTGGACCTGCCCCCGCTTGCCATTGAGCTTCAGCGGCTCGCCAAATGCCTGTGCCGACGGGGGCGGCAACGGGTTCCGCGCTTGCACCGGGTCCTTCTTCCTCCCATCGACGAACACCCTTTTCCACCGGTGGGGGCATCATCTACGGCCCGCCTCTCCCCTCCCATGTTGTGCAACAGTTCCTCCACCGCATGCGATCGGCAACTGGGGGGATGTTCACACTACCTTCGTTCCATGATCGCCACCCGCATTCCCCAAAAGGACGCCCGGTTCTACTTCGTGAGCTATCCGTGCGAGGACGTGCTGCGCCGCGTCCGCTTCATCAGCCGCTTCTACGCCGAGGGCGAGGCGCCCATCGCCGCCGCCACGATCGACAAACAAGATGAAGTGGCCGGCTTCATCCAGCAGATCGAGCGCAAGGACGATGCCTTCCAGCGGGCCATGTCGCAAGCCAAGATCAAGGCCATCCGCAATTTCTACGAGACGGCCGTAACGCAGCCGCCCATCCCCGGCACGGTGCTGCTGTTCACCTCGGAAACGCTGGATTTCTCGCCCATGGGCCAGTTGCAGAACGTGGGCGACCTGAAGGAGCCGCGCGAGAAATACCTGATCATCGACGGGCAGCACCGCTTGGCCGCGCTGGAGTTCTACCTGCGCTCGCACCCGGAGGAAGCCAAGAGCATCCACGTGCCGTGCATCATCTTCGACGGGCAGAGCGAGGATTTCGCGGCGGAGATGTTTGTGATCATCAACAGCACGCCCACCCGCATCAACAAGAGCCATCTGATCGACCTGTATGAGCGGGTGAGCTGGGAAAAGCCGGACAAGCGTCTGGCTGCGAAAGTGCTGGAGCGCCTGTACAACGAGGCCGACAGCCCGCTGCGCTACCGCATCAACCGCTTGGGCAACCGCAGCAAGCAGGACAAGTGGATCATGCAGGCGGAGCTGTTCAACGAGGTACACCGCTGGATCCTGAAAAGCTGGAATGCGAAGGACCCGGAGCGCATCACCGATGCCGCCGTGGAGCGGCGCTACCGCGTGCTGCAGGAATTTCTAAGGGCCGCCCGCAGCGCCTGGGGCGATGCCTGGGGCGATCCGAAGTACAACGTGACCAAGCCGGTGACGCTGAAGGCGATGATCCGCGTGTGCGCCGACCTCGCTGCGAAAGACCCCGACCCCGATGGCCGCGAACGCCGCTGGACACAGCGCTTAGCACCATGGGGCGAACTGGTGCGCGAGTTCCGCGACGAAGGATTTTACGAACGCTTTGCCGCCAAGGGGCAGGTGGAGCGCGTGGGCAAGGTGCATAAGTACTTGGCGGCGGCGGTGAGGTTGTGAAGCGG
>JAFEAI010000231.1 GCA_018266475.1 Bacteroidota bacterium
CAAGCCGATGTCGCAGCGCTCATGGGCACACAGGCGCCGGCGATAACGCGGCTGGAGTCGGCACTGAGCGGAGGCGGGCATTCGCCGTCGATCGACACGCTCAAGCGATACGCAGAGGCGGTGGGTTATGAGTTGCAGCTCAAGCTGGTTGGCAAGCGCAAGGGTGCGTCCCGACGTGCGATTTCCGACAAGGCCGCTGCGTAAAGGTCGCTCCTTGCCGGTTGTTGTTGCAATCGGGGCCGCGATCCGTGCACACAACGCAACGTTTGGTTAGCATGCAAGCATGAGCGAGAACGATGCCGCCGATTCCTTCGATGCCTTGCCGCCGCCCGCGCAAAGTCCGACTGCGGCGACGCCTGCGCCGGTCCCGTCGCGCCGCCGCGGCGCGGGTGGCTTCGGCTGGCTGCTGCTGGTTCTGGTCCTCGCTGCGGCCGGCTACGGCTACTGGCGCTTGCAGAACATCGAACAAGGCCACGAGGCGACCGTGCAGACGGAAGCGTCCGCTGCGCAGAAGCTGCGCGACGAGGTCGAGGCGTTGCGCCGCAGCGCCGATGCAGGCACACGCGAGGCGCAGACGCTGCGCGCGCGCCTCGAGGATACGGCCAAGGTCAACGATTCATTGCGCGCGCAGGTGCTCGGCCTGTCGGAGCGAGCACGCCTGTCCGAGGACGCGATCGCCAATCTCGCCGAGAAGCGCCTGTCGGGGCACGACACGCTGCTGCTCAACGAAGCCGAATTGTTGCTCGTGCTCGCGCAGGAGCGCTATGCGCTGTTCGCCGATCCGGCGCCGTCGCTGACCGCGTATCGGCTCGCCGACGCGGCGCTGGCGCAGGCCAACGACGCGGCATTCGCCTCGGTGCGCCAAAGCATCAACGTCGAGATCGCGGCGCTGGGCGCGCTGGAGACGAACAATCCGTCGGCGGCGCGGCAGTCGTTGGCGCAATTGCGCGACTCGCTCGCGCAGCTTCCAACGAAGCAGCGCAACGAGGAAGCGGAGGCGACATCGTCGGGCTCGCGCTTTGCACGCGTATTCGGTCAATTCATCCGCATCCGTCGTGACGATGATGCGGGCGGCCGCTTCGGCAGGAACGATCCACTGCTGGCGCGCGCGCTGCTCGACGCGAGCCTGCGCGGCGCGCAGGGCGCGCTGTTGATTCGCGACGC
>JAFEAI010000232.1 GCA_018266475.1 Bacteroidota bacterium
GCCAGTTCCACCGCTTCGGCCCCATTGGAGGCCCGGCCCAGCACGCGCATGCCGGGATCTTGGCCCAGCAAGGCCTCCAGCCCGTCCAGGATGATGGACTGGTCATCCACCAGGAGCAATGTAATGGCCATGGCGTGTCGGGTTGCTGCGCAAAATTGAGGCGTGCCGCGCAGGGTGAAAATACCCGGAAACCGGGAATTATGCCCATCGTCCCATCAAGGCTTCGCACAGCGGACCTTGACGCAGAGTGTCACACCTGCAAGGTCCCCTTCGGGAGACCTTGAGGGAACTATCACGTTTCAACTGCGACACGAGCCTGGAGGCTCGCGTCAGTGAAGGGGCAGTGCCGAGATCCGCCCCGGCATCATAAGTGCATGGCGCGGACCTGGCCCAGCCTTCCGGAGCGCGGCGACACCAGGTCGATCAGGTAAGGGCCCGGCGGCAGGGTCTGCCATCCGCTGATGCGGCCCACATTGCCGTTGGGCGCCACCACTTCGCGCTCCATCACCACGCGCCCGGCCATGTCGCGCACCACGGCGCGGACGCCTGCCGCCGCCTCTTCGCCCAGCAGCACGTTCAGTTCATCGGCCACGGGATTGGGCCAGGCGGGGAGCGGGCCCTGGCTGCCGCAAGGCGTGAAGGGCATGGCCGGAAAAAGCGCGAAGGTCCCGTTGATGTCCACTTGCCTGAGCCGGAAGTAGGTAACGCCGGCATCGGGTATCGCAGCGTCCGCAAAGCGGTACTGCCGCAGTTGCGTGGAGTTTCCGCTGCACGGCACGCGGCCTATATCCTGCCAAAAGGAGGCATCGGCGGAGCGCTGCACAATGAACTCGGCGCAATCCTGCTCGGTGGCGGTGGCCCATTCGAGCACCGCCCTGCCCTGCTCGCACCGCACGGATGCGGCCACCAGGGTTACCGGCAGCGGCCCGCAACCGGCCAGGCTGGTCTTGATGCTGGGCACCTGCAGGTCGTGCATGCCCTGCCTGAACCAGCGGCCGAAGACGCGCCCATCCAGCGCGGTGGCGGGATGCTGCCGCACGCGCACCCGCCATGCCGGGTGGCTGGTGGCGCCTGCGGCAGTGGACAGCAACCGCTTGAAGAACGGGCCCGGCGGCAGGGTGTCCGTCCATGCGGCATCCTGCCCGGTGAAGGCCGTGCTGTTGTTGTTGAAGAACGGCACGGGGTTCCACGGTCCATGGCCGAACACGTCCCACACCAGCTTCACCTTACCCCGGCCGGTGGATGAATAGGCGTACTGGCCGATGCCCCATTGGCAATCGGCCTGGAAGGTGCCGTTGCCGGTGCGCACCCGGGTGGTGAGGTTGCTGCGGAACTGGAACGTGCGCATGGGCCTGGAGCGGCCATTGGCGGCCAGGTAGGCATCGGCGGAATACACATTGGCGGAGGCATCCTGCTCGTTGGCGCCCACTACGATGTCGCTGTAGCCGTCGCCGTTCACGTCACCGGCCAGGGCCACCGTGCTTCCGCAGCGGGCATTGAGGCGTGCCGAGGAGGCATCCTTGATGGCGGCCCAGTATTCCGTGGCCAGCACGCCGGTGGCGGAACCGGTGAACACGGCGGCCTTGCCCTGGTTGAGCTTGTAGAAGTTGTACCCGGGCACCCCCACCACCACATCGCCGTACCCGTCGCCGTTCACATCGCCCGCCGCGCACACGGAAAGGCCGAAGTGGCCGTCGTCGTACGGCACCGCATCCTCCAGCACCGTGGCGGGCGCGGCGCCGAGGCCGCCCCGGTCCCCCACCGGCACGGGGTCCGGGTTGTAGTGGGGCGTGCCGTGGTACACGTACGCCCTTCCGGCTTGGCTTTTTCCACCTGCATTTTGGCGGTAGGCGCCCACGATCACATCGCTGTAGCCGTCGTTGTTCACATCCCCGGCAAAGCTCACGCTGCAGCCGTATTCCACCCCCGCACCCTCGCCCAGGGTGCGCCATTCGTATGCGGCGTTCACCCCTGCGGGGGAACCGAGGTACAGGTACGCCGCACCGATGTTGTGGTCATACCCCGCCCCTGCGGGCCTGTCGTACATGGGATCGCCGATGAGGAGGTCGTCGTAGCCGTCGCCGTTCACATCACCGGCCAGCGAAACGGATTGGCCGAAGGCTCCGTTCACGGCGCTTTCCCCCACGGCCGTCCAATTGGGCGCTGCGGCCAGGCCGGTGGCGGAGCCCAAGTAGGCGTAGGCCTTGCCCGTGTTGATGGCGCCGGACTTGAAGTTGTAGGAACCCACCACCACGTCGCTGTATCCGTCCCCGTTCACATCGCCCGCGCTGGCCACGCTGAATCCGAAGCGGGCGTCCAGGGCCTCGCCCGTGCCGGTCCATGCGGGCGTGGCGGCAAGGCCGCCCGCCCCGCCGAGGTAGAGGTACACCTTCCCCCGCCAGGTGTAGCTGGGCCAGCCGGGCGCGCCTACAAGCACATCGCTGTAGCCGTCGCCGTTCACATCGCCTGCGGAGGCCACGGAGGAGGCGAACAGGTCGCCGACGTTCTCGCCGCTTTTCGTCCATGCCGAAGTGGCCGCCACGCCACTGGCCGAGCCCAGGTAGAGCATGACGCTGCCGGTGCCGATGGCGCCGCCGGAGGTGCCCACGAGCACATCACTGTAGCCGTCGCCGTTCACGTCGCCTGCGGAGGCCACGCAGGTAGGCCCCACGGCATACGGCCCGCCTCCGATCACCGTCCATTGCGCCGCGGCAGCGGGCTTTTCCGGCGAGCCGTGAAAGACCTTCACCGCGCCCATGCCCCCTTGGTCGGGCGCGGCCAGGGCCAGGTCGCTGATGCCGTCACCGTTCACATCGCCGGCGGTGCAGGCCGCCGCGCCAAACCGCCCGGCCGCCACGGAGCCGTTGATGGTGATGAGCCAGTGGGCAGGATTCCAGGCGAAGGCCGCATCGCCGGCATACACATGCACCTTGCCCTTGCCGGATGAAGCGCCCGGGCTGCCGAGCAGAACGTCCGCAAAGCCGTCCCCGTTCACGTCCCCGGCGGAGGCCACGGCCCAGCCCATTTGCTCGGAGGAAGCACTGAAATTGGAAACGGCGGTGACGTTGATGAGCGTGGCCGCGGCCATGCCCCAGAACAAGTGCGCGGCCCCGTTGCCGCTCCCGGTGCCGGGCGCACCCACGACCAGGTCCGCAAAGCCATCGCCGTTCACATCACCGGCGGCGGCCACGCTATAGCCAAAGTTCGCCGAGGCGGGCCCCTGCTGCATGGTGGCGGCCGTGGCGTTCAGCCCGAGGGTCCCACCTGCGAACAGGTATACTGCACCGTTGTTCGTCCCGCCCAGTTTAGGCTTGTAGGGTGCGCCGATGGCCGCATCGCCGTATCCGTCACGGTTCAGGTCGCCAGCCCCGGCCACGCAAAACCCCAGCTGGTCATTGGCTACGGTGCCGGCATAGGTCCATGCCTGCATCAACGGAACGGCGGGGTTCCCGGTGCCGTGGAAGCAATAGGCCTTGCCCTTGCTGCTGCTGTACTTCGGGGCGCCCACCAGCACGTCGCTCAGGCCGTCGCCGTTCACATCGCCGGCCAGGGCCACGGACCAGCCGAACTCATCCCCGGCGGTCTGCCCGGCGATGGTTTGGTCCGGCGATGCGCCCAAGCCGGTGGCGGACCCCTTGAAAAGCATGGCCGCCCCCATGCCCATGAACCCCGGGCAACCGATCACCACATCGCTGAAGCCATCGCCGTTGACATCACCGGCACTGCTTACGCTGAGACCCAGCCGTGCGTTGGCCTGGGTGCCTTGGAAAGACCAGGCGGGGGTGGCGGAAACACCCGTGGCCGACCCCAGGAACAGCTGCACCCGGCCCGCGTTGGCAAAGGGCATGTTCCAAAAAGGCGAACCCACCAGCAGGTCGCTGTAGCCATCGCCGTTCACATCGCCCGCCGTGGCCACGCTGTAGCCGAAGCTTTCGCCCGCAGCCGACCCCGGCAGCTCCAGGTCGGCGGTGGACGAAAGCGGGTCGATGGTGACCGGGTACACGGCACCGGCATCCTCCACGGCCAGCACCAGCTCGTCGGCGTGCAGTTCCATGGCCGCCGGGAGCACCCGCCCGCTTGCATCCCAGGCCTTCAGCCCGGCATAGCGGATAGCGGGCTGCAAGGCCATGGCCTGCGGGCAATACCGGTGGAAGACCACCTCGCCCGGCCCTGTTTGCAGCGCCTGCAGATCACCGCCCACCTGGAAGCGCGCGGCCAGGCGGCCCCGGCCCTCCGGTCTTGCCTTCACCACCACATCATGCCGCATGCCCTGCGGGCCGTTTTCGTATTCCATGCGGAAGCTACCGTGGTCCACCCGCAGCCTGCCTCCTTCAGCCTGCCGCAGGGGGCTTGCGCTTGGCCTGAGCTCCCGGGCACCGCAGCCGATGCCGAGCAGCGCCATGGAGGCATGGCCCATCGCCGCTCCCGTGCCCACTTCCAGGGCAAATCCATCGCCGCTGTAGCACGTCCCAAGCCGCTGCCCCGGGTTATGGCTCTGAAAGCCTTCCGCAACAGGCCGGATGGTGTAATCTTCCTGCCCGGAGGAAGCGGGGGCCGCCGCATGCAGCGGCAGCCCCCTTTGATCGGCACCTGCAAGGGTGCGCTCCAACCTCCAATGGCCCTCGGTGCCCGGCGTATTGCAATAAACCCCAAAACCCAAGGCCAGGCACCACCAAGCTGCGGCTACCCCTAACCCCATTATCCATGGTTTCAGCTTGGAACGGACCATTGACAGCACCAAGGTAGGCCGTGTGGCCAAGGGCCCCGCCCAAAGCGGGATGGAACGTTGGGGATGGTACATACGGCCAACGCCCCCGGCCACCTGCCGCCATCGCCAGGGCTATCGTGCCCAACGCGCCCTGCAGGCGCGTCTTCCAAATAGAATTCAGAACCACGGATGGAGGCAGATGAACACGGATCACGGACCCACCTGCCAAGCAAAACAACCTTCCCTTTCCGTGTTCATCCGTATGGATCCGTGGTTCAAAAAACAGTGTGCAAATACGCCGCCAGGCGCATGGATAAGGCCCGATAGCCCTGCCGCCATCGCCCTCCCGCGTACCGCCGGGATGAAACTCATGCCCCTACCTTCGGCGCATGGAAGTTCCATTTTCCGCCACCCGGTGCGCACTTGCCGCACGGCTCGCTTGTTTACTGGTCCTGATGCCCGCCGGTTCACGGGCGCAACAGCCCGGTGAACAACCCGATGCCGCCATGATCCTGCACCGCATGCAAAAGCTACCGGTGGTGGGCAGCGTGCTGTACATCGCCGCCCACCCGGATGATGAAAACACGCGGCTGATCACGTGGCTGGGCAACGGCATGAAGCTGCGCACGGGCTACCTGAGCCTCACCCGCGGCGATGGCGGACAAAACCTGATCGGGCCCGAGCTGGGCGACGCCCTTGGCGTGATCCGCACCGAGGAGCTGCTGGCCGCCCGCCGCATCGATGGCGGCGAGCAGTACTTCACCCGCGCGGTGGACTTCGGTTTCAGCAAGAACGCCGCCGAAACCTTCGGGAAGTGGGGCAAGGAGGCCGTGCTCGGCGATGTGGTGCGCGTGATCCGCCGCTTCCGTCCGGATGTGGTGATCACCCGCTTCCCCCCCACCCGCGAGGCCGGCCACGGCCACCACGAGGCCAGCGCGATCCTGGCCCAGGAAGCCTTCGACCTGGCCGGGGACCCCAACGCCTACCCCGAGCAATTGAAACAAGGACTGCAACCCTGGCAACCGCGCCGCCTCTTCTTCAACGGAAGCACCTGGTGGCGCAAGGACCTGGCCGAAGTGGCCCGCAAGGATTCCGGCTGGTACACCGTGGACGTGGGCGGCTACGACCCGCTGCTGGGGCAGAGCTACACGGAAATTGCCGGGCGCAGCCGCAGCATGCACAAGAGCCAAGGCTTCGGCGCGGCGGAAACCCGCGGGGAATCGCTGGAATACCTGAAGTTCCTGAAAGGCGACCGGCCCAAGGGCAACAACCTGTTCGGCGGCATGGACCTGACCTGGGGACGCATGCAGGGCGGCCAGCACGTGCAGAACGCCTTGGACAAGCTGCTGGCCAGCTACGACCTGCGAAGGCCCGAGCAAAGCGTGCCGCAATTGGAGCAGGTGGCCGCAGCGATGGACGCCTTGCCGGAAAGCCCTTGGAAGCACTACGCAAGGCCCCTGGTGGACCAGTTGCTGCTGGCCGCTACCGGCACGGTGGTGGAGGCGCTGGCAGAGGTGCCCCACGCCGTTACCGGCGATACCGTGCATGCCACCCTGCACCTGCTCACCCGCAGCACGGCCCCCATTGCCTGCACCGCTCCCGCAGGCAGCACCACGCCCCTGCCCGCCAACCAGGTGCTTCGCCTTCCCGTGGACCTTGCAGCACCCCTGGAGCCCGACCAGCCCTACTGGCTGAAGGAGCCGCACGGCAACCTCTTCACCGTGCTGGATTCCGCGCTCATCGGCCTGCCGGCAACCCCCGATGCCCTGCAGGTGCCCTACGCCCTCCGCTTTGCCGGAGGCACCGTGGTGAAGGGCACGGCGCCTGTGCTGTACCGCACCGTGGACCGCGTGAAGGGCGACGTGGTGCAGCCTTGCGAGGTGGTGCCCCCGGCATCCCTCTTCGCCAATCCCGGCCTGCTGATGGTGACCGGCGATTCCGCCCAAACCCAGGTGACCGTTGAGGCCTTTGCCCGCCTGGGCCGCGCCGAGCTCACTTGCGAGCAGGTGGCCGGGTGGGGCATCGCCCCGGCCCGGCAGGACCTCGGCGCCTTAGGGGCCGGGGATTTCCGCTCCGCGCGGCTCACCGTGAAGGCCGAAGACCGGCCCGAACGCAACGGGCCGTACATGCACGTGGCCTGCGGACATCCCGGCCCGGGCGACCTTACGCGCCACGTGATCCGGTACGACCACATCCCGCAGCGGTCCTGGTACACACCGGCCGCCTTCCGCATACAGCCCCTGCACGCCAAGGTGAACGCCAAGCGCGTGGGCTACATCATGGGCGCTGGCGACAACGTGCCGCAGGCCCTGGAGCAGCTGGGCGTGGCGGTGGACGTGCTGGACCCCGCCACGCTGCTGTTGCGGCAAGGGGAGACCGGCGCCTCCGCAGCAGCCTTCCTAAAACCGTACGACGCTATCGTAACCGGCATCCGCGCATACAACACCGTGGCCGCCCTGAAGGAAATGAACCCCGTGCTGATGCAGTACGTGAAGGAGGGCGGCACCCTGGTGGTGCAGTACACCACGCTCAGCAACGACATGGTGCTCCCCGATTCCCTGATCGGCCCATACCCCTTCCACCTCACCCGGGGCCGCGTGACCGAGGAGGATGCACCGCCCGCATTCCCCAACCCGAAACACGCCTTGCTGAACACGCCGAACAAGATCACCGCAGCCGACTTTGAAGGGTGGGTGCAGGAGCGCGGCCTGTACTTCCCGGGCGACCTGGACCCGCACTACACGCCACTGATCACGTGGAACGACGCCGGTGAACCACCGCTGAACGGCGCGCTGGTGGCCTGCGACCTCGGCAAGGGAAGGTACGTGTACACGGGCATCAGCTTCTTCCGGCAACTGCCCGCCGGCGTGCCCGGCGCATACCGCCTCTTCGCCAACCTGATCTCCCGCCGGTGATAGCGGCCAACCCGGGCCACACCGTCATTGCGAGGCCGCTTTGGGCCGAAGTCACCACGTCATTGCGAGGCCGCTCTGGGCCGAAGCCGCCACGTCATTGCGAGGCCGCCTTGGGCCGAAGCAATCTTTGATCCAACGCAGGATTCCCCTGTGGTTCGACGGGCTCACCACAGCGGTCCTCCATTGCGAGGCCGCTTTGGGCCGAAGCCACACCGTCATTGCGAGGCCGCTTTGGGCCGAAGCAATCTTTCCTGACTTGTCCAAGTCCTGAAGTCAAAAAAACATTTTGAGGATTGACGCGGCTTTCAGGAGGACCTTTGTGGCGATTTTGCCATACTAAGCCGTTTTGGCCTCCATTCGCAAGACAAAAACC
>JAFEAI010000233.1 GCA_018266475.1 Bacteroidota bacterium
GAGCCGGCGTCGGCTGTGGGTGCGCTCATCGTCGTGGTCATGCCAGGCCCGGGACAGTTTTGCCCGAGTATAGCAGCCCGCGACCGGGGCAAGACCCGTAGCCCGGATGCCGCCGCACCGCGGCGTAATCCGGGGCAGGCCCATCGCGCAAAAAGAACCCCCGCGCATGGCCGGAATCGTGGCCCGGACAAAGCCGCGCCGCGGCGCAACCCGGAAGCGTGCGCATCAGGCAAAAAGAAACCCCGCGCGCGGCGGGGTTTCGAAGTGTCGCGTTTTCAACCGCCCCGGATTGCGCTGTGCTGCATCCGGGCTACTTGCTTGCTTGTCAATTCTTGCAGTAGTTGACGGCCAAGCAGGTTCCGCTTTGTGTCCAGACGATTGCACTGTTCTGCGCATTAACGGCGGGCGTCAAAACGGACGTATAACCACCCGTTGCTGCGGTACCGGTCATGGTGATGACGCCCGCAGCTACAGTCATGCCGGCGGCAAGATTTGTCGTTGCTGCTGCTGCTGCCGGGATACCGTTGGTGCCCGCGTTGCACGCAGCCAAAGTTGGATCCTGATCTGAGTAGCACAGGGAAACGGCCGTCTTGTACGTGTCGCCGATCGAAAGCACTTCCGAGAAACGCGCTTTCTTGACGTAGTCTTGGTACGCCGGCAGCGCAATCGCCGCGAGGATGGCGATGATCGCGACCACGATCATCAGTTCGATCAGGGTAAAGCCTTTCTGCATGGTTTTCATGGAATGTTCCTTGATGTGGATTGAGAAGTCCGCATTCGATCGGGCTCGGTAAGGCCGCCTGTCCTTGGCCCCCGGCCAAGAGCGATCGAATGCGCGGGGTATGTTCAGCAAGCGGCGTGCCAAGCGAACGCGGCCACGCGCGAAGTTTCCGGAACAAAACGCCGTTGGCGGTTTTTCCCGCGCCGCCTGCCGCAATCGCCCAATCCGTCACCGAACGCGGAAACCGGCCCGCCGCGCGAGGTGACGTGCCGCGTCACAAGTTGACCCGCTGGGGCGGACC
>JAFEAI010000234.1 GCA_018266475.1 Bacteroidota bacterium
ACGGCGGCGTGGCGCTGAGCGTGTAGGTGTAAACCCCGGCCGTGTTCACCGCAGGGTCGAACATGCCGTTCACCAGGCCGCCGCTCCACGTGCCGCCCGCATCCGGCGTGCCGCCCAGGCTGCTGAAGAGGTTCACCGCACCGCCCGTGGAACACACCGTAACGGCTCCATTGGTGCCCGCGTTGGGGCTGCCCGTTTCGGTTACCGTTACCGTGGCGCTCGCGCTGCCGCAGGGCGCAGCGCCCGTCACCGTGTACACGTACGCGCCGGGGTTCATCGTGGCGGGATCGTACATGCCGCCCACAACTGTGCTCGGGCCGCTCCACGTGCCGCCTGCATTGGGCGCGCCGCCCAGCGCCGCGAAGAGGCTTGTGGCCGCGCCCTGGTCACATACCGTGAGGCTGTTGTCCGTGCCTGCGCCGGGTGCGTTCACCACGGTTACCGTTACGCCAGCCTGCGCGCTCTGGCACGGCGGCGTGGCGCTGAGCGTGTAGGTGTAAACCCCCGCCGTGTTCACCGCAGGGTCGAACATGCCGTTCACCAGGCCGCCGCTCCACGTGCCGCCCGCATCCGGCGTGCCGCCCAAGCTGCTGAAGAGGTTCACCGCACCGCCCGTGGAGCACACCGTAACGGCTCCGTTGGTGCCCGCGTTGGGGCTGCCCGTTTCGGTTACCGTTACCGTGGCGCTCGCATTGCCGCAGGGCGCGGTGCCCGTCACCGTGTACACGTACGCGCCGGGGTTCATTGTGGCGGGATCGTACATCCCGCCCACAACTGTGCTGGGGCCGCTCCACGTGCCGCCTGCATTGGGCGTGCCGCCCAGTGCCGCGAAGAGGCTTGTGGCCGCGCCCTGGTCGCATACCGTGAGGCTGTTGTCCGTGCCCGCGCCGGGTGAGGGAGTAACCGACACTGTGATAGAAGCCTGATCGGCCAAGCAGGGAGCTACTCCCGGAACCACATAAGTAAATGTTCCCGGGGGCGTGGTTCCTGGTACGAACGATCCCGTGAAACCGCCCTGCCAGGCTCCACCTGATTGTGCATTGGCCAATAAGTTGATCAGGTTTACTGCATTGTCACTTGAACAGAAGGCAACTGCGGTATCACGCCCTGCGTTCGGTGCCATGATCTCAGTTACCGCGACTGTCGCCTGTGCATTCGGACATGGCCCAACACCTTGAACCGTGTAGGTGTAATTACCCGGAGGATCCACTCCTGGTACGAAATTTCCATTGAACGCACCGGCAGGTCCAACCCAAGTACCTCCGAATTGCGCCCCCGTCAGCACAAAAAACAGGTTGGTGGTGCTGTTGGAGCTGCACAGGGTCAATGACGTATTGCTGCCCGCATTGGCAGCGGCCTGCAGCGATACCGCAACCGTGGCCGTGGCGTTGGCGCAGGGCGCTACTCCCGCAACCGTGTACGTGTACACGCCGGGAAGCATGGTGGAGGGATCGTACATCCCGCCCGCCACCGGGCTGGGGCCGCTCCATGCGCCGCCCACGGCGGGACTGCCCGTGAGCGCATTGGCCAGGTTCGATGCGGCACCGTTCGCGCACAGCGTCAGCGTGCCGTTGCCGCCCGCAACAGGTGCGGCCTGCAGCGATACCGTCACCGTGGCCGTGGCGTTGGCGCAGGGCGCTACTCCCGCAACCGTGTACGTGTACACGCCGGGAAGCATGGTGGAGGGATCGTACATCCCGCCCGTCACCGGGCTGGGGCCGCTCCATGCGCCGCC
>JAFEAI010000235.1 GCA_018266475.1 Bacteroidota bacterium
CAACAGCGGTGATGCCTTCCCCTTGGGCACCACCACCGTGACCTACACCGCCACCGATGCCAGCGGCAACACCGCCACCTGCTCCTTCACCGTGACCGTGGCGGACAACACCGCGCCCGTGATCGCCGGATGCCCGGCCAACATCAGCAACAACGCCGGTAGTTCTTGCAACGCAATTGCCACCTGGACCGCGCCTACGGCCAGCGACAACTGCTCCGTGGCCAGCTTCACCAGCGACCACAGCAGCGGCGATGCCTTCCCGCTGGGCACCACCACCGTGACCTACACCGCCACCGATGCCAGCGGCAATAGCGCCACCTGCTCCTTCACGGTGACCGTGACGGACAACACCGCGCCGGTGATCGCAGGATGCCCGGCCAACATCAGCATCAACGCCGGTGCGGGATGCACCGCCGTGGCCACCTGGACCGCACCTTCGGCCAGCGACAACTGCTCCGTGGCCAGCTTCACCAGCAACCACAGCAGCGGTGATGCCTTCCCCTTGGGCACCACCACCGTGACCTACACCGCCACCGATGCCAGCGGCAACACCGCCACCTGCTCCTTCACGGTGACCGTGACGGACAACACCGCGCCGGTGATCGCCGGGTGCCCGGCCAACATCAGCATCAATGCCGGCGCGGGATGCACCGCCACGGCCACCTGGACTGCGCCCACTGCGAGCGACAACTGCTCCGTGGCCAGCTTCACCAGCGACCACAACAGCGGTGATGTCTTCCCCTTGGGCACCACCACGGTGACCTACACCGCCACCGATGCCAGCGGCAACACCGCCACCTGCTCCTTCACGGTGACCGTGACCGACAACACCGCGCCGGTGATCGCGGGATGTCCGGCCAACATCAGCATCAATGCCGGTAGTTCTTGCAACGCAATTGCCACCTGGACCGCGCCCACTGCGAGCGACAACTGCTCCGTGGCTTCCTTCACCAGCGACCACAACAGCGGCGATGCCTTCCCGCTGGGAACAACGACCGTGACCTACACCGCCACCGATGCCAGCGGCAACAGCACCACGTGTTCCTTCACCGTGACCGTCACCGACAACACCGCGCCGGTGATCGCCGGATGCCCGGCCAACATCAGCATCAACGCCGGTGCGGGATGCACCGCCACGGCCACCTGGACCGCGCCTACGGCCAACGACAACTGCTCCGCGGCTTCCTTCACCAGCGACCACAACAGCGGTGATGCCTTCCCGCTGGGCACCACCACGGTGACCTACACCGCCACCGATGCCAGCGGCAACAGCGCCACCTGCTCCTTCACGGTGACCGTGACGGACAACACCGCGCCGGTG
>JAFEAI010000236.1 GCA_018266475.1 Bacteroidota bacterium
AACAAGTGCCTCAGCTCAATGGCCCGTTGCTTCCAAAGGAAGTAGGCGGCACAGTTGGGGGCAAGGTCGGGGAAGGCCAGCACCTTGCGGCCCGTCAAGGCTTGGAGCTTGGCCAGCTTGAACTCTTCCTTGCTTCCCGTGGCCAGCCAACAGATGTCGGGCAAAAGGGCTGCTGCGATCATGGCGGTCTTTTCGCTCTCCACCACGGCTACCGGCTTTTCCATTGGCCAGCTTTTCAGCAGGTGTTCCCCGAACAGGCACTGCTCCACGTTGAGGTCGCTTGCGCTTTTGTGATGACGCTCGAAGTGTACCCACCCCGTCGTGCCGTTGCCCTTGGCTCTGTGCCCCGTGTCCGGATCATACTGCATGATCTTCCCGGCCTTCACCCGCCCGTGAATGTCCACCTGCCAGTAGACCGCAGCCCCGGCCAGCCGCCCATCCGGCCATGTGCCCAGCGCGTAGTCCTTGGTCACCTTGTCCCAGCGGTCGGTACCGATCGGGTTCCGCCAGTATGCGCTCAGGGTGTTTTTCTCAGGGTGGGAGCGTAAGGCGGCGACCTCGGCGCGATCATGCAGGTATGGGGGGCACGGGGGCGGCTCAGGCTTTGGGGTCCATGCGCTGCCATCGGTGGGGCGTGTGCCGCCATCGGCGAAGTGCTGCCGGGGCGGGTAGTGATACCCGCAGCGATCGGCACGGTTGCACTTTCCCACATGGTCGGGCAGCACCTCCCCCGTTTCGGTGTCCACGTACTTGGTGAACTCCTTTCGGTGTCCGCAGCCGGGGCAAGTGTGCCGGGTTGACGGTCCCCGGTACGGTTCCAAGATGTACCGATGGGGGGCGCTCATGTTTTGGAGGGATATTCCCCCGTGGCACTTTTGGCACTTTGGCACTTTGCTACGGGGACGCGGGTTGTAGCGCGTTTTCGGGTGGCACAAACTTTGGCACTTTGGCACTTTGCCCCTATGGGCGGGCAGGGTTTGTGCCACGTTGTGCCACCAAAGTGCCAGCCCTTTTCGGGCCTCAAACCCGCGTCAATGCTGGCAAGTGTCAGAAAGGACAGTTGTGCCATGTGGTTAATGCTCGAATTGTTTCCGGTACCGCCCTTGGCCGTCCTTCGCAAGGAGGGGTTGGCGGCCCTTGCTCCACTCGTTCAGCCGCCGTTTCATGGTCCGCGCGGAAAGCCCCATGCCGTCCGCTTTAACGATTGCCTCAGCCGTGGTGAACTCACCGGGCAGGGTATCGTACAGGTCCAGCTTGTCGCCTTCCAACCGGTCCAAGGGGGAGGCTTGGAACATGGTGAAGTGCATCTTCCGCGCCGTGCGCTCGAAGTAGTCCAGCAGCTTTTGGGCACCCTCCACGGCTTCGGTGCGCACCTCTCCACCTGCTTGTTGACCGTCGCAGGCACGGTGCAGCAGTTCCAGCACAAGGGCCAGCCGGTGGTGGTATGTGTCCAGCTTGCCAAGGAGCGCGGCGGTCAGTTCGTCCCCGGCTTCGATCGCGGCGTTCTTCCGGTCCGTGTGCCTCCGGTCCCACGTGGCGTACATGGCCGCAGCCTGTTCCGTGTACCGCAGCACCACGGGTTGGGGATCGCCGCCGTTGAGGTCCATTTCCAGCCCCAGCAGGTAGTCCACCACCTGCTTCCACCACTGGATCCACTCTGCCGGTAGCTCCGTGGTGGTGGCGTATTCCGCGCGTTGTACGTCCGGCCACAACACCAGCAGACGGTGGAGAAAGCCATCGTCGGCACCGGCAAGCGCTGCCAGCTTCCCGGTTTGGATCCCACCGGCCAAGGCAACGAATGGGCGCGGCACCAAATGTTCACCGGCGGTCTTTCGGATCTCAGTGATGGGTTGGCCGTTGAAGATCGACAGCCACTTGGGGCGGTCCCCTCCGCTGCGGTATGCGTCCATGCTTTGGAGGAAGCCCAGGAACTCATCGTTATGCCGTCCAAGCCCGCGCGGTGTTGCCGACAACTTCGCGATCAATGCCTCCATGGTAACATCCCCGACAACGTGCGGCCTCCATACCGGGCGCGGTGCGGGCGGCTCATCGGTTGGTGCGTTCTTGTCCCGCTTCTTGCCCTTGCGCTCTTCTTGCGCGGCCTCCCATTCCCTCACCTTGTGATCGTGTTCGGACTTGGTGCGGCGGTCGTGATCGGTCAGGGGCCGGGTCAGCAGGTCCACCGGGGGGCTTTTGCCCACGGACGGGGCACCAACGGCCAGCAGCCACAGTGCGGCGGATGCCGTGTAGGGGCCGCAGCATAGGGCGGTGCTATTGCCGATCGCGGTGGAGGCGGTGAACAGCAGCCCGGCGGCGGAATAGTCCACGGGGAACCGGGCTTTTTGCCGTAGGACTTCCAGCAGGTCGGCAACTGGCTTAGGGAAGGCATCCACGGGGAACGGCCCGGCCTTGGGCCGATCGTCTTCCGCAGGCTTGGGTTCAAGGTGCAGGGCTTCGGCCTCAATGTCCGCGATCAGGTCGGCGTTCACGGACGCGGGTAGTGCTATATTTGGCATGACAAAGGAATTTTGAGCGGGTTAGCGTGGGTGCGCTGCCCGCTCACTTGTTTCCGGCCATGCGTTCCTCGGCGACCTCGGAAGCCATCGGGCGGCGACCGTTCTCGATCCATGCATCCAGTTCGTCCAGGTCAAAGAACAAGCGACCACCCACCTTGCTATGTGGTACCTCCCGGCGATGCGTCTTTTTGTACATGGTCCGGTGGGCCAACCCACAGTATTGGGCGGCTTCGGGTAGTCCGACCCGGCGCTTACGATCGGGCTTTTCGTTCGTGCGGCTCTTCAGTGCTCGCACATCCACGGCCAAGGCATCCAGCTTGGCGGTGATCTCTTCAAAAGGGTTGTTCATTTTGCGCTTGCCGTGGCGTTGGTGCCAAACGACTGCGCAAACATTCCGCCCTGCTTTTCCGGGTCGCCGGTAAGTCGCGACTTTGTGGCGACTATTCTTCCTGATTGTGCGCCCTGCTTCGCACAAGCTCCCTTTCCGTAGTCGCAAGGTTCAAGGCTTTCGACCCCTCTTCAAGCTTTGGGATGACGGCATCGTAACGCTTCAACACTTCGGTGGACCGTACTCCTTTGCCGGTGCGTCCGGCTTCATTGCGATATGTATTGAAGTGTGAACGCAATCTTTTACCACTCCCTTTGCCTACGTATGTCGCATCCCTTGCGACTTTATCGGCTTCGGTGTCCGTGGGTAGATTGGCTTGCCGATCGCCTGCTGCGACCCGTAAGGCATGGAACAAGGCCAAGCACTTCAGGTTCGGCCATTCCTTCGCGGGCTTGGGCTTGGTGGTTGTGGTGGTTGCAACAACAGCACCCACACGCTCCACCAAGCGGACCCTCCATGTGTTGAAGCCTTCGATATGCCCTTGGAACATGGCCGCAATGTCACCGGGGGCGGCGTACTGGCCCCTATTCGACAGGTCTTGCTTTGCCAGTTCCAGCCGCTCCTCGTATGCCGTGCGTTCGGCGTTGCCGATGGATAGCTGGGCAATGCCGGAAGCCAAACGCCGGACCTCCTTCGTGGCTTGTTCGCCTTGGCCATGTGCGACAAACGCGGCCCGGACTTCCTCGGCAAAGCCTTCGGCCCAACGCTCCCACCGTTGCGTCAAAGGGCCGGACTTCGCGCCGAGGTTCGTCAATGTCAACCCGTAATGCGGTGATCCACCAGCGTGGTACCACTGGCCGGAAAGTTCACGGCGTTGGTTGCCCAAGGTACTCATGTAGTCATTCAATTCCGGGCGATAGCCTTGCAGCCTGCGATACTGTTTCCGGCGATACTCTTCGACCTCAGCGGCGCTATCAATGAGGAACGAAAGAAGGCAGTAATGGGCTTCGTGTTTCAGTTGCTCGAAGGCACCCGCAACGGTCCGGCCTTGCCAAATGGTTGAAGCAGGAGGGAGTACTTGGGGTAACGGAGGCAATCCCATGTCGCCGCGTATGTCATTCACAAGGCCGCGCATTGCCTCGGCAGCATCCTTCATTTTGCCCTTCCTTGGTTGTTTCGCCATCATTCAAAGCCCTTGGTTTGCCGCGTCCAGTTCCTCGTTGCTGAAGCTCTTCAGGTAGCTGTGTGATCGCTTCGCTTGCATGGTCCATGTGCTTACAGCAGTTCGTCCACTTCGTCCAGCACCTTGTTGGGCAGGCGTTTCAGATAGCGTTGGGTGGTGGCGGTGGTCTTATGCCCCATGCGTTGCGAAATGACCTCCACCGGAACGTCCTTCCAGTTGAGCGTGGTGGCAAACGTGTGCCGGGCTACATAGGTTGTCAGGTTGTTTTCGATCCCGAGGATCCCGGCCACCTCCTTCAACCGGCGGTTCGTCTCTTTTAGGCACTTGTCGATCCTCCCCTTTTTCTGCTTTTCGGTCACGTGGCCCGGCCCAAGGATGGGAAAGAGGTATTGCCCTCCGTGCCCAGCGTAAGCCTCAATGATCGCAGCCACCTCTCCCCCCACCTTGAAGCTCAATTCCGCATCGCGCCCCTTGCGCTTGGTCTTTTGGCGTTTGTACACGATACGCCCGTCCTTCATGTCCGAGGGCCGCAGCCGTGCAATGTCGGCGAAGTTCATCCCTCCCGAATAGTAGCTGAAGAGGAACAGGCGGACGGCATCGGCCAAGTGCGGATGCTCATCCACGGGGAATGCCTTCATCTTGTCCATGTCCGTGCCCGATAAGGGGCGCGGGTTGTTTTCACTGTTCAGTTGTGCGATCGCGTAACCGCTCCCCAGCTTTGTTTCAAAAGGGTATTGATCGGGGTGCATGTACTTCTTTTTGGTGGCCTTCCCCACCACGGCGCGGAGGGTCCGCATGTATACCGATATGCCTCCGCCGGTGCATCCGGCATCCCTCAAGTGTTGGTCGAAGGCTTCGAGCGTGGAGGCGGTCAGGTCGCCAAAGGGCAGGTCACGCCCCTTGGTGAAGCGCCTTAGCACCCGTGCGGTATTGCGGTATGTGGCTGCATTGCCAGCCTTGTTCTTGCTCTCCATGTCCGCCACAAGTTCCTCCATGAAGGCCAGCACCAGCCCGGATGATTTGGGGTTCTTGTAGCGCCCCTTGAAATTGTCAAGTGACAGGGAACGTTGAACCACCAGTGCATTGACAATTTCCTTGACCTTCCCTTGCAGTTTTTCGATGACGGTGTTCACCTCAGCCCCACCTTTGGTGCGCGGCTTCATTCGTGCAGTGTCACTATCCCATTGCTCCAAGGTGCAAGCCGTCTTCGTGCCGTAGCGTACCACCTTCCTGTTGTGTATCACCTGAAGCATGATCGGATGCCGATCGCCCGGAAGGGTCTTACCGGCAAAGCAGATGAAGCGGGCGCTAAAGCCTTGCGCCTTTGCATCGTCGTTTAGTCCTATGCTTGCAGCCTTTGCATCGTCGTTTAGTCCTATGCTTGCAGCCTTCATTTGCACATGCCTTCCCGGCATGAGGTCAAAGGGGTTTCAACAAGGTGTAAACATACAAGCAAACAAAGGGAAAAAAGCAGGCTATCCAATTTGTCCCGCCAACAGTGGTTTTCCCACGGTTGGCAAGGAAAATAGCCACAACGGAAAACTACTGAAAAAGACCGGTTTTCATGCTTCACACGCATGAGGTCACTGGTTCGAATCCAGTACGTCCCACACATAGGGCAGTAAGCCCTCCGAGCATTTCGGGGGGCTTTGCTGTTTTTGGTGGTGGCGTACACGCTGGATGTGTACGCATCACCGGTTCGGCGCACAGGCGGTCACACCACCTCCGCCACCACAAACGCGCTGCCGGTCACCAGGACAAGGTCGTTGTGTGCTGCGTGTTTCCGTGCGGCGGCCAAGGCTGCGGCCACCGACGGGAAGGCTTCGCCGTGCAGCCCATGTGCCTGGGCGAGCCTGTGCAGTTCACCGGCTTCCAGTCCGCGCGGGATGTCCGCTTTGCAGAAGTAGTAGACGGCTTCCTTGGGCAAGGCGTCCAGCATGCCGGCCAGGTCCTTGTCGCTCACCGTGCCCAGCACGATGTGCAGCTCCTGGTGCGGGGTGCGGTCGATCATGGTGCGCACCACGCGGAGGCCGTCCACGTTGTGGCCGATGTCCGCAATGGTAAGCGGCCCGTGCGCAATGACCTGCCAGCGGCCGGTGAATCCGGTGGTGGCTTGCACATGGGCCAGGCCATGGGCGATGTGTGCATCGGAGATGGCCCAGCCGCGCTTGCGCAACGCGTCCAGGGCCGCCAGCGCGGTGCGGGCGTTGCGCTGCTGGTGCGGCCCGGAGAGGTCCAGCGGATAGGGCATTGCACCCTCCTGGTCCACAAAGTGGATGGGAGCGCCCGATTCCAGTGCTTTTTTCCGGAACACTTCGGCCACGGTGCCCTCCGCCTCGCCGATCACCACCGGGATGCCGGGCTTGATGATGCCGGCCTTTTCAGCGGCGATCTTTTCCGGCGTATCGCCCAGCAGGTCGGCGTGGTCCCGGCCGATGTTGGTGATCACGCACACTTCCGGCGTTACCACGTTGGTGCTGTCCAAGCGGCCGCCAAGGCCGCATTCGATCACGGCGATGTCCGTGTGTTCGCGCCGGAACCAATCCAAGGCCAGGGCCACGCCCCATTCAAAGAAGGAGGCGCTTATCGGCTCGAAATGCTGCCGGTGGGCCTCCACGAAGTCCGTTACCGCCTGGCGGGGGATCATTTCCCCGTTGATGCGGAAGCGTTCACGGAAATCGCGCAGGTGCGGCGAGGTGTGCAGCCCGGTGCGGAAGCCCGCGGCCTGCAGCACGCTGGCCAGCATGTTGGCCGTGCTGCCTTTGCCGTTGGTGCCTGCAATGTGGACGCACTTCAGGCCGCGTTCAGGGTGGCCCAGCAGCGCCATCAAGGCCCGTGTATTGGAAAGGTCGGCCTTGTAGGCGGCCTTGCCTATGCGGGAGAACATGGGCAGCCGCGCGTGCAGGTACGCCAGTGTTTCGGAATAGTCCACCGCTGCTAGTACTGGAAGATGAAGACCATCTCACCCTTTTGCTCAGCGGGCCCGTCGGGCTTTGGGCTGAAGGTGCATTGGAGGGCGGCCTTTGTGGCCAGGCTGCGGAGGGTGGTGTTGCTGGAGGTGCTGCGGTCGGGGTTCCAGGCCACGTGCGTCACCTTGCCTGTGCGGTCCACGTAGATGTCCAGGGCGATGCGGCCTTCCACATCGGGTTTTTCCGCGATGCTTGGCCCGCGCACCAGGCCGCGTCCGCCGAGGTGCCCTTGGAAGCCCTTGCCCTGGAAGGCGCCGGTGCCCCCGCCGGTTCCGCCGCCGGAGCCTCCGCCGCTGCCGGGGCCGCCATCGCCGCCGCCGGTGCCGCCACTGCCGGTAGTGCTTCCGCCGGTGGTGCCGCTTCCGCCCTTGCCGGTACCGCCCGGGGTGAACAGGGCGTTGGGGTTGGCCTTTGGCGGTTGCACCACGGGCGGCGCTGGTTTCACGGGTTTCGCAGCCTCGGGCTTCGGCTTGGGCTTGGGTGTTTTATCGGGCTTGGCCGGTTCGGGCAGCACGGGGTTCTCCTCGTCGTCCTCGGTGAGCAGTGTTTCCTCCTGCTCCTGTTGCGGGGGCGTTGGCTGCACGGAGGGTGCCGGCGAGGATTCGCCCAGGTCGGGGCCCAGTTCAATGCCCAGCTCGCCGCCGCCGCCGCCTGGCTCGGGGAACGGGGGGATGGGGGTGATGATCTTCCACAGGAGGAAGAACAGCAGCAACAGGCCGTGGAACACCAGGCTGATGGCCATGGCGATCCGCTTGCTCTTGTGGTCCTGTTGCTGGGCGATCACCATGCGTGCATCAATTGCTGCCCTGGGTGGCCAGCACCATTTTCACCTTGAGGCGGTTGCCGATGGTGAGCACGTCCACCAGGTCTTGCACGCTCAGCTCCTTGTCGAACCGCAGCACCACGGTGGGCTCGCCCAGCTTCAGGATGCGCTGGCCCAGGACGGCCTCCAGGTCGGCATAGGCCACGGGTTCCTTGTCGATGCTGTACTGCCGGTCCTTGGTTACCGAGAGGGTAAGCGGCTGGCGGTTCATCTGCATGGACTGCTTGCTGCTGGGCAGCGCCAGCTTCACCACGTTGGGATTTGAAAGGGTGCTGATGATCAGGAAGAACAGCAGCAGGAAGAACATGATGTCGTTGAGCGACTCGGTGCTCACCTCGGCATGCTCGCGGGCTTTTCTCCTTAATCGCATGGCTTACTTCTTCTGGGGTTCCTGCAGGGTGTCCATGAAGAAGAGCGCCGTTGCGTTCAGGCGGCTCTCCATGCGGTTGAGCATGGTGTTGACGATGAAGTAGCAGGCGAAGCCGATGATGCCCACCACGAGGCCCGCGGCGGAGGTCACCATCTTTTGGTAGAGGCCGTTGGAGATGATGCCGATGCTGATGTTCTCGGTGAGGGAGATGTCATAGAAGATCTTGATCACCCCGATAATGGTGCCGATGAATCCGAACATGGGCGCCAGCTTGGCCACCAGGCTCAGCACGCCCACACCGCGCTCCAAGCGGGCCATCTCCAGTTCGCCCACGCTTTCCATGGCGCTCTCGATGTCCTTGAGGGGCTTGCCGATGCGCTGCAGTCCCTTTTCCACCATGCGGGCGCCGGGTGTGCCGGAGTTGGCGCAGGTGTTCAGCGCGGAATCGATCTTTCCTTCATGCACGTAATCGCGCACGCGGTCCAGCATGTCGCGGTCGTTTTTCAGGGCCTTGGAAAGCACGATGATGCGCTCGATGGTGATGTACACCACGGCGATGGACATCAGTGCCAGGGGCAGCATGATGCCCCATCCGCCATAGCCGATCAGTTCCCACAGCGTGGTGGTGTTGGGCTGCACGGCGGGCGGGGTTACGGCCTGCTGCTCCAGGAGCTGGCGGGCGGCCGCGGCGTTGTCCTGTACTTGGGCGAGGAGCGGGAATTGCATGGAAGGATGTTGCTGTTAATGGAACGGGGCATGGCCCCGGAAATTTTCTCAGGCCAGTTGTGCCAGTGCGATGCCGAAGGCGGTATTGGTGATGTGTGTGCGGTCCTTGCGTGCGGCATGCACCTTTTCCAGGGCCTGGCCGATCACTTGGGACACGTCGTTGAAGATGCCGCGGTCGCTGAGGTCGGCGCCGTCGGTCATGCAATGGGCGAACACGCGGGCCATGCCGCAGTTGGCGATGAAATCGGGGATCACCGCCACCCGTTCGTCGGCGTGGCGGGCGATGGGGCCGTAGAAGATCTCGGGGTCGGCAAAGGGCACGTTGGCACCGCTGGCGATCACTTCCAGCCCCGCCGCGCACAGGCGGTCCACTTGGTCAAGGGTTACCAGGCGGGAGGCGGCGCAGGGGAGGAAGACCTCGGCACCCTGGTCCCAGATGTGCTGGTTGACGTCCGTGAAGGAGCGCATTTCCGGCGTGTGCAGGGCATTTCCCTGCTTGTCCAGGAACAATTTTTTCACGGCTTCGGCATCCAGGCCTTCGGGGGGGAGCAATCCGCCGTGCAGGTCCACGATGCCGCTGATCAAGGCCCCGGCCTGGCCGAGGTAGTAGCCGGCGGCGGCGGCCACATTTCCCCAGCCTTGCACGATCACGCGCTTGCCTTTCACGCTGCCTCCGTGGATCCGGTAGTGGTGGATCACGCTTTGGGCCACGCCCCAGCCGGTGACCAGGTCCGCCACGGCATACTTGCCGCGGGCCGGGGTGAAGGCGGGATCGTCCACGGGCTTGCTTACGCCCGTGCGCAGTTGCGCGATCATGCGCGCCGTGGCCGCATCGTCCTTGTGGAAGTGGCCTACGGCCACGCCTTCCTGCGGGTGCTGCAGGCCGTATTGCGCGGTGATGGGGATCACCTCGTGGAGTTCGTCCACGTTGAGGTCGCCGCCGGTGCCGTAGTAGTTCTTCAGCAGGGGCATCACGGCCTTGTACCAGCGCTGCAGCACGCCGTGCTTGCGGGGGTCCTGCGGATCGAAGTTGATGCCGCTCTTGGCCCCGCCGATGGCCGGGCCGCTCACGGTGAACTTCACCTCCATGGTCTTGGCCAAGCTGGTCACCTCGCGCTTATTGAGCCCCTTGCGCATGCGCGTGCCACCACCGGCGGCGCCGCCGCGCAGGCTGTTGATCACGGCCCAGCCCACGGCCTCCGTCTGTGTATCGTGCCACTCAAACACCACCTCGGGCTCGCGCTCCTCGAACTTCTTCAATGCTTCCAACATGTTCCTCCCCGGTTCCAAAGTGCCCAAAAGTAGCCGGGCCTGCACCGCGCCTGGGGGGCGTGCCAAGGGGTTATCACTTGCCCGCTGTTAATTGGGCCGGTACACCGCGCCGCCGATGCTGTTACGGGACGCACCGGTAACGCTGGCCAGGGTGTTCACTTGGCCGCGCCAGCGCATCAGGCCCAGAAAGGCAAAGATCAGTGCCTCCTTGCAGTTGATGAGCTGCGCCGAAGGAAGGTCGGGCCTTGCTTTGCCCAAGGCGGCGATCCGCGCGATCAGGAAGCTGTTGTGCGCACCCCCTCCGGTGAAGAGCGCCGAACGCGCACCCTGCCGGGCCAATTCGCCCGCCACCAGCGCGGCAATGTGCTCCACCACCGTGCGCAGGCGGTCTTTGGGCGGGGCGGGGCCGGCGATCAGGGGTTTCAGTTGTTCATCAAACCACTCGCGCCCCAAGGAGCGGGGAGGGGCTTGCCGGTAAAAGGGAAGGGCGTTCAGCGATTCAAGAAGCGCGGGAAGCACGGTGCCGGAGCGTGCAAGCGCACCGTCCGCATCATACGCCATTCCCGCTTCCTGGGCCAGCAGGTCCAGCGCCTGGTTACACGGGCACACGTCATAGCCGATCACTTTTCCATCGGTGTGTACCGACAGATTGGCAATGCCGCCGAGGTTCACGAAGGCGCGATGCGCCGGAAAAAGCATTTGTTCACCGAAGGGCACCAAGGGAGCGCCTTGTCCGCCCAGCGCTACGTCCATGGTACGGAAATCGCACACCACGGGCAGGCCGGAAAGTGCCGCGATGTGCGCACCCGAGCCGATCTGCAACGTAAGGCCTTCGCCCGGCTGGTGGAAAATGGTGTGCCCGTGGCTGGCGATCAGGGCGGCATCAGTTCCCTTTTGGAAGTCCTTGCAGGCCGTGCCGATGGTGATGCCCATATCGCGGTGCAGGCGCGCCAGTTCCAGCGCATCCGCACCAGTGGCGTGGAGCAGCCGTGTACGCAAGGTGGCGGGCATGGGCACGGTTTCGGCTTTTTCGATGGTGAAGGACCAATGTGCACCGTCCGGTTCAAAGCGGCACAGGGCCAGGTCGATCCCGTCCAGGGAGCTGCCGCTCATCACACCGATGACGGTTGGGATTTCGTGGGGTTTCTCCATGGAATTGGGGGTGAAGGTATCCGTGGCGGGGATGCTTCCACCGATTGCGCCGATTACACCGATGGGCAGAAAGCCGGTATGCAGGTCAAGGGCAACAAAACCTATCGTGCCTCGCACCTCTTGGACCTGAAATCCAATCGGTGTAATCGGTGTAATCGGTGGACAAGTGCTGGGAATGCATCCACCGATTGCGCCGATTACACCGATGGGGCATAAAGCTGGGATGCAGGTCGAGGGCAACATATCCTATCGGGGCCTCGCATCTCTTGGACCTGAAATCCAATCGGTGTAATCGGTGTAATCGGTGGACAAGTGCTGGGAATGCCTCCACCGATCACGCTCCATCAGCGACCTCCCGAAGGGAACCCCGAGGTAGAGCGTCCAAGCCTATGTATCTTCGCAAGCATGAAGCGTGAAACAGTTCTTAAGGCCGTGAAGGAATTCCCCGCAGAGGTGGACTTGGACCGCCTGTTCGAGCGGCTGCTGTTCATCCGCAAGGTGGAGGCCGGGCTGGTTGCCGCCGACGAGGGCCGCAAAGTGGGCCAGGCTGAGGTGGAGGCACACTTCAAGCGGAAATGGCGCAAGTAGAATGGACCGAGCCAGCGTTGGCGGACCTGGAAGTGATCCACGACTTCATCGCCAGCGAATCGCCCTTCTATGCCCAACAGATGGTGGAACGCATCTTGAAGCGGACCAGCGGGTTGGGGCGGTTTCCGAAGAGCGGTCGAGTTGTGCAGGAATTCAACCAGCCGAACATCCGGGAGATCAAGGAGGGGCGGTATCGGATCGTGTATCGCTTGTTGAACGAATGTGTTGAGGTGCTTTGCGTTTGGCATTCCGCACGTGAAATGCTGCCAAGCGGACGGTTCTTGTAGTGTTGGAATGCCTCCACCGATTACACCGATGGGACGGATCAAACAGAATGTCGAGGTGTAGAACACGTGCGCAAATCCTGATCCTGCCTCCGCACCCCTTGGCCCTGAACTCCAATCGGTGTAATCGGTGCAATCGGTGGACAAGTGCTGGGAATGCCTCCACCGATTACGCCGATTACACCGAT
>JAFEAI010000237.1 GCA_018266475.1 Bacteroidota bacterium
CGATGGAATGGATGCCCGTGGGCGATCAATTGCGCAAGATCGCTCATGGCGGCGGAAAGCGCATGGGGCGCTTTGCAAGGCGCGTGCCGTAGCGGTGGATCCGCCAGTGCCGATGCGATGTTCACGTGTTGTTGGCCTTGGACCACGTGGATGCCGCGAAGGCCATGCAACCTTCCGAGATATTCCTGCTCCGGCTGGCCCGGCGTGGGCACCAGCAGGGCACCGCGCCCAATGGCGGCGAGGTCCATCAAGGTGGAATAGCCGGTGCGCCCCACGATCAGCTCGGCGTTGGCAAGGGCGGCGTGCAGGGCGGATGCAGGCAGGTGCCCCACCACGCGCACGGACCCCGACCGCCATTCCGGCGTGCCCGGTTTGCCGGTCACCAGCAGGTGCGGCCCAGCGATCGCCCGCAGTTGCCGCAACAGCAATTGTTCCAGCATGCTGCGCTGCGGCTCGGGCCCGCTGATCACGCCAACAACGCGGAAGGTGGCCGCAAGCGCATCTTGTGGATCGTCCTGGAAGCGGCTAAGCGGGCCGATGTGGCGCGCATGTGCCGGCAAGTTGCTTCCATGGGAGAGCTCCCCGGCAAGCCCCGGTGGATCGGCAAGGTCCGGCACCCAGCAGCGATGGAAGCGCTCGATGTACATCCGGTTGATCCGCCGTGCCGGTCGCTGCGCAAATGGGGAGAAGGGGAAGACCTGGTGGGTGATAAGCACGCTGGGGATGCTGGCCGAGCGCAATCCAAAGCGTTGGTCGCTGATCACGGCATCCAATCGCAGATCACGTTGGAGCTGGTCGAAAAGCCGTTGCTCCGTGCGCACCTGCCGCAGCATGGCGGGGAATTGCACAGCCATCGCCCACGCCATGGACCGTCCGCGTGCGTAGCGCACGTCCATGCCCGGAATGCGCACGTGCGCCACGTTGGGGAATGCTTCCCGCAGCAATGCCAACGGGTCCTTTTCCGCGCCGATCACCGGCGTGGCGCCGCGCTGCAGCAGTGCCTGCACCACCGGCACGCAGCGAGCTGCATGGCCCAGGCCCCAATCCAATGGGGCCACCAGGATGCGCGCGCCGCGGAACATGGCGCGAAGATGGGAAGGTGGGAGACGACTGAGTGAATAGTGGCCGGTGAAAAGTGACTGGAGGACCACCGGAGGTTCGTCAAGCAGACCAATCACCATTCACCATTCACCAATCACCATTCACCATTCACCATTCACCATTCACCATTCACCAATCACCATTCACCAATCACCAATCATCATTCACCAATCACCAATCACCATTCACAGATCCAAGCAATGCAATCCCATTGCACTTCCCGTCGTTCCTTCGCGCTCCCTTTCCGCGACCATCCGAACTTTGCGCCATGGGCAAGAACAAGCTCTCCCGCTTCGCCGAGAATGCCACATACGCACATGTGGTGCAGCCCACGTTCCGTGAATTGCAGGCGGGTGACCTTCCGCTCAAAGGAAAGTGGAACAATGAATTTTTCAAGCGCGACGCCCCGCTGGTGCTGGAGCTGGGCTGCGGGCGCGGCGAATACACCGTGGGCTTGGCCAGGCTGCACCCGGAGAAGAACTACATCGGCGTGGACATCAAAGGAGCGCGCATCTGGCGCGGTGCGAAAACGGCACATGAAGAAGGTTTGGCGAACGTCGGCTTCCTGCGTACCCACGTGGACCACATCCTGCGCTGCTTCGGCAAGCATGAAGTGGACGAGATCTGGCTCACCTTCAGCGACCCGCAGATCGGCAAAGCGCGCAAGCGCCTCACCAGCCCGCTCTTTCTGGCGCGCTACAAGGAGATCCTCAAGCCAGGCGGCGTGATCCACCTGAAGACCGACAGCCCGCTGCTCTACGCATACACGCTGGAGCAGATCACGGAGCACAAGCTGCACACCGAGGAAAGCAGCGCCAACGTGTATGCGGAGCTGGTGCTGCGCCTTTCCCCGGAAGAGCAGGCCGTGCTGAACATCCGCACCTACTATGAAAGCATGTGGCTGGAGGAGGGAAGGACGATCCACTATGTGCGGTTCAGGTTGGGTTGATCGGGTGTAGCCGGTTGTTGGTTTTGGGTTGCCCGTTATCAGGCTTTGCTGCGATTCCCTTCCCCTGCCTTCCACTGCGCTCGGCTGCGCCAAGTGCCTTTGCTCCTCACGGCCTCCGGCCTTCCCCCTCGCGCAGGGTCTCGCCAGCACTTACCTCAGGCCATGGGCGGACCCTGAGCCACTACCGCGCCATGCTTATGCCCGCCCGTCATTGCGAGGCCGCCCTGGGCCGAAGCCACAACGTCATTGCGAGGCCGCTTTGGGCCGAAGCAATCTTTGATTCCTCCTCGCGCAGGGTCTCGCCAACACTTACCTCCGGCCATGGGCGGACCCTGAGCCACGGCTTTCCCCCGCAATTTCGGGGGAGGTATCCTTGTAGTCAAAATTCTACAAACCGCGTTTTATTTAACATTCACCTTTGCCTCAACCTCATCCTGAACACCATGGCAACCCAAAGGAAAATCCGCATTCCGGGGGGGGGGGGGGGCACTAGCCCTTCTTCTCCTTGCCGCCCCGCTCTTCGCCGCAGCGGCGCCCCCGCTCAGCGTTTCGCTCACGCGTAGCAACTACCACGGCTACGGAGTTAGTTGCTTCGGCATGAAGGACGGCACCCTGCAAGCGGTAGCCACCGGCGGCACGGCACCCTACCACTACAGGTGGAGCAATGGAGCTTCCACGGCCTACGTGGACCACTTGGCCGCGGGCTACTACCGGTTGGATATTAAGGATGCCAACGGTGAGGTGGCCACCGCCGAGATCACCTTGGAGCAGCCACTACCCATGAAGCTGGACGTGGACGTGTACGAATACTCCAACGGATACAACATCAGTTGCTATGACTGCAACAACGGCAACGCCGCCGTGGTGGTGCTGGGCGGTGCGGCACCCTTTACAGTAAGCTGGAGCGACGGCCCCGTGGGCGCCAACCGCTACAACCTTGGCCCCAAGGACTACAAGATCACCGTGGCCGATGCCAACGGATGCGAGGGTGCCAACACCACCATCTACCTGCGCGGCCCCGCGCCCAGCAACTGGGGCATGGGCGGCAACGCCAACACCACCCCCGGCGCACAGTTCATGGGCACCACCGACAACAAGGACGTGGTATTCAAAAGCAACGGGCAGGAAAGGTTGCGGCTGAAGGGCAACGGGGAGATCGGGCTTATGGGCACCGATACCGCCTATGGCCCCCTTTATCGTGACCTGGACGGCACCTTGAAGATCGGTGGCGGGCCATCGTACCCGACTTTTCCCGAGAACAGATGCTTCCTGCTGCCCGCCATGCCCTATTGGCAAACCAAGGGCAACGACTTTACCCACTTGTGCCCGCTGGAGCCTATGCCCAAACTGGGCACGGTGAGCAATACGGACCTCCGGATAGTGACCAATGACCAAGAGCGCATGTACATCACCCGCCAGGGAAAGGTGGGCATTGGCACCATGCCCGCCAATGGCCCGGTTGGTGACTATCGCCTCTTTGTGGAAAACGGCATCGTGTGCCGCGATGTGCTGGTGAAACTTGGCGACTGGCCGGACTATGTCTTCCAGCCCAACTACGCGCTGATGCCGTTGGGCGAATTGCGTGCATTCTTAAGCAAGCACAAGCACCTGCCGGGCATCCCCTCGGCCGCCGAACAGCAGGCCCGGCAAGGCGTGGAAATAGGCGATATGCAAACCCGTATGCTGAAGGTGATGGAGGAACAGGCGCTGTACATCCTCCAGTTGGAGGAAAAGCAGGATGCCATGGAGCAGCGGATCAGGGTGTTGGAAGCGTCTAAGCGCTAAGCGCGATGGGAACGGGGTACTTCATAAGGTTCGTTTGGCTCTTGCTTGTGCTGGGTGTATCATTCAAGCCTGTCCTTGGGCAACAATGGGCGATTGATTTCCAAGGTCGGGATTTCTTCCAGTTGCGGGATTCCTTTAGGAACTACTACGACAGCTTGGCGACGGCAGGCGATACCAGTGCTTTCCACGAAGGTGGTCCCTATTCCCGCTTCAGGCGATGGGACGAGTTCTGGTCCTTGCGGCTCAAAGCAGGAACGAATTTCCGGGACTACTTCAACGCTGAAGCCGTGGCGCGTGCTGCCATGCAGAGCCGCTCTGCAGGGAATATGGACCCTTGGTATGAGATCGGCCCGAAAGACAAGCCGACTTTGGGTCAGAACAACATTGGCCAAGGTTCGCAACCGGGCATCGGTCCCATCCATTTCATCTCCTTCAGCGACGTGGATGCCGATAAAATGTTATGTGGGTCAGGTATCGGCGGGCTTTGGTATTCCGACAATGAGGGGATGCAATGGGTCAACGGAGGGAGTGATGGTGGAACTTGGAAACGGACCGGTTGCAGATCAGCAGTATTCAAAGTTGGCGATGCGTCCACTTGGTATGCCGCGAATTCGGGCTACTTCTTTTACTCCGGTGCCATCCTGCGCGGCACCAACTACGGAGCAACTTGGGAAGTGATTGCTGACCAGTCAGATTTCCCGGCAGGCGGTGTTTGGACGAAGGTGAACATGATCGCCACCGTCCATAACGACCCCAACGTGCTTTACGCTGCAACCGAACACCGCCTCTGGCGCACCACCAATGTGAACGACCCGGATCCGACTTGGAGTGAAGTGTACATCCCGGTTCCGCCAAGCGTCACGGGGCATCCTACCTATGGCACCGCCGGAGGGTACGTGTACAATGATGTACGTAACGTGTATGACTTCGAAGTGGACCCCATACATGCCACAAACCTCTATGCCACGGTCCGGTTTGACGGTGAAAATTCCGCCCAGCAGAAGGTGCAGTTCTGGCGGCTTATGCGCTCGCAGGACGGTGGGGGCACATGGACGGAGATGCCGAACCAGCCGTTGCATCCATTCTACCAGGTTGCAGGGGGCATGGTATGCAATGCGAACCACATAACCATTGAGGTCACAAAGGCCAACGCGGATTGGTTATACGTCTTCTATGATCTTGACGGCTCGGCAGATGAATTGATCAAGGTGTCAAGTGCCTCGTTCGGGGTGTGGGATAACCCGCTAAAGAGTGATTTGAAAATGATTTATGGAGCTGGAAACGGGTTCGGTGTGGATCAAGTCAATGGCGAAGATGTCTATATCGAAAATAGTATTTCTATTGGCAGATATTCTGCCTACGTAGATGGCGGTTGGACAAATTATTCGAGTACTGGCAACTATTTGCAATACCATGTTGATGTGGAGGACTTCGTTGGCGATCCTGATGAGGAAGACGTGGTTTGGATGGCCAATCATGGCGGGGTCCATCGCTCCGCTGATGGTGGGGCTACCTGGGAATGGCGAGGCAGCGGCTTGGCTGTTTCACAGGTGTACCGGATGGCCAATTCATACAGCGAACCGGACCGTTTGATCACCGGCCTTTTCCATGACGCGAGTTTGCTCACGCAAGGGACGTATGGCCCCGCATGGGAACCCCAATGGTGGCAGTTGGGCGGTGGTGACGGGCAGAAGCCTTTGATCGATCACGTCGAAGGAAACTGGATATACTGGTCATCACAGTCTTCATCATGGAGGAAATCGGGCAACTATGGAAGCACTTCACAATACATGTCCGCTTGGAGTTGTGCGGGCGTGGAATGGGAAACGGCCGGGGTCATGGACCACGGCACGCCCAATGCCATTTACTTGCCCGGATGGCCATCGCAATATCCGAATCCATGCAGCTATGCAAATGTCCCCGCTGAGATCAAGCGAAGCATTGACCGAGGGACCAGTTGGGAGGTTATTTCCAACTTCCTACCCATGCTGGGAACCGGCAGGAAGATCGTTTGGCGCATCTATTCCTCCTCTTATGATGCCAACGAGCTGTTGGTCCATTTCCCCGATGGCCAACGGGTGTTCCTTACGCGAATGGCAAGAGGTCCCGCTGCAGCAGTGCAAACCAGTTGGCAGGAGGTGTATGTGCCGCGTACGGACCGCTTCATTGCGGACATTGATTTCGACCCCGAGGACCCCGACGTACTCTACTTCGCCTATTCCTCCGAGGTAATGGATGACCACGTTACCGATGGAAGCGGAATGCTTTTCAAGGTCCGGTACAATGATCCTGCGGACCTCCTGAACGTCACTGTGCAGGACCTGAGCGCACCACTGGGCGGTGATGCGCTGCCGAACACCGGAGTGGGGTCGGACGCCGTTGTGCTGGAACGTGGAAGCAATGGTGGCATTTATATCGGGACTGACCTTGGCGTATTCTACACGAACAACGAACTGTTGGCCAACGGGACCGGTTGGCATCTGCTGGGGGAAAATCTGCCCCATGTGAGTTGTCGCGGGCTGGAGATCAATTACAAGGCCAACAGGTTGCGGGCTGGCACGGAAGGCCGCGGTGTATGGGAACATGATCTTTGGTGCCCATCGGAGACCGACCGGGTAGAGTCAGGAACATACACCGTCAATGCGTTCAAAGAAGCCCTCAACGACATCAGTTCAACGGCATTGGTCTCTTCCGGGAAGGATGTGTCCTACAGAGCGGGAAATGAGGTACACCTGCTGCCCGGCTTCCACGCAAACAATGGTTCCCATTTCCATGCCTTCATCCATCCCTGCGACAAGGCAGGCAATAGCTTCAAGGCCCTACCGATTTCCGGCGATCAACCACCGGAGGAAGGTGTTCGCATACGTTCCGATCAACGTGCAGCTCTGGAAGTACACCCCAACCCGAACCAAGGCCGGTTCACCCTGCACTTACCGGAAGAGACGGCTGCCGTGGAAAACATGACCTTATGGAATGCACAAGGCAAGCAGTTCCCGGTCCATCCACGGGGCAGTGGGCCAATAATTTCCATAACCGTTGATGATATCCCCAATGGCCTCTATTTGCTGCGGGTACAACTTGTGGATGGGACGGTCCTTCACACCAAGCTCATCATCCAGCCATGAAAGCGCGTTCCGCTTGGATCATCCTGGTTTGCGTTTCCGGCATTGGCTCCGTAGGCGCCCAATTCCCTGCATTCCCGGATTCCAATGCCATGTGGCGTACGGATGAATATGATGGCCCGAATTTCATCGGGTCATACTACTATTTTATGGAACAGGCTGATCATGATTCGCTCATCCATGGCGAATGGTATGACCTGATCTGGATTGGGGTGGAAGGCCAAAGTACGGGACTAATCGGTGGCCTCAGGGAAGATGCAGACCAACGCATCTATTTTTATCATGCCAACACGGACTCGACCTATTTGCTCTATGATTTCGACCCTGAAGTGGGCGACAGCATGGAGGTTTGGTCCGGTGATCCCTTGGCCTCTTTCCCTATTACGCAATGGATGTTTATTGAGAGTATTGGTCAGGAGGTGAATCCCAATGGCACAATTTACAAGGCTATAGGAATTGCGAGGCAAGGACTTGAAGGACATGGCGCGATAGACTGGTGGATCCAAGGCGTGGGCGGCACGGGTGGCTTATTCACAACCATCGGCTCGCTCTCGGTTTCCGTTTACACAATTCACGGATGTATGGTTGCCAATGACACCCTGTGGCCAGGAGGGCAACCCGGTACATGTGGGCCTACAGGAGTGACGGAGAACAAGGTGGGCAACTTTTTGATATTCCCCAACCCGAACCAGGGCCGGTTCACCTTGCACTTACCGGAAAGAGCGGCTGCCGTGGAAAGCATGACCTTATGGAATGCACAAGGTCAGCAATTCCAGGTCCATCCAAGGGGCAGCGGGCCAACAATATCCGTAAGCTTGGATGTCGGCATTCCAAGCGGGATGTACATGCTACGGTTACATCTGGCGGACGGGTCCATCCTTCACACCAAGATCATCATCCAGCCATGAAGCCCCTCACCGCGTTGAGTTTCCTGGTTTTTCTGTCCTGGCCAGTTTCCATACAGGCCCAATTCCCGAATTTTCCGGATTCGAATGCCTATTGGGGTATGTACTCTTGGGGCGTGGTCAATGTGACCCCTGAAGGGTACCATGAAACCGGGATAACTGCGATTTGGGGATATCACCTTAAAGAGGAAAACCAAGACACCATTCTCCAAGGTACATCATATAATGCCCTGTGGGGTGGTGCCCAAGGGCAAGAAAGTGTCTTCGCCGGAGGAATCCGAAATGATACAACGGGGAGGATCTATTACTTCCATCCCACCACCAATTCAGAGTACCTCCTGTATGATTTCAACGCTGAAGTTGGCGATTCGCTGGTGGTTTGGGTAGGTGAGTATAATTTCACGGGGCCATCGTTGCTGCTCATGCATGTCGTATCGCTTGATACACTGGAAAATAGCAACGGAGTTGAATATAAGCGTATTGGTATTGTTAATGATGCGGCCATGGCTGGTGGATTTGGCCCTGAATACTGGATCCAAGGTGTGGGTGGGTCCGGCGGTTTGCTTTCCACCTACGGAACCGACTTATATCCTGGCGACACCCCATACCTTGATTGCATGTCCCACAATGACACACTATGGCCTTCTGGTCAGCCTGGCATTTGCTCAACAGTGGGCATGGAAGAGCAAATTGTGGCGGGTGTCAATGTTCATCCCAACCCAAATACAGGCCAGTTCACACTGAACTTGCAGGAAGGGGCCGCTGCCGTGGTAAGCATGACCTTGTGGAATTCCCAAGGTAAGCGATTCGCAATCCGTCCAAAGGGTAGCGGACGGACAATGTCAGTAACCCTTGCCGACGACATACCCAGCGGACTCTACTTGTTACGGGTACAACTTGCGGACGGGGCAGTCCTGAACACCAAGGTCATCATCCAGCCATGAAAGCACATACCACCTGGATCATGGTGATTTCCCTTTCCGGTGCAGGTGCCGTAAGTGCCCAATTTCCGCATTTTCTGGGCTCAAATGCATTTTGGTTGATGGATGAGACCGTGTTCTGCCCCCATAATATCCATGGTTCTACCCCGATTTTGGTGTGTTCTATCCCCTTAATTTCCAGGACGCGTTTATGTCGCAAAACCATAAACCGTGTACCCGTGCAAGAGAGGAAGAAGTTCAGCAAGGAAGAGAAAGTGCGGATCGTACGCGTGGCCGCCGAGCAAGGGGTAAAGACCACCAGCCGGCTGGCCTGTACACCTTGGTGGTTACCCATGGCAGCGAAGAACATGCAGCACGCCTGATCCTGAAAGCTCCATGAATGCTTTAGTGACAGATCTGAAAAAATCCGGTGGAAAAAATCCGGCCGGTCGCCGGTGGCGTGTGGTGACCAGTACCCTGCCGGTGGCCATACTGTCCATTGTTTCCTGCTCGTTGGCCAGCGCCCAAACTTCGGTCTATCATCCATTCCCCGACAGCAATGCGGTATGGGGGATGGTTTCGGGATGCATCTTCGACATGACGTGCGGAACGGCTGCATACACACGGGATTTCTACAACGGTGATACGCTGATTGACGGGCATGAGTACAAAGTCATTTCAGAGCAGTATATGATTATTAGCGGGAGTACTGATTGTTGCAACCCGGACTTCGGCGAAGGGATGTGTTATCTGCGGCAAGATACAATACAACGGATGGTGTATATACGCCCGTTAGGAATGGATAGTGATATTGTATTGTATGATTTCACATTAGGTGTGGGTGATACTCTTAAAGGTTATTTCGCGGATTACGATTTTTGTGGAATGGAAAATGAAACCGTTCATTCCATAGACTCAATATTGATTGGATCGACATTCCGGAAACGTATAAATATTGGAAGCGTAAATGGGTATACGGACTTTTCATTTATTGAAGGAATTGGCTCCACAAATGGATTGAAAGCATGTTTTTATGGGTTTGGTGAAATGGGGATACGTCTTAATTGCTTGACTGTGAATGGTGAGTTGTTGTACGTTTTTCCTGATGCTCCTGATACGATGCCTTGTGAAGAACTGCCCGTCAGCATTGCGGGTTATGGTGGTTTTAACTCAATGTTGACCGTCACCCCCAACCCCTCCACCGGCCTTTTCCACTTCAGCCAAGCCGCCGAACAGATCATTGTGTACAACGCCCAAGGCAAACTGCTCTTCAGGCAACACGGCAATGAGGTGGACCTGAGTGCCTACCCTCCGGGGGTGTACACGGCGGTGGTGCAAACGGCAAGGGGGACGATTGCGCAACGTTTGATGGTAATGCGATGAAGGCGAGAACACCTACGGAAATGGCCACGTGCATAGTCCGATGCATATCGGACCTAAGCGGGGGCTTCAGGTCCCACACGAGGGCGGTGGTTGGCACCGGCCGCGCATGGGAACTAAAGCAGCACCAACCCTTCGACGCGGATGAAGTGGCGTTTGTTCAGGGTACACAACGGAAGGCCATGGACCATGGCGGTGCTGGCAATGAAAAGGTCCGCCATGCCGATGGCACCCACGCCTTACTTACGAAGGTGTTGTGCAATGACGACAGCCTGGTCCGCAACACGGTCATCCAAGGAGTGGACAATGAATGTATCGAACAGGTCCTGCCAATATTTGCGTTGTACCATGGTAGCGCCTAACAGGACCTCGAAGCGTGTAATGACGGAGATGCGTGGGAGGGTGCCTTGGTGCATGGTGCGGAACAACACCGTAGTGTGTTTGTCTTTGTTCCGGAAATGCTCGATCAGCACGGAGGTGTCGAGCAGTGCTTCCCTCACCGCCATTTGTCAAGCGCCGCACGGATCTCCTTGTACCGTTCCACCTGGGCATCGGACATCGTGGGCGCAGCCAACAGCAATGCCTCAACGTCCGTGGCCGGAACCTGCTTCTCCCGGTTCAACCAGGTCCGCAACAGGGCTCGTTGCTTTTCCGGCAGTTGAAGGATTAAGCGCATCAGGTCATCCATGCCGAGTGATAGTTTGGCATCCATGAGTCAAAGATAGTAGCGTCCGGTAAAAACACGGGGTAAGGCGATGGAGACGTTGGCGGTCGCGGCTTGTAGCGCATTTCAGGGTGGTTTCGATTTGAACGTGGTCGTGGCATCCTTGCGGTCCAATCCAGACC
>JAFEAI010000238.1 GCA_018266475.1 Bacteroidota bacterium
ACCATCCTGGTGGGCTACAAGCCCATGCCCGCCGTGGCCTTGGGGAATGACACCGCCATCTGCACCGGCCAAACCCTGCTGCTGAACGCCGCCGTGCCCGGCGCCACCTACCTCTGGCAGGATGCCAGCACCGCCGCCACCTTCACCGTAACCGCCCAGGGCAGCTACCACGTTGCGGTGAACCTGAACGGATGCACCGCGCAGGATACCGTGCAGGTGGCCGTACACCCTTCACCCACGGTGAACATCGGGCCGGACCAAACCATTTGCCCCGGCACTTCCGCCACCTTCAACGCAACCACCGCCGGGGCCACCTACCTGTGGAGTGATGGCTCCACCGGGCCCATGCTCACCACCGCGCTGCCAGGCACCTTCAGCGTTCTGGTAACCACGGGTGGCTGTTCAACGGCGGACACGGCCACGGTGGCCTTGTTCAATCTGCAAACCGTGAACTTGGGACCGGACCTATCCCTTTGCGCAGGGACCACCGCACGCATCGGTGCAACTGTGCCAGGGGCAACCTACCTGTGGAACACCGGGGCTGCCACGGATTCCATCACGGTGAACGCCCCGGGCACCTATTGGCTGCAGGTGCAGCTCAATGGATGCATAGCCAGCGACACGGTGCAGGTGACCATCAAGCCACTGCCCAATTTCTCCTTAGGGCCGGACAGGCAGGTATGCCCGGGCGGAAGCACCTTGCTGGATGCCGCTATTGCGGGCGGAGCCTACCTGTGGAGCAATGGAGCCACCTCCGCGTCCATCACCGCAAGCACGGGTACTTGGTCCGTGGCCGTTACCGTGAACGGATGCACGGCAAGCAGCCAAGTATCCGTCACTGAATTGCAGCCACCGCTGGTGAACCTGGGCGCTGACACCGCGCTGTGCCCGGGGGAAACGATCACCTTGGATGCCGCGCAGCCCGGCTGTTCCTATCTGTGGAACACCGGCCAAACCTCCCCGCAGATCACCGTGGCCACGGCCCTTACCGCCGCAGTGACCGTAACGGATGCCCATGGCTGCCAAGGCATTGGGCAAGTGGCCATCTCCTATGCGCAACCCGGCAACCTGAACTTGGGCCCGGACACGGCCTTCTGCGCGGGTTCCACGGTCACGCTGAACGCGACCATGCCCGGAGCGACGGCCTACCTATGGAACAACGGCTCCACCGGCCCCTCGCTCACAACCGGAACCGCTGGCACCTACTGGGCCAGGGCCACCGTCGGCAATTGCACCGTTGGCGACACGATCCTGCTGGCCAGCGTACCCGCTCCGGCGATCACACTGGGCAACGACACCACCCTGTGCCCGGGTGAAACCCTGCTGCTACAGGTGCCTTCCACCGGCCTCAGCGTGGATTGGCAGGATGGCACCCATGGGAACAGCGTGCTGGTGACCGCCCCGGGCCAATACGGGGCAATCGTGCACAATGCCGCCGGTTGCGCATCCACGGCCACGATCCATGTAAGCTATCTCGCACCGCACGCGCTCAGTTTGGGCGCGGACACCGCGATCTGCAGCGGCGGATCATTGCAGCTGAATGCGGGCCTGCCCGGCGGCACCACGCAGTGGAGCGGCGCCAGTCAAGCAAACACACCTTCCATCACGGTATCGGGCGCGGGCACCTATATCGCCACCACTACCGTGACCGGATGCGCCGTCACCGATTCCATCCACATCACGGTGCATCCGTTGCCCGTGGTGGCGCTAGGCCCCGATACCGTGATGTGCGAAGGCAGCACACTGCTGCTTAGCGCCACCGGGCAAAATTTGCTTTGGGACAACGGAAGCACGAACCCCAACCGCGTCATCCTGCACGGCGGCACCTACCATGTGCAAGCTTCGGAGAACGGATGCTCGGCCACCGATAGCATCACGGTGGAGGAGCACCCGGTGCCCGTTGTTTCCCTACCACCTGACACCAGCCTCTGCGCCGGGCAACTATTGAACGTGAACGTTGCCTTACAGGGCGGTACGTATGCCTGGAACGACGGCAGCACCATTCCCCAACGTTCCCTCTCACCGGGCACATGGCATGTGCGGGTGATGAAGGCCGGTTGTTCCGCAAGTGACACCATACACATCGCGGCGCTGCCTTCCCCCATGTTGCAGTTGCCGCAGGATACCACGTTGTGCGCGGGGCAAACCTGGCCGATCAACGTGGACCAGCCCAACAGCACGTTCCTGTGGAGCACCGGCAACACATTGCCGCTGCAACTGGTGCAGGCGCCGGGAACCTACGGCATCACCGTGGACCGCGAGGGGTGCTCCGCCTCGGCATGGGTGAACGTGGAGGTGGTGAACCTCAGCTCCTTCAGCCTGGGACCCGACACCTTGCTCTGCCCAGGTACATCCGTGCAGATCAACGCGGATGTTCCCGGCACCACCGTGCTTTGGCAAGATGGATCAACCGCCCTTCACCGCACCGTTTCCGCCGCAGGCACCTACCACGCCACCATCACGGCGGGCGGGTGCTCGGCCGCCAGCAGCATCCAGGTGGGCGTGGTGGACCTGCCACCGGTAGACCTGGGCGCCGACCAGGTGCATTGCGCCGGCGATACCGTCCATTTGCATGTTGCCCCCGGTGCCGCACAGGTGGCATGGAGCAATGGCTCCAACGGGGATGAAGTGCAGGCAACCTCCTCCGGCACTTGGTCCGTGCAACTCTCCTTGCACGGCTGCCATGCCAGTGATGCCGTCCACATCTCCTTTTTGCCCGTGATCGACCAATTGCACTTGGGCCCCGATCGCGCCTACTGTGCGGAACAGCCGCTGGTGCTGGATGCGACGATCCCCGGAGCTTCCTATAGCTGGAACGATGGATCCCAGCTGGCCACGCTTGCCGTACACCACCCGGGCATCTACTGGGTGCATGCCTCGGGGCCCTGCATCCAGGCCGCGGATACCGTGGTCATCCGGGAAGGGCCGTGCACCCCGGAGGTGCATGTGCCCAATGCCTTCACTCCGGATGGGGACGGCATCAACGACCGCTTCCTGCCCGTGGTCTCCGAACCGGTGCGGCACTGGTCGTTCATGATCTTCAACCGCTGGGGGCAGCAGGTCTTCAGCAGCGAAGACCCGGGGCAGGGATGGGACGGCATGTTCGGCGGACAGGATGCACCCGTCGGCATTTACACGTGGGACCTGCACTACACCACCGTGGCCCCTGTCGGCGTAATTCAGGAACGCCTGCGGGGCAGCGTGGCACTAATTCGCTGAAGGCTCACCGAAGCCCTCCTCCTTCCACAGGAACTTGCCGTCGGCCAGGCGGACATAGCCGAAGCGGTTGCCCTTGGTCACCTTCACCACCGCCTTGTCCACGGGGGTTACGGTATCGTAAAGCAATGGCACCAGCACTTTCCCGGTGCGGTCCACTGCACCGGTGCCTTGTTCCGCGGAAGCCACCAAAATGCCGCCGACCATGTCGCCCAGCGCGGTATAGCGGGGCTTTATCACCTCCGCCCCCGTGCTGTCGACCAGGCCGTACAACCCGCCCACCTCCACCCTGCCGTAGCCTTCGTGCAGCTCCCAGGCCTGATCGTACTTGGCATCCACCACATTGGCGAAAGAGCGCTTGATGTACCCCCATTTGTTCTTCCGTTTCACGGGGATCAATCCGCTTTCCAAAACGCCGATGTCGGCATATTGCGGCTGGATCACCCAGTTGCCCACCGTGTCCAGCATGCCCCACTTGCCGCCCGATAGCACACGCGCCAGGCCATTGTGGAAATCCCCCATGCCGATCGTGAGCGCATTCGCCTCGAACCGCTGGGGCACGGCCCATTGGCCATTGCGGGCCACATACCCGCTCTTCCCCTTGTCGATCACCAGCGCCAGCCCGTCCCTGAACGGACCCACATGATCGTGCTTCGCGTCCAGCAGCACATCACCGAACCGGTTGATGATGCCCATGCGCCCGGCCCGGCGCACCCTTGAGAACGGCATCTCCATGAACCCTTCCACCCAATCATATTGGCAAGGCACCACCCATTCGCCCTTGGCATCCACCACGCCGCTTTTGTCCGCCTGCACCACTACTGCCAGCCCATTGTGGAAGCGCATTGCACCATCATAGGCAAAAGGGATCTCCACCGCGCCGTGCTCATCAATGTATCCGGACCTTTCCTGTTTGGTGGCGGCCGCCAACCCATGGTCGAACTCGCCGACCTCCTCAAAATCCAACAGTACGGCCAAGTGGCCATTGCGGTCCACCGCCCCTTGCCTGCCCTTGAGCTCCACCGTGGCCATGCCTTCATGGTAATCCTGCACGTCGTCATAGGAAATGGGGATCACCGGCTTGCCCAGCTTGTTCACCGAACCGCTCAGCCCATCGCGGCCCACCTGCGCCTGGCCGTGGATGAACGGCTCGGCGAAATCGAACTCCGCCTTGATGCGCTCGGTGCCCGTGTTGTCAATGAACCCCCAGTGCCCGCCTTGCCGGAACGGATAGAGCACCAGGCTGGCCACCTGGTAGTCGTTCATCAGTTCGTTGATGTAGGGGTAGTCCGGATGTTCCTTCAGGAAGCGCGTGATATTGTCCACGCTCAGGTCCCTGGTGTAGCTATCGTACATGCTCCTCCATGCCTCGGGCACATTGGGGTTGTCCGGGTACCGGCGGATGAAGGCGGCATATTCCTCCGGCGTTCCGTGCGGGGTGCTCAGCTTCAGCACCATGTCCTGTGCCTCCCGGATGTACAAGTTGTCCGGATGTTCCCGGATAAAAGCCTCCAACTGTGCAATGCTCCCGTCCGGAGCGGCTTCCCTGAAAATTGCCTCCTGCAGCCGGGTTCGCGCGCTGTAGCCCTCCTTTGCATCCGGGTAGTTCTCCAGGAATTTCCTGTATGCCGCGGAGGAGTTCACCTGCCGTGCCTGCTGGAAGGCCAATTCATCACGGCGGTCCTTGGCCTGCCCTACCAGGTCGCTCCCGGCGTAGGCTTCAATGAAGCGTTGGTAATCCTCCAGCCGGTCGGTTGCGATCACTTGCTTCCATGCCAAGGCCCCTACCTGGTTGAATTGCGCGTGCAATGCTGCGGAATCCACGCCCAGCTTGGCTACCTGCGCACGTTCCCGCGCGTCCGCCGCGCTGTAGGCGGCCATGGACCGTTTGATCGCGGCGTGGCTGGAATCAAGTTGGAAAAACGGATTGTCCGCCCTTCCTGTGATCACGCTTAATCCGTACCACGCCGCAGCGGGATGCTTGCGCGTCTCCTTCAAAAAAAGCTCACGCGCCTTGAAGTAATCGAACTGGCCCAGTGCCGCAAACGCCTTGTCCAACCTGCCCGCCCATGCGCCCGTGGCGCATGTACAGGCCAGTACCACCGCAACCACGCCCCGTGCCAATTTCCTCATGCCGCAAAGGTATCTCCGGCACCCGCCCGGGGTGGCCGTGCAATGCCTGCCGCCCGCAACTGCATGGTGGCCGAAGACCTTAATGGAAACTGCCGTAGGCCGCCTTGAACTCTGCGTCGTCCATGAAGAACTCCTTGCCGGCCTCCATGGCCGCCTTTGCTCCGCTCTTGTCGCCCTTGCCGTCCAAGTATTCGGCATCGTGGATCAGCGCGCTCTTCATGAGCTTCTTCTGATCTTCGGGAAGACTTCCGATCCCGCCGGCGGCCTCCAGCGCAGCCTTGTACTTGGCCATGCTTGCATCGCCCTCCTTGGCTTGGTTGGTGTTGTACTGGGTCAAGGCCAACATCAGCCAGGCACCCGGGTTCTCAGGGTAGTAGCGCGTCATGGATTCAAAGAAGCGCTTGGCCTTCGGAATGTCCTTGGCCCCTGCCTCATACAGGTTCATCCCGCTTTCCTGGGCCATGGTGTTCAGCGAAGCCCAGAAATCATCGTAGTTGTGGAAGAACTCCAGGTCCTTGTCCTTCTTGCGGTACTTCTCGGCCCACTTCAGTGCGTCGCGGTCCGCGTGCTTGTAGTCGGCCATCTCCTGGTACTTGGGGATCTTGCTCATCTCGTACAGGCACATGCTCATGTACAGGTAGGGCAAGGCATCCTTCTTGGTCTTGTCATTCTCCGTGTAGCGCTCGGCCTTGTACACGCAATCCTCATATTTCTCGTCCACGTACTTGACCAGCAGGTCGTCATACGGCTTGGTTTGCGCCCGCACCTTGGTGGCGGTTACGGTAGCGGAGGCAAGCAGCGCTGCCAGCGGGGCAAGAAAGTACCTCTTCATGGTGGTATGGTTTCGTCCGTGTGCTTCTACGCAAGAACGATGCCGAAGGTATGCACCGCTTGCACATTGCCAAGGCAACCGGCGCCGGCCGGTACTTTTGCGGCCCATGCGCATCGACATCCTCACCGCTCTTCCCCGGCTGTTGGACAGCTACTTCAACGAGAGCATATTGCAACGCGCCCGCCAAAAGGGGCTGGCCGAGGTGCATGTGCATGACCTGCGGGAGTTCTCCGCCGACAAGCACAAGCGCGTGGATGACTATCCCTTCGGCGGAGGCGCCGGCATGGTGATGACGATCGCCCCCATCCACAAGGCCATCACTTGGCTGAAGGAACAACGGCACTACGATGAGGTGATCTACATGAGCCCCGACGGCGAACTGCTGGACCAGCCCTTGGTGAACCGCATGAGCTCGCTGGGGAACATCATCATTCTTTGCGGGCATTACAAGGGCGTGGATGAACGGGTGCGGCGGCACTTGGTGGACCGTGAGGTGAGCATCGGCAATTACGTGCTCAGCGGGGGCGAACTGCCCGCGGCCGTGCTCAGTGACGCATTGATCCGGCTGTTGCCCGGGGTGCTGGGCGACGAGACCAGCGCATTATCGGACAGCTTCCAGGACGGCCTGGTGGCCCCGCCGGCCTACACACGCCCCGAGGTGTATGGGGAATGGAAGGTGCCGGAGGTGCTCCTGAGCGGCCATGCCGCGCGGATCCACGATTGGCGGCACCAGCAAAGCCTGGAACGCACTCGGGAGCGGCGCCCGGGCCTGTTGGGAGAAAATGATCCCGCGTGAAAAACCGCAGCAAGCGAAAGAATGCTTAATATTGCGCCCCCAAACGGCGGGGGTATACGCCATTTTAACCGCTGAGCACCATGGACGCCATCAAGCAACTCGAGAAAGAATGGGCCCCAGTGAAGAACTGGGATGACTTTAAGGCCGGAGACACCATCACCGTCCACTACCGCATCAGCGAAGGCAACAAGGAGCGCACCCAGCAGTACCAAGGTATCGTGGTGCAGCGCAAGGGTGCCGGCAGCACAGCCACCTTCACGGTGCGCAAGATGAGCGGATCGGTGGGCGTGGAGCGCATTTTCCCGATCGCCTCCCCGTTCCTGGAAAAGATTGAAGTGAACAAGCGCGGCCAGGTGAACCGGGCCCGCATCTTCTACATCCGTGAGCGCCGTGGCAAGAGCGCCCGCATCAAGGAAAAGCGGATGCTGACCGGCGAGGAGGCCAAGGTCCCGAAGGCTGCAGCCCCCAAGGCCAAGAAGACCGCGGCCGCCGTGGCAAAGTGATTCGGAGCATGCCTCCATGGCAAGGCCCCGCTGCGGCGGGGCCTTGCTTTTTTGGCTATCTATGGGGCCAATTCACAACACCACATCCATGGGACTTATCGGCAGTTTGATCATCGGGGGCATTGCGGGCTGGCTTGCGGGCAGTCTGATGAAGGGGCAGGGCTACGGCCTGGTGGTCAATATCATCCTGGGCCTGGTGGGCGGCCTGGTGGGCGGCTGGGTGTTCGCCATCCTTGGGCTGGCCACCACCAGCGTGATCGGCCAACTGATCTGCGCCACCGCCGGTGCGGTATTGCTCATCGTGCTGGCACGGGCGATCAGGAAGTGATACCAATGTGACCTGCAGATCTGTCCAAAGGACGATCTGTATGTCTACAGTGGTACATGCCGTGTGTACAACCAAATGGCCGGCCCCGGCGGAGCCGGGACCGGACCAATTGGTTTGCCTCCTGTACTGGGAACGGGGGCCGGGCCGTCACACCAGTTCCTTGTTCCGGTTGGGGATATCCTCCTTGCTGAAGGCCACCTGCTCCTCCTCTTCCTTTAGCTTCATCACCAGGGCGAGCGCATCGGGCACCACATCACTGCACAGCGTGAGGAAACTGCCGGGCTTGGCGGTATTGATGGCATGGCGGATGGCCTCCTCCTCCTTTTTGATCACGGTGACCTTCTTGTTGGGGGCCACCTCGCGGATGCCTTTCATCATCAGGGCGATGATCTCATCATCGCTCTTGCCCCGCAAGTTGCGGTCCTGCCGGATGATGATCTCGTCGAACATGCCCGCACTGAGCCTGCCCAGGTTGATGGTGTCTTCCTCGCGGCGGTCGCCCACGCCGGCGATCACACCCACTTTGGGGGAATCCGGCACCTTGCTGAGGAAGCGGCCCAGGGCCTCGAAGCCATGCGGGTTGTGCGCGTAATCCACCACCACCTGGAAGTTCTTGAACTGAAACAGGTTGAGGCGCCCCGGCGTTTGGGCCGGTGAAGGCACGAAGGTGCCCAGGGCCTCGCGCAGCTCTTCCACCTTCACGCCGCGCACGTATGCGGCCAGCACGGCCGGCAGGATGTTCTGGATGTTGAACACCGCACGCCCGCCGTAGGTCAGCGGTACGTTCACGGCCTTTTCGATGCGCAGCTTCCACTCGCCCTTGCTGATGGTGATGAACCCGTTCTCATAGATGGCGGCCAAGCCGCCCAGCTTGCAGTGCTGGCGGATCAAGCGGTTGCCTTCGTCCAGGCTGAAGAGGGCGATCTTGCCCTCGCACTGCTTGCGCATGGCCATCACCAGTTCGTCGTCGGCGTTCAGGATGGCATAGCCGTCCCTGCGCACGCTGCGCGGCACGATGCTCTTTACCTGGGCCAGTTCCTCGATGGTGTTGATGTCCTTCAATCCCAGATGGTCCGCGGCCACGTTGGTGCAGATGCCCACATCGCAGTGCTCGAAGCCCAGGCCGCTGCGCAGCATGCCGCCGCGGGCGGTCTCCAGCACGGCCATGTCCACCAAGGGATCCTTTAGCACGAACTGGGCGCTCACCGGCCCGGTGCAATCGCCCTGCATCAGCATGCGGTTCATGATGTACACGCCGTCCGTGCAGGTCATGCCCACCTTGTGGCCGTGGCTGCGCATGATGTGCGCGATCAGCCGCGTGGTGGTGGTTTTTCCGTTGGTGCCCGTTACCGCGATGATGGGGATGCGGCTGGGGGTGCCCGGCGGGAAGAGCATGTCCACCACGGGCTCGGCCACGTTGCGTCCCAGCCCTTCGGTGGGGTCCAGGTGCATACGGAAGCCCGGCGCGGCGTTCACCTCCAGCACGGCGCCGCATTCATTGAGCGGCCGGGTGATGTCGGTGGTCATGATGTCGATCCCGCAAATGTCCAGGTCGATGATGCGCGAAATGCGCTCGGCCATGAAGATGTTGTAGGAATGCACCAGCTCGGTAACGTCGGTGGCGGTGCCCCCGGTGCTGAGGTTGGCGGTGGCTTTCAGGTATACGGTCTCCCCCGCTGCCGGTATGCTTTCGGGGGTCATGTTGCTGCGCTGAAGAAGGTCCAAGGTATGCTGGTCGATGTCCACTTGGGTGAGCACTTTTTCATGGCCGTAGCCGCGGCGGGGATCCTTGTTGAGCTCGGCCACCAGCGCAGTGATGGTGTGCTTGCCGTCGCCTACCACGCACGCAGGGGTGCGCTTGGCAGCGGCCACGAACTTGTGGTCGATCACCAGCAGGCGGTGGTCCAGCCCCTTGATCTCCTTTTCCACCACCACGCTTCGGCTGATCTCCTTGGCCACGGCCAGGGCCGCCTTGGCCTCTTCGAAGTCCTTGATGCCAATGGTGGCGCCCCGTCCGTGGTTGCCGCCAATGGGCTTTATCACGCAGGGGAACCCCACGCTTTCCAAGGCTGCCACCAGCCCCTCCTCGGTACGCACCACGCGCCCCTTGGGCACGGGGATCTCGTAGCTCTCCAGCAGTTGCTTGGTCTCCTCTTTGTCGCAGGCGATCTCCACCCCGATGTTGCTGGTTCTGCTGGTAACCGTGGCGCGGATGCGTTTTTGGTGGACGCCGTGGCCCAGCTGCACCAGGCTTTGGCCATTGAGGCGCAACCAGGGAATGCCCCGCTTCGCGGCTTCCTCCACAATGGAGCCGGTGCTGGGCCCAAGGCGGGTCTCCTCGCGCAGTTCACGCATGCGCCGGATATCCTCCCCAAGGTCATGCGGCGTGCCGGCCACCAGGGCTTCTGCGATGCGCACCGATGCCTTGGCGGCATAGGTGCCCACCGCTTCCTCCACATAGCTGAACACCACGTTGTACACGCCGTGCGTGCCGGTGGAGCGCGTGCGGCCAAAGCCGGTGTCCATGCCCGCCAGCGTCTGTATTTCCAAGGCGATGTGCTCAATGACGTGGCCCATCCAGGTGCCGCGCTGCACCCGCTCGAAGAAGCCGCCCTCGTGGTCTTCGCTGCACCGGTGGCTGTACAGGGAGGGCAGCAGGGCCTTCATGCGCTCGAAGAACCCGGGGATCTTGTCCGTGGGCCGGTCCTCGAGGTCTTCTATGTCCAGCCGCATCACGATGAGGTGCTGCCGGTTGATGGACCAATAGTTGGGCCCGCGCATGGCTTTGATGTCAAGGATCCGCATCGGTGAGGGGATTGTTGGGTTTTGCGCGGTCAATGTATGAAGAGCCGCCTGTTGAACAAATTTGGCCGGAGTGGCGCCATGCCGTTTCGACCCGTTAGTTTTGCGCCGCAATCCTTGGAAAACAAGCTGATCCCAATAAGGTTGCATCGGGGGGCAATTAAAGGAACCATGGAAATATCGCCCAAGGGAAGGTTGATCGCCATTGGAGGCGCGGAGGACAAGGGAAATGGGAATGAGAAGAACGGCACGGATTCCGGCACGTTCATAGAATCCAGCATCCTACGGCGGGTAGTGGATGAAATGGGCGGCCCCTCCAAGCGCATCGCCCTGATCACCACGGCCAGCTCCATTCCGGTGGAAGTGGCCGACAACTACCGCGATGCGTTCGGCAAGCTGGGCGTGAAGGACCTGGATGTGATGGATGTGCGTGAGCGGAAGGATGTGACCACCGACCTTGAAAAGCGGCTGGAGGAGGCCGACGGGGTGATGATCAGCGGCGGCAACCAGTTGCGGCTGACCACCATTTTCGGCGGCACGGCCTTCCTGAGCATCCTTAAAAGACGCTTCCGCGAGGAGAAGGATTTCGTGATCGCGGGCACCAGCGCGGGCGCCATGTGCATGAGCAGCACCATGATCTACCAGGGCCAGAGCGCCACCGGCCTGGTGAAGGGCGGCGTAAAGATGACCACCGGCCTAGGCTTGGTGGCCGATGTGGTGATCGACACCCACTTCGTGAACCGGGGCCGCTTCAGCCGCCTCACCCAGTGCATCTCGGCCAATCCCACCGCCATCGGCATCGGCTTGGGTGAGGATACCGGCGTGGTGATCACCGGCGGCGAGCACCTGGAAACCATCGGCAGCGGGCAGGTGATGCTGTTCGACGGGCACGATATCACCTACTCCAACCTGGCCGATGTGGAGGAAGGTGAGGTGTTCAGCATCGAGGGCATGCGCATCCACATCATCTCCAAGGGGCACAGTTATTCATTGCGCGAAAGGTGCTTCACCGCAACACCCAACTCCCAAGCCGCCTCCGCCAAGGCGGGAGCATGATCGGGCACCTTGGGGTTGCCGTTGGGGAATTCGCGCCACGGTACAAGGGGCATAACGATGCCTTCCGCCCCCGCCGGTCCAGTGATTGCAGCGGATTTACCCGGGCGGAAAGATCGGCATCGTATTTTCTTGGTAACTTACGGGTCAAATCCCAACTACAATGAGCACCAAGAACACAGTGATCGGCGTGCTGGCAGGGCTGGCAGCCGGAGTGGCGATCGGGGTTTTGCTTGCACCCCGTTCGGGCAAGGAAACACGCGAACTCCTGAAAAAGAAAGGGAAGAAGAGAAGGGAGGAAATAAGCGACCTGCTGGACCGCGGCTACGAACGCTGGAAGCAAGCACGTGAGACCGTGGTGGAGCGGGCGCACATGACCAAGGCGGACATCAAGGATTTCCTGCACTTCATGGCAGCCGAGGGTGCAGACCTGAAGGACCGCATCACCAGTGATGGCAAAGGCCAGCGGCGCGAGGCTTCCGCATCGGCCAAGCGTACGATGGACCAAACGATCAATAATTGACGAAGGGGGTTTGCGGTCCGTGGCTTGGCTTGGTGCCACACGGACTGCGGACATGCCATCATCCACGGGTTACCATGTCCACCAGCATTGGTCAACAAAACGACAGTGGGTCTGCCGCGCACGCAGCGGATGAGGCCATTGACCTGAAAACGATGGTCGCCGAGGTGGCCGATGAGGCGAAAGGCTATTGGGATGCGCAGAAGGCCCATGCGATACTCACGCTAGCGGAAAAAGGCGGCAACGTGATGGGGAGCTTGCTCGGCTTGCTCCTTTCCACGGTTGCAGCGCTGATGTTCCTCGCCTTGTTCAACGTGGCCGCAGGACTGTGGATCGGCCATGCGCTGGGCAGCTTGGCCTTGGGGTTTTCAGTCGTTGCGGCATTCTACCTGCTGGTGTTCCTTATCCTGCAATTTTGGGCGGGGCATGCCATCCGGAAGGCGTTTACGCTCTACTTTGCAAACGCCATCTATCATGGGGAAGAAGACTGACCGGTTCAACAACTTGGCGGCCCTGCATGCGGAGAAGGAGCGGTTGGCCGCGTTGCGCGACGCCCATGCGGAACGGCTGGAAATGCACTTCACCGCGTTGGGTGACGGCAGGTTCCGGAAAGCCTTGGTAAAGGAAACCTTGGGCGATGCGGTGGGGCACCTCCTGCCAAAAGGGCTGCTGGGCACCCTTATCGGCGGCGGCGGCATTGGCGGCGGGCTTAGCATGGCCATGGGCGCCAAAGGCGGGTGGGCAAAGCGGGCCGGCCTCTTCGCCTTGGGCCTGGCGGCTCCTGCACTGCTCAAGCGCATGGAGCGGTTCTCCGCAGCCGATGTCGGGCGGGAACTGAAAGTGAGCATGGAGCGATGGCGGCAGCACGTGAGGGACCGCAGGGAAGAACGCCGCGAAGCACCCATTGACGACAGGAGCTGACATGGTAGAACCACGACCGACCCCACCCACCGGGGGCCGCTTGGAGGACCCTTTGGCGCGCTATGTGCTCGTGCTGCTGACCGTCATTGGCACGGTGGCGGTGCTTGTGCTGGCCAAGGACCTGCTGGTGCTGCTCTTCGTGTCAGGCATCTTCAGTTTTCTCCTGCTTCCGCTCTGCCAAGGCATGGAGCGGCGCAGGATGCCGTTATGGTTGGCCGCAGGTGCGAGCAGCTTGCTGCTGGTGCTGCTTTTCTTTGGCATTATATCATTCATCGGGGCACAATACGCCCATTTCGGCAAGGACCTCCCTGCGCTGCAAAGCGCCCTGATGTCCAAGATCGCCGTGGGCCAGGCCTACCTTGAGGAGCGGTTCCACATTTCACAGGACAAGCAGATCGCCTGGTTGCAGGACAAGCTGTCCGGCCTGGCGGAAACCGGCGGTGCGGCTGCGGTAAGCCTGTTCACGGCCACCGGTGCGGCCTTTGCCACGGCGCTGGTCATTCCCATCATCACTTTCTTCCTGCTGCTGATGAAGGGCCGCTTCCGCGAGTTCTTCTCGCGCCTGCGCTCCAACCGCGACGGGGCCGCGCTCCGCGTGGTGGAGAACATCGCCGTGCTCTCCCGCAAATGGATCCGGGGCGTGTTCATCGTCATGCTCTTCGTGGCCATCCTGGATTCCATCGGGTTCCTGGTACTGGGCCTGGAGTACGCCATCCTCATGGGCGTTACCGCCGCATTGCTGAACGTGATTCCCTACCTGGGTCCCTGGTTGGGCGCGCTGGTGCCCCTTGTGATCGCCCTGCTTACCAAGGATTCCGCCATGTTCGTGCTGGGCGTGGTGGCCGTGATCGCCTTCACGCAGTTCCTGGACAACAACTTCATCACGCCGAAGGTGGTGGGCTCCAGCGTTAGCATCAATGCGCTCACCAGCATGATCGCCCTGATCGCCTGGGGAAGCATCTGGGGGTTCATGGGCCTGATCCTGGCCATCCCCGTCACGGGCATGATCAAGCTGGTGTTCGATGAGATCCCCGCGTTGGAGCCATGGGGATACCTGCTGGGCGAGGACCCCGCCCCGCGCAGCGCGGCCAAGGCGCGAAAAGCGGTCGCTGCCGCCCCGGAACCCCAAGCGAAAGCCAAGTAGGCGGGCCTGGCGCAACACGTGCGCCTCACAGCACCTGCAGCACGATGCACTTCAGGTAGTGCGTCTCCGGGATGGACCAATGCACCGGATGGTCCGGCGGCTGGCCGCCACTGTACACCTCCCGCAGCTCGCGGTGCGCATCATGGGCCGCGTCCGCTATGGTGTTGCGGAACAGCCCCGGCTCCATGTTCTGCGAGCAGGAGCAGGTGACCAGGAACCCGCCCTGCGGCAGGTTCTTCATGGCGCGTAGGTTGATCTCCTTGTAGCCCCGCACCGCCCCGTCCAGCGCTGTGCGGCTCTTTGCAAATGCAGGCGGGTCCAGCACGATCACGTCCCATGGATCCGCCGCCGCGGCACCGGAAGAAAGAAAATCGAACACATTCGCCGCCCTGAACCCGCACGTTGCGCTAAGCCCGTTGAGGGCCGCATTGTGGCCGGCAAGCTTCACCGCCTCCTCGCTGATATCCAGGCCAAGCACGCGGGAGGCACCGTACTTGGCGGCATGCAGCGCGAACCCGCCCGTGTGGGTGAAGCAATCCAGCACCCTGCTGCCGGGGGCCAACGGCGCAATGGCCGCATGGTTTAGCCGCTGGTCGAGGAAATGGCCGGTCTTTTGGCCTGCCGCCACGTCCACTGCAAAGCGCAATCCGTTCTCCTGGATCTCCAGCCGGGTGTCAAAGGCCTCGCCGATGAAGCCCTTCACCTGGGGCAACCCCTCCTTCTCGCGCACCGGCACATCGTTGCGCTCGTAGATGCCGCGCGGCGATAGCACGTCCCGCAGCGCCTGCACGATCAGGGGCTTGAAGCGGTCCATGCCCAAGGCCAGGGTCTGCAGCACCAGCACGTCGTTGAACTTGTCCACCACCAATGCCGGAAGGCCGTCCGCCTCCCCGAAGACCACCCGGCAGCTTTCCGGCTGGCCCATCCGCAGGCGCCACTGCCATGCGGCCTCCACCTTGCGGCGGAAGAAGGCCGCATCGATGGGCTCGTCAAGGGCCTTGGTGAGCATCCGCACCCGGATCTTTGAGCGCGGGTTGAAATAGCCTTGCCCAAGGGGGCCGCGCTTCACATCAAACACCTGCACAATGTCACCCGGTTGCGGGGCGCCTTCCGTACGCAGCACCTGGTTGTCATAGATCCACGGGTGGCCTGAACGCACCCGCTGCCGTTTGTCGTCGATGTGAAGCCGGTACCGCATGCCCTGGAAGGGCCGCGAAGGTAAGCCCGGGCAACGGCCCGTTGGGGCGGCCATCGGTGCCCCCGCGCCGGGCTTCGGCAGGGCATGCTTCCGCAGCGCGACTAACTTTGAGGCATGACCGCGTGGCACCGTCCGTTTCTTTTCCTCGCTCTTCTCCCCTGCATCCTCCATGCCCAGGGCCCCATCAATGCCGTGGTGGAAACCAAGCGGTTCCACGATCCCGGCAAAGGGGAACTGGTGGATGTGAACATCTCCATCCTCGGCGCCACCGTGCTGTGGAGGTCCGATGACAGGGGCTTTCAGCAGGCCAAGGTGAACGCCCTGATCACCGTGGAGCAGAACGGCGAGATCGTGGACTACCGCAAGGTGCTGGTGGAATCGCCCGAGCGCGCCGATACCCTCCAAGGCGATTTCATCTACCAGGAACGCTTCCTGCTGCAGCCCGGCGATTACGCCGTTACGGCCGAGCTGCACGATGCCAACCTGGCGGACACCGCCGGCACCTACGCAAGCACGCCGCTTGTGATCCCGCGGCGCGATGGCGGCCTGTCCCTCTCCGACATCATGTTCACCCTGCCCGGCAAGCCCGGAAAGGGCTTGATGCCCTACCCCGGCAGCTACTTTCCCAAGGAGGTGGACAAGCTGGCCATTTATGCCGAGGCCTACGGTACACAGGCCCAATTCGGCAAGGATGGCGGATTTCTGGCCGTAACCCAGGTGGAGAACTACGAATCCGGCGAGGTGGCCGGCAACTTCCGCCATGTGCAACGGCTGAAGGCCGATACCGTGGTGCCCATCGCCCTGGAAATGGGCATCGGCAGGCTGCCCAGCGGCAACTACCTCCTGGCGCTGGAAATACACGACCGCAACGACTCCCTCCTGCAGCGGCGCACGCAATTCTTCCAGCGCAACAACCCGGTGACCTACGACCCCAACAAGGTGCTGCCCGGCGAGCTCGGCCCCAACTTCACCGATGCCTTCACCAATGCCGACACGCTGGCCGACTTCCTGGCCTCCATGCGCCCCATTGCCGATGAACTGGAACGGAAGCTCATCGACGACCAAGGCAAGGAGCGCAGGCCCGACGTGATGCGCCAGGTGATGTACACCTTCTGGTACAACCGCAACCCGGATGACCCCAAGGGCGCATGGACCCAATACAAAAAGGCGGTGGACTACGTGAACCGGAAGTTCGGATGCCGCAACATGCCCGGCTACCAAAGCGACCAGGGATACATCTACCTCCGCTACGGCGCGCCCAACACCGTGGTGAACCGCGCGAATGAAACCGGCGTGGTGCCCTACATGATCTGGCACTACTACCGTGCCGGCAGGTATTCCGACCGGCGGTTCGTGTTCTACCAGCCCGAGCGGTCCACCACCTGCTGGACCCTGCTCACCTCGGACATGCCCGGCGAACTGAACAACAGCCGCTGGCTGGACCAGATCGTGTACGGCACGGCCGATGGCGGCGCCAAGCGCGAAGAGGTGCTGGACAACTACAACAATCCGCGCTAACACCACCGCGCCCCTGCCCCGGGTGAACCAGGGCGGGCCTTATCCATGCGCCTGGCGGCGCCTGCACCCACTGATCTGAACCACGGATAAACACCCTGGTGCCTGCCGGAGGGGCTTCCGTGGTGCTGAAGAATGGCGGACACCGCATCCAAAGGGTGCGGCAAGCCCGATAACCCTCCTGGGGCGAACCGCACCTGCCCCGCCGTTGCCTAATTTCGTGCCGTGCCCCTCCAAGTGCCGGTAGACCGCTTTCTCGCCGCCGGATTCCCCATCATCGATGTAAGGTCACCCGGCGAATTTGCCCATGGCCACATCCCCGGCGCTGTGAACATGCCCTTGTTCTCCGACGCGGAACGGGCCGAGGTGGGCACACTGTACGTGCAGCAAGGCCGGAAACCGGCCATGCTGCACGGCCTGCGCATCACAGGTCCCAAGCTCGCCGGGCTTGTGGAACAGGCATCGGCAATCGCTCCGGAAAACAGCGTGGCCGTGCATTGCTGGCGCGGCGGCGAGCGGAGCGCAAGCGTGGCCTGGCTGCTGGAAAAGTCCGGCAGCATGCAGGTGCTCACCCTGCAAAAAGGATACAAGGCTTTCCGGCAGCTGGTGGCAGGATCCTTCAACAGGCCATGGAACCTGCGCATCCTGGGCGGCTATACCGGCACCGGAAAAACGGAGCTGCTCGGGCTGATGCGCGGAATGGGCGCACAAGTAGTGGATCTTGAGGCCCTCGCCCACCACAAGGGATCAGCCTTCGGCGGCATCGGCCAGGCCCCGCAACCCTCCACGGAACAATTCGAGAACCTCATCTGGCAGGCCCTGGGCCAGCTGGATCCCCGCAAGCCCGTTTGGCTGGAGGATGAAAGCCAAATGGTGGGCCATGTAAAAGTGCCGGACCCCTTCTTTGCGCAGATGCGAAAAGCACCCGTGGCCTTCGTGGACCTGCCGCAACCGCGCCGCGCCGACCGGCTGGTGGCGGACTATGGCGCCTGCCCGCCGGAGGAACTGGCCGCCGCCATCGGCCGGATCCAAAAACGCATGGGGCCGCAGCACGCCAAAGCCGCGCTGGAGGCCCTGCATGCGGGCAACCTGCCCGCCGTGGCCCGGATCACCCTGCACTACTATGACAAAACTTACGCCCGCGGGCTTTCCTCCCGCGATGCGGCCGCGGTAAGCCTCCTGAAGGCCGATGGACTGGCCCCGGGGCAGATCGCCGAAATGCTGCTTGAAAATGAGCGATGACCTGAAGGAAGCCGTGCGCCTCACGCAGTTCAGCCACGGGGCCGGATGCGGCTGCAAGATCGCCCCGGCAGACCTGGAACGGATTCTCCACGGCACCTTGACCACCCTGCCGCACCCCAAGCTCTTAGTGGGCTACCAGACCAAGGATGACGCCGCCGTGTACGACCTGGGCGACGGACGTGCTGTGATCAGCACCACCGACTTCTTCACCCCCATCGTGGACGATCCGTTCGATTTCGGCCGCATCGCCGCCACCAACGCCCTTAGCGACGTGTATGCCATGGGTGGCACCCCCCTGATGGCGGTGGCCATCCTGGGGTGGCCCATGGAAAAACTGGATACCGGCATGGCCGCACGCGTGGTGGACGGCGGACGGCAGGCCTGCCATGATGCAGGCATCCCCCTGGCCGGCGGCCATAGCATCGATTCCCCGGAACCCTTTTTCGGCCTTGCCGTTACCGGCGAGGTGGGGCTGAAAAACCTCAAACGCAATGACACCGCCCAACCGGGGGACATACTATTGCTCACCAAACCGCTGGGCGTAGGCATCCTGAGCACCGCGCAAAAGCGTGGCTTGCTGGCCCCGGAACACCTGCACATTGCCCGCGACCTGATGGTGACGCCCAATACCCTGGGCGCCAAGCTCGGGAAAGTGGAGGGTGTGCATGCCCTCACCGACGTCACCGGGTTCGGCCTCCTGGGCCACCTCGCCGAAATGTGCCAGGGCAGCGGCCTGCATGCGGAAATCCGCTACGCAGACGTGCCCCTCATCCCCGAATGCCTGCCCTACCTGAAAAAAGGGTGCTATACCGATGGCGGCATGCGGAACTGGAAGAACATTGCGGACAAGGTGGCCGGCATAACCTCCATGGAACCCATGATGACCCTTTGCGACCCGCAGACCAGCGGCGGACTGCTCATCGCATGCAATGAGTCGCTCATGGAAGAAATAAGATCGTTAATCGACAATAAACAACTATCCGTCTATTTCATAGGCGCACTAAAAGAACCTGATTGTGAGCGATTGATCAAGGTGACCTGATTTTTCGTGTTTGAATTATTTTGAAATCTCTCCTACGGCATATACCGTAGTTGCACTTGGTTTACCTACCTTTGCACGCATAAAATCATTCAACAGATGCCCAAAAACCGTCTGAACGAAAAGAACATCGACCAGTTATTGGTCCATTATCGCAATGAACGCCGCAGGCTGGCCTTTCAGCTTGATATGGTGAAGAATGCGATCGCGGACCTGAAGGAGCAACGCGCAGGGCTGCCCAGTGTGGAAAAGTCCGGTGTTCCGGGTGAAGCGGCCAAGCCCGCCAAGCGCGGCCCAGGCCGCCCCCGCAAGAGCGAAGTGGCCGCCAAGGCGCCCGGCAAGCCAGGCCGCCCCAAGAAGCGCGAGCGGAAAGTGCGCGCCCTGAACGAATGGGACGATGCCGTGCTGCAGGTGATCACCGAATCCGGCAAGCTCATGCCCAAGGAGGAGATCCTGGAGCAAATGCTCCACTGGGCCAAAGCCAACAAGCCCGGCATGCCGCACGAAGAAGTGGAAGCCTTCCTGACGCGCACCCTCCAGAAGCTGAGCGGAAAGAAGAAAATGCTGGGCACGCACCACAGCGGCCTCCGCCGCGGCTATCACTACGGGCTTTCCGAGTGGTTCTTCCAAAGCAGCGGCAAACTGCGCAAGCAGCACTACGACCGCCTGGTGCTCACCGGGCCCGTGCAAGAAGAGGTGGCCGCATAAGGCGCACCACGCATTCCCCCCCATGCATGATGGCGGCACTTGGCCGCCATCATGCGTTTGGGACCTTGACGGCCGGCAAACAATCAACCCGCCCACGGTGTTGTTTCCTTAGCTTGTCCCCCGATACCTCCACACCGCATCCCCGATGAAAAACATCCTGGCCGCATTGGAACTGAAAGGCGATACCAATCCCGTGCTCCGGCAGGCAGCGGACCTGGCGGAGGCATGCGAGGCCAAGCTTTGGCTGCTGCACGTGGCCGCACCCGACCCCGATTTCGTGGGCTATGAGCCCGGCCCCCAGTACATCCGCGACATTCGGGCCGAAACGCTCAAGGAAGAACGGCATAAAATGCAGGAGATCATTGCATCCTTGGCCGCGCGCAAGGTGGAATCACATCCCATCATGGTGATGGGCCCCACGGTGGACACCATCCTGGCGGAAGCAGAGCGCCTGAAAGCCGACCTGATCGTGATGGGCACCCATGGCCGCAAGGGCTTGGCCAAAGCCTTCTTGGGCAGCACCTCGGATGATGTGCTGCGCACCAACAAGTACAATGTGCTCATTGTGCCCACGCCCGGCTTGGGCTAAGGCAAAGGAGCAGGCCGCACCTGCGGAGAACTTCCGGCCCTTCCATTCATATCAATCCATGAGAACGATCCTTCTGGCCCTGGCCTTGGCGGCCAGCACCTGCATCCATGCGCAATCCAGCGGCTTTGGCGCCGGCATCATCCTGGGCGAGCCCACCGGCATCTCCCTCAAGGGCTGGCTATCGGCAGACCGGGCCGTGGACGGGGCCGTAGCCTGGTCGCTGCTGGACGGGGGATACTTCAGCGTGCATGCGGACTACCTCTTCCACAACATGGATTTGATCCACCTGGCCAAGGGCAAGATGCCGCTCTACTACGGGCCGGGCCTGCGGATGCGCACGTGGAACAGCGGACGCTACCGCGACCGGCACCACTATGACGGGAGTACCGGCATGAGCCTTGGCATACGCTTCCCGGTGGGGCTGGCGTACCTGCCCGCCAAGGGCCCGGTGGACATCTTCCTGGAACTGGTACCGGGCCTGGAACTGGCGCCGGCCACGTGGTTCGACATCAGTGGCGCCATAGGTGCGCGGTACTGGTTCTAATGCCATTTAGGCACTCAATACCACCCGATCTGCTTGCCCTCTTTCCGGAAGACTTCCCCGCGCATCGGGTCCCGTAGGCACCGCTACGCAACCCGATGCGCGGATCGTCCTCCGATTAGTGCTTCATCCCGCTTGCGGGGATCGCGGCGCAGCTTTGGCCGGGCTTGAGCGTCTAAATGGGATAACGCCGGAGCGGAGAGCGGTCAAATTGCGGGCGGTTGCCCCATGGGCTGCGGTAAAGGAGCAAGTAGACCATGGTGGCCGTAATGCATCCCACGGCCATGCCCGCAAGAATGTCCTCCGTGAAATGCTGCGAGAGGTAGACGCGGGAATAGGCCAACAAGGCGGCCAGGCACGCGAGCAGCACGGCAGGGATCCGCTTCCCCGTGATCACGGCCAGGGCCAGGCACATGCTGAAGGCTGCGGTGGAGTGCCCGCTGGGGAAGCTGTAGTAGTGGTGCAGGTCCACCCCGGCCACCAAGTGCAGCCCCGGCATCTGGCCGAGGAACATGGAGGGCCTGTCCTCCCCCTCGAAGACCAATCGCTTGAGGGATTGCACCACCAAGGCGCTCAACCCTGTGCCCAGGCCCATCATCAGGAATGCGCGCCAGCTTTTCAGCAGCAGCAGCAGCGAAAGCACGACAGGCACCCAGCCATTGGCCAGTTCCGTAAAAAAGGGAAAGAAGCCGTCCAGAAAAGGTGTGTGGAACCCGTTCACCGCAAGGTGAAACCCGAAACGGCCCATCCGCCACAGGCCCACCACCGCAGGCAGTGCCAGCAGCGCGGCAGCCAGCAGGAACGCCTTGAGGCTCCTTTCTCGCATGGGGTGCAAAATTACCCCGGGGTTGCTGCCCATGTCCGCACCGGAATACAGGGGGCGTTCGGGCGGGCCATCAGCAAAAAGGCACCGCGCACGGTGCCTTTTTGAAATGGGGACGGGTAGCTCAAGCGTTGAGGAAGCCCTTGGCCTTGGCGCGCTTCAGCGCCTCGGTGATGCCCAGCTTGGTGATGGTGCGCATGCCTGCGGTGCTCACGCGCAGCGTCACCGTGCGGTTTTCCTCCGGGATGAAATACTTGCGGTCCTGCAGGTTCGGGATGAACGTGCGGCGCGTTTTGCGGTTGGAGTGGCTCACGGAGTTACCCGTGATGACCTTCTTTCCGGTGATCTGGCAGATGCGTGACATGGCTGTGCGATTTCGGGCGGCGAAAGTAGTGAAAAAAGATCACTTCGCGCCAGCGGCCCGGAGCCATCGGGTCTTGATCCCTTTCCTTGCGCGGGGTCTTGCACCGCCACCCCGGATAACACGGAAGAGACTCCGGAGCAGGGGCAGGCTGCCTCCAGGGCCAAAGGCCCGGCATTATCCCGGCCCTGCGCGTGAGCGTAGGGCCGGGATACCAAATGCGCGATCGCCAGGGCTGAAGGCCCGGCCTCATCGCAGGGTGCGGTAAGGTCGGGCCTACAGCCCTCCCCGATGACAAGGTGCATCGCTGCCCAACGCTTGCGCGTTGGGCAGCGATGCGGTCGCGCCTTCAGCGCTCATCAGGGCCTTTCCTATCAAGACAAGAAGACCCGCCAGGCCCTGCCAGCGGCCCGGGGCTAATGGGTCCAAGGCGCGCTGCGGGCGCGGCATTCCCTAAGCACAAAACCATGGATGGACACAGATGCACACGGATCGTCGGTCCGGGATCCGGGCGGAATCGCCCTCATCCGTGTGGATCCGCCGTCAGGCGCAGCTTTAGGCGCTGGCAGCACTGCCCGCAACCAATTGCTTGCGCAACATGTTCAGCGCCGCCATGGAAGCCCGGCGGATCACCAGGTCGCGGGAGCCCATGAACACGCCCTTCTCGCTCACCACGCCCTGCGGCCCCGCCACCGCTATCCACACGGTGCCCACGGGTTTTTCGGGCGTGCCGCCGTCCGGCCCGGCGATGCCGGTGGTGGCCACCGCCCAATCGCTCTTCAGGGCGCCGCGCACCCCTATGGCCATGCGCTCGGCCACGGGCGCGCTTACCGCGCCATTGAGTTCAAGCATGTCGCTGGGGATGCCCAGCTCCTCCATCTTCACTGCGTTGGCATAGCTGACCACCCCTCCGATGTAGTAGGCCGAACTGCCCGCCACGGAGGTGACCATGTGGCTGAGGTAGCCGCCCGTGCAGCTTTCGGCCAGGGCCAAGGTTTGCCCGCTTTGCTTCAGCAGGCCGCCGATCACCTCCTGCAGCTCCTGCGCACCTTCGCCGTAGATCAGCTCCGGCACGATGCGGTACAACGCCATGGCCTCCCGGTCCACCAGGGCCCTGGCTGCTTGCGGGTTGCCGGCGGCGTACAGGCTCAGGCGCAGCTTCACCTCGCCCGGTGCGGGCAGGTAGGCCAGCTTGATCCCTTGCTTGGCCAGGCCAGCCTCCCAATGGGCCAGCCGCTCGGCCAGCATGGTTTCCCCCAGCCCCGTGGTGCGCACGGTGCGGTGAATGATCGCCGGCGGCCTGAAGCGCTCCCTGAGCTTGGGAAGCACCTGGTCCCGCACAAGCGCCTGCATTTCATACGGCACTCCGGGCAAGCTTACGAACACCCTTCCCTCCCGCTCGAACCACATGCCGCTGGCGGTGCCCAGCAGGTTGGGCAGCACCTCGCAGCATTCGGGCAGCATGGCTTGCGCCAGGTCGGCCTGCTTCACGCGCCGCGCATCCCCGCCCAAGCGGGTAAACAGCCCGATGATGCGTTGCTCCACCCCGGCATTGCGCACAAGGCCGGTGGCAAAAAACTCGCAGAGGGCGCGCTTGGTCACGTCGTCCTTGGTGGGGCCCAGGCCGCCGGTGATCAGCACGATGTCGGTGGAAGCGGTGCGCAGCGCCTCCACGATGGTGGCCTGGTCGTCGCCGATCACGCGGCCCAGCGCGGTGCGGATGCCGGCCAGGCCCAGCTCGCGCCCCATCCAGGCGGCGTTGGTGTTCAGCACCTGCCCGATCAGCAGTTCATCGCCGATGCAGAGGCATTCTGCGGTTATATCCTTCGGTTCCATGTTCTTCATCGCCCTTGCGTAGCGCTCCCTTCAACCGTGCATTTCGGCGCTGTTGCCGTAGCGGGCCACCACTTCGGCCTCATAGGCCAGGAACGCCTGCCAGCGGGCATCCACATCGGTGCGCCCGCCGTATTTGCGGGCAAGGCCGATGAAGGTGGCGTAATGGCCGGCCTCGCTTTCCATCAGGTCCCGGTAGAAGGTGCGCAGCTCCGGGTCGGCGGCCGTTTCGCTGAGCAGCTTGAAGCGCTCGCAACTGCGCGCCTCTATCATGGCCGAGAACAGCAGGCGGTCCACCAGGCGCTCCTCCGGCGCACCATCCTTGCGGACAAAGGCCAGCAGCTCGTTCACATAGCCGTCCTTGCGCTCGGGTCCCAGCGCCCAGCCGCGCTCGCGGAGGCGCTGCACCACCATGCCGAAGTGGGCCATCTCCTCCTGCGTTATGCGGCACAGCTCCTCCACCAGGTCGGTAAGGCCCGGGTGGCGCACCACGATGGACATGGCGTTGCTGGCCGCCTTGTGCTCGCACCAGGCATGGTCCACCAGCAGGGTGTGCAGGTCTTCCTTGGCCAAGGCGGCCCAGCGCGGGTCGGTGGGGAGTTGGAGGTGGAGCATGGCGGAAGCGGGGTGCAAAGGAACAGTTCCCGCGAAAAATGTACTTCGAATGGGGTACTCGGGAACCGTTGTTCCCACACGATCCACAAAAAGTAGGGACGGGCTTGACTCGCAACCTCCAACCGCCATAACATTGCACTTGTCGATAAAAACAAGCCGTTCGTCGAGGAGCCACCACTCTCAATGGGATCACCAACCGTAAAAAAACCCCGATCAGAGATGCACCTTGCAACACACATCCGTACCCGGTGGGCGCATGCCCGCACCGCGCTAGGACTGGCGGCCCTGCTGGGCTTAGCTCCCCGCGCACAAGGCCAAACGTACTGCACCGCAGGTGCCGCCACGCCCGGCTCGGCCGGCATCACGAAAGTGGTGTTCAACACCATCAACAACAGCTCCTCCGCCAATCCGGCCTACACGGACTTCACCTCCCTTTCCACCTCGGTGACCCAAGGCAGCACCTACGCGCTGTCGGTTACCATAAAGGCCACCGGACTATTTGCCACGAACACCGCCACGGCATGGATCGACTGGAACAGGAACGGCGTATTTGATGCGAATGAGACGTATGACCTGGGCACTGTGAACGGGCTGTTCGGATCCAACGAGGACCTAACCTCCAACTCACCGCTGAACATCACGGTGCCCCTGAGCGCGGTGGCCGGGAGCACCCGCATGCGCATCCGCACGCGCCAAGGGAGCGCGCCGCCCGCCTGCGGCAACGTGAACAACAGCGAAGCCGAGGACTACACCGTGGTTGTGGTCGCCCTACCGGTGTGCAGCGGCACACCTACGCCCGGCAACACCACCACCAGCAACGCCGCCCCTTGCCCGGGCACCACGTTCAACCTTGGCATCCAGTACCCGTCCACCGACCTCGGCCTCACCTACCAATGGGAAAGCAGCACTTCAGGTGCCGGCGGTCCTTTTGCCAATAACGGACTGGGTACGGCAAGCACCCAGTCCACGTCGGCAATGGCCCCCACGTGGTACCGCCTGCGGGTGACCTGCAGCGGCAACACGGGCAGCAGCACACCAGTGCTGGTGACGCCCACGATCACCACGGGGTGCTATTGCACGGTGAGCGCCACGCTGGATGATGCCACGGGCATCACCAACGTCACCTTCGGATCCATCAACAACAGCACCGGAACCACGGGCGCGTACACCAGCTACGTCACCTGGTCCAACACGGTGGAACAAGGGTTGGCCTATCCGCTCTCGGTGCGCGTGAACACCGCCGGCAACTATAAAGTCTATGCAAAGGCCTGGATCGACTGGGACCATAACGGTGTGTTCGACGCCACGGAGGCCTGCGACCTGGGCACCGCCACCAACGTGGCCAACGGCACAACCAATCTATCACCCGTGCAAGTGAACGTGCCGCCCGGCGCGCTCCAAGGCACCACCATCATGCGCGTGCGGGCCACCTACAACACGGCGGCCACCCCTTGCGGCAACCAGAACTACAGTGAAACGGAGGACTATTCGGTATTCGTGATGCCGCAGCACAACACCTGCGCCACCGCCTACCCGGTAGCTTGCGGAAGCACATACCCCGGGCGCACCACAGGCGTTGCCCCTGGCATGCCTGCCAATGCCTGCCCATTCAACGGGCCGGCCAGCACGGGCGGGCAGAACTGGTGGAAGTACACGGCCACCGGCAATGATGCGGTCACCCTCAGCACCTGCGGCAACAACAGCTTCGACACGCGCCTCTCCGTGTTCACCGGCACGGATTGCAACAACCTGGCTTGCATGGCCATGAACGACGACGCGCCGGGATGCCCCAACGGTGGCAGCCAGTTGACCATCAATACCACCACAGGCAGTACCTATTGGATCGCCGTGCATGGCGCCGGTGCCGCCGAGGGCAACTACCAATTAGGCGTGTCGTGCAGCACCGTCTGCCCCCCGCCCCCCAATCATCTATGCAGCGGCGCGACCCCCATGCCATTCACCCTTGCCACCGGCGCGGGCACACCGGCCCAGTTCAACAATGCATGCGCCCCGGTGGGCGGGCCCACCACCTGTAGCGGGGCCTTGCCCGTGAGCGGCGTATGGTTCAGCTTCAACTCCGGCACGCACAGCCGCGCCCTGCTCACGTTGAAGGACCACAACACCAACGGCTCCTTCACGGCCACCCAGGTGAACGCTGCGGTATACGGCGGCACCTGCGCCGCATTAGGCGCCACGGGCAGTATAGCCTGCCAGCCCAACGCCGCAGGCACCCAAGTGCTGGGCGGCCTTGCGCCCAACACCGAATACAAGGTGCTGGTGTACAACAATGGCAGCGCCGGCGTGGCAGGCACCTTCGGCCTGCTGCTGGAGCACCCGGCACACAACGATGCCTCCATCTCCGCCATCATCAGCCCGGCGCCCGGCGCCTATTGCGGCGCACAGCTGGCCCCGGTGGCCACGCTGAGCAACAATGGCGATGATGACCTCACCAGCGTGCAGATCGCATACGGCCTCAGCGGCGGCGTGCAGCACTCCTACACCTGGACGGGCAACCTGTCCTACGGCCAGTCGGTGAACGTGACCTTGCCCTCGGTGCCCGCCGAAGTAGGCACGGGCCTCATGCTGACCATAGCCACCAGCCTGCCCAATGGACAGGCGGATGAGATCCCTGCGAACGATGCCAAAACCGTGGTGCTGAACACCGGCGGCGAACCCGTGGTG
>JAFEAI010000239.1 GCA_018266475.1 Bacteroidota bacterium
CCGCTGGTGGGCGGCATGCCGTACTCCAGCGCGCGGAGGAAATCGCGGTCCAGGTACATGGCCTCGTCGTCGCCGCGCTCCATCAGCTTCAGCTGCGCCTCGAAGCGTTCGCGCTGGTCGATGGGATCGATCAGCTCGCTGATGTAGCGCCTGCCCTGGGAGAGGAAGGTACGCCTAGGGGCAAGCGCAATGACAAGCAGGTGGCCGAAGTCATTCACCAACGCATCCGGGAAGAGTGCTGCTTGGTATCAAATAGGTCAGTGATGCGTATTTCATCACCGGAAACATAGTAGACGATCTTGTACCGGCCGGTGATCAAGCTTCGGTATCCCTTGCCCAAGTTGGCAAGTGCCGGTTCAGGGATCCCGCGCAATGGATGCTCCAATAAGCTGTCCGCTTTGTCCAAGAGTTTTGAGATGGTGAGGTCTGCCTGCTCAAATGAAGTGTTCTCAGCCAAATAATTGCGGATCTCCACGATCCTGTTCCGAACGGGCTTCGTGAAGACCAACCTCATGGCTTGGGCCGGTGGTTCTTCAGGTATTTTTCCACCTCCCCGCGGGTGTATACCTCCCCGCGCCCAATGGCCTCTTCGCTCAACTGGGCCATGCGCTGCATTTCCGCCGCTTGGTCATCCTGCTCGGCCTGCCGCAGCACAATGGTCCGTAGCGCCTCGAGGATGTTCCTGTCACTGATCCGGTCGATCAAGCCTTTAAGCTCTGTACGCAGGTCCAAGGTGGTCATGGTTGCTTGTCGTTGCCCAAAGATAGGCCAGGCTGCCGGGGTTGAAGTCCCCCTGACTCACGTGAGCGTCAAACACGTATGAAACGATTTCCGCCTTTCCCCCCTCAATCCCACTTCTCCGGCCGCATCTGCGGGAAGAGCAGCACCTCCTGGATGGCCGGGTTGTCGGTGAGCAGCATCACCAAGCGGTCCATGCCGATGCCGATGCCGCTGGTGGGCGGCATGCCGTACTCCAGCGCGCGGAGGAAATCGCGGTCCAGGTACATGGCCTCGTCGTCGCCGCGCTCCATCAGCTTCAGCTGCGCCTCG
>JAFEAI010000023.1 GCA_018266475.1 Bacteroidota bacterium
GAAAGGCCGGTAGTGCTGCCTCCTGATGTCACCGGGCCCACCACGGGCACGCCCAGCCCCGCCCCTGCGGATCCTCCGCATGCCAAGCCCGACGGCAGCTACCGCCCGCCGGTGAAGACGCCCTCCCCCGATGAGCCGGACCCGCCGCATGTAAAGCCCGGCGACGTGGTGCGCGAGCCTTCCCGCGATCCGCGCGAGGGGAGCGGTACGCCCCCCCCGCTGCCTAAGCCACGCATCATCCCGCACGGCGGCTCCAATCCGGGCACGCCTTCTCCTTCCCGTTCGGGCGGTGGCTGGTCGCCAAGCAATGGGGCATCGCAAAGCCATAGCCCATCGCCCGGCCCCAGGCCGGTGCCGCCGCCTGCCACCGCCACGCCGGTAAAAAGCACCTGGTAGGCATTGGCGGTCGGGAAGCACCCTCTTTTCCTGAAATGGGCATGCCGCGAGGGGTGAAATCCGCATCTCCCTCCTTGGAAGTCCGCGACCTGCTGGAAGAAGCGTACCACCGGCTGGCCACCGCCGCCTTTGTGGCGGACGACCCGCTGCAGGTGCCGCGATCCTTCAGCAGGCGGGAGGATGCGGAGGTGATCGGCTTCCTCACCGCCACCATCGCGTGGGGGCAGCGCAGAACGATCATCCGCAACGCATGGCGGCTGGTGGAACTGCTGGACGGTGCCCCGCACGACTTCACCATGCACGCATCGCCCTCCGAACTGGAGCGGACCGGCACCTTCGTACACCGCACCTTCAACGGCACCGACCTGCGCTGCTTTGTGCTTGCCCTGCGCGCACTGTACGGCAGGCACGGAAGCCTTGAGGCCGCCTTTCTGCCTGCGGACCCCGGTGCGGCGCTGCCGCCCATGGCCGAACTTATCGGCACCTTTCGCCGTCGCTTTTTCCTGCCTGCCCACCCTGCACGCACGGAAAAGCACGTGGCCGACCCATTGCGCGGCAGCAATGCAAAGCGCATCAACATGTTCCTGCGCTGGATGGTGCGGCCGGCGGATACCGGCGTGGACCTCGGCCTGTGGAAGCGCATTCCGCCCTCGGCGCTGCACGTGCCTTTGGACGTACACACCGGGCGCGTGGCCCGGCAGCTGGGCCTTCTCCGGCGGAAGCAGGATGACTGGAAGAGCGTGGAGGAACTTACCGCCGCGCTGCGCCTCCTCGATCCTGCCGACCCCGTGAAGTACGATATCGCGCTTTTTGGATTGGGAGTGGGCGGCATGTAGTTCGTAGCTGATGGTGCGCGGTGTGAGCTACGCCCTACGAACCACGCCCCAACAACTACACAACCGCCACCTATCCCACGCTGTAGTTCGGCGCCTCCCGCGTGATGAACACGTCATGCGGGTGGCTTTCCCGCATGCCCGCAGGGGTGATGCGCATGAACGTGGCCTGTTGCAGCGCCCCGATGTTGGCCGCCCCGCAATAGCCCATGCCCGCGCGCAGGCCGCCCTCCATCTGGTGGATCACCTCGTGCAGCGGCCCCTTGAAGGGCACGCGGCCACTGATGCCCTCGGGCACCAGCTTCTTGATGTCGTCCTCCATGTCCTGGAAGTAGCGGTCTTTGCTGCCGTGCTGCATGGCCTCCAAGCTGCCCATGCCGCGGTAGGTCTTGAAGCGGCGGCCCTCGAAGATCACCGTTTCGCCCGGGCTCTCCTCGGTGCCCGCGAAGAGCGACCCGATCATCACGCTGTCACCCCCTGCGGCGATGGCCTTCACCACGTCGCCGGTGTAGCGGATGCCGCCGTCGGCGATCACGGGCACACCGCTGCCGGCGATGGCTGCGGCGCAATCATGCACGGCGCTGAGCTGGGGCACGCCCACGCCGGCGATCACGCGGGTGGTGCAGATGCTGCCCGGGCCGATGCCCACCTTCACGGCATCGGCGCCCGCATCCACCAGCGCGCGGGCAGCGGCACCCGTGGCCACGTTGCCCACCACCAGGTCCACGGTGGTGAACGTCTTGCGGATCTCGCGCAGCATATTCTGCACCCCGATGTGGTGGCCGTGCGCGGTGTCGATCACCAAGGCGTCCACCCCGGCCTCCACCAAGGCTGCAGCCCGCTCATGGCTGTTGCCGGTAACGCCGATGGCGGCGGCCACGCGCAGGCGCCCCATGCCGTCCTTGCACGCATTGGGCCGCTGCTTCAGCTTGATGATGTCCTTGTACGTGATCAGGCCGATGAGCTTTCCGTGGCCGTCCACCACGGGCAGCTTTTCGATCTTGTATTCCTGCAGGATGTCCGAGGCCTGCGCCATGGTCACCTCCGCCTGGGCGGTGATCACGTTGTCCTTGGTCATTACATCGGCCACCGGCTTGGCCAGGTGCTTCTCGAAGCGTAGGTCGCGGTTGGTGACGATGCCCACCAGGCGGTGATGCTCATCCACCACGGGAATGCCGCCGATCTTGTGGTCGGCCATCAGCTTCATGGCATCGCCCACGGTGGCGCCCACCAGCAGCTTCACCGGATCGGTGATCATGCCGCTCTCGCTGCGCTTCACGCGGCGCACCTCCGCAGCCTGCTGCTGCACCGACTGGTTTTTGTGGATCACGCCGATGCCGCCCTGCTGGGCGATGGCGATGGCCAATGCCGAGCCGGTCACCGTGTCCATGGCGGCGGACACAATGGGCAGGTTCAGCGCGATGTTGCGGCTGAAGTGCGTGCGGATGTCCACCGCGCGCGGCAGCACCTCGGAATACGCCGGCACCAGGAGCACATCATCGTAGGTGAGCCCTTGTGCCGCAAACCGGTCTGAACGTTCGGGGGCCGCTTGGGCCGTGCGCGCGCCACGCTTGGGCGCGAGGGTGGCAGAGGGATTTTCCATGCACAAAGGTAATGCGCAGGCACCACATGTTCTTCCGGCCATCAGTGCTATCGGATACAACCGCTTCACCTGGCGGCGCAGGCACATGCCGGCTTTAACCACGGGTCCACACAGATGGACGCGGATGTGAAGAAGTCCTTTCCCCCGGTATTCAGGCAGGGGCTTTTCCATGCGTATAGCGGCGCAGGCAAATTCGATCTTGAACCACGCCCGGTGGAGACCCGGGCGCGTCCTTGCAGTGCTGAACGATAGAAGACACCGCGCCCATAGGGCGCGCCAGATACGATCGCCCTGGTTCCGGCATTCAGGGTTATCGGGTCTTCTTATCTTGCCGGGAAAGGCCCTGATGAGCGCTGAAGGCGCGACCTCATCGCTGCCCAACGCTTGAGCGTTGGGCAGCGATGCACCATGTCATCGGGGAGGGCTGTAGGCCCGACCTTACCC
>JAFEAI010000240.1 GCA_018266475.1 Bacteroidota bacterium
GGGGAGATGTCCCTCACCCCCGACCCCTCTCCGAGGGAGAGGGGAGTCGCCCAAATGTCCGCGTCCGCTCGACCGGCTTCCAGCAAAAAAGCGTTGCCATAATCGAAGAAGTACATGCCTTTTTCGGAAAGCGTGTTGATCGCCTTCACTTGGCGTTTCAGGCTTTCCTCCACGCGCCGTTTGAAGGCAGCGGGATCCTGCACCATCAGGGCGTTGCTTTCTTCGTAGCTGAGGCCCACGGGGTAATAGCCCCCGGCCCAGGGATTGTGCAGGCTGGTCTGGTCGCTGCCGAGGTCCACCTTGATCTGGCGCGTGGCTAAGCGTTCCCACAGGTCCACCACGTTGCCCACGTACGCGATGCTGTGGGCTTCGCCTTTCTTCTGCCAAGCCAACGCCGCATCGATGCATGCATTCACGTCGGCGATCACCTCATCCACCCAGCCCTGGCTGTGGCGCTTGTGGGCGGCGGCGGGGTTCACTTCCGCGCAGATGGTGACCACCCCCGCGATGTTGCCCGCCTTGGGCTGGGCGCCGCTCATGCCGCCGAGGCCGGCGGTGACGAAGAGCCTCACCCCCCGCCCCTCTTTGCCCTCACCCCGGCCCTCTCCGGAGGAGAGGGGGGAATGCGAGAGAGGAGCGTGCATGCGCTTCGCATTCAACAGCGTGATGGTGGTGCCATGCACGATGCCCTGCGGACCGATGTACATGTAGCTGCCGGCGGTCATCTGGCCGTATTGCGATACGCCCAGCGCGTTCATCCGTTCCCAATCGTCGGGCTTGCTGTAGTTGGGGATCACCATGCCGTTGGTGACCACCACGCGCGGGGCTTCCTTGTGGCTGGGGAAGAGGCCCAGCGGGTGGCCGCTGTACATCACGAGCGTTTGCTCGTCGCTCATTTCGCTGAGGTAGCGCATGGTGAGCCGGTACTGGGCCCAGTTCTGGAACACGGCGCCGTTGCCGCCGTATGTGATCAGCTCGTGCGGGTGCTGCGCCACGGCGGGATCCAGGTTGTTCTGGATCATGAGCATGATGGCCGCGGCCTGCTTGCTCTTGGCGGGGTAGTCGCTGATGGGCCGTGCGTGCATCGGGCCTTCGGGCCGGAAGCGGTACATGTAGATGCGGCCATGTTCCTTCATCTCTTGCGCGAATTCGGGCGCGAGGGTGGCGTGGTGCTTGGGATCGAAGTAGCGCAGGGCATTTTTCAGCGCGAGCTTCTTTTCTTCAGCGGTGAGGATGTCCTTGCGCTTGGGGGCGTGGGGCACGGAGGGATCCAGCGGCTTTGCGGGCGGAAGGGTGGAAGGGATGCCTTCGCGGATGGAGGCTTGAAAGGTGTGAAGGGCTGTGGAAGTTGCGGAAAGCATAGTGCGAAGGTCGGGAGCAACGGGGAATCCCCGAACATTGGGGCGTTCATCGCCAAATTGCGCAAGGCATGCCGGTCATTCCTTGGTGCGAAATCGACTATCTTCGTTGCATGAATACGGCCGATCTCTTTGTGAAGATCAACGCCCTGCCTGCCGACCTGCAGAAGGAGGTGGGTGTTCTTGTGGACAAACTATTGAAGAAGCTACAGCAATCGCCCAAGAAGAAGGAAAGGCCTTTGGGCATGTTCAAAGGCAAGATCCATGTGGCGGAGGATTTCGATGCGCCGATGGATGACCTGAAGGACTACATGTGACGAGGGTGCTGGTGGATACCCATGTGCTTCTTTGGGCATGGGAGGATGATCCCCGACTGGGCCGCAGGGGCAGGCAGATCTTGGCGGATCCGGAGCAGCCCGTAGTGGTGAGCATTGTATCACTTTGGGAGCTGGCGATCAAGAGGTCCGTGGGAAAGCTCGGTCTCGATATTGAGCTTGATGCGCTGGTCAGTTCATTGGAGGCGTTCGGATTTGAACTGCTTCCTGTTTTTCCGGTGCATACGTTGGCGCTTGCTAAACTGCCATTGCACCACCGGGACCCATTTGATCGCACGCTGATCGCACAAGCACAATGCGAAAAGCTGCACCTCGTTACCGCAGATCCGATTATGCAGGATTATAAGGTGAACCTGATCGGCCGTTGACGGGAGGCATGGGTTTGCCCATCGGTTGATTGCGGGACTTGGCAGGGAATTTCTCGTGAATGGCTGCTCGGACGAGGGCAAGGAGCTTGGCGGGATCGGTGGGCATGCGTCTGGGCGCCACAGCTTGGGTGCGGTGGTGCGAAGTTCGTGATCGGAGCGTGAAGGGCGTTGGGCACGACCGTAAGCCCCGTGATGCGACCGCGTTGCAAACCCGGACGGATTCAGATGTTCCGACCTACTGCCCTGGCCCGTCCGGGATCAGCTTGTTCATCTGGTCGCTCGGCACCGCTGCCCGTAGGGCTTCCGCCCAGGCATTGCCGTGCAGGACCTGCTCCACCAGCACAAGCATGGAGAAGGCCGTGTGCCGCAGGAATCCTGAGGCCATGCTGGCGCGTGCCACGCCGATGGCCTTCAGCACGGCCAGGTCGGGGATGCCGGGCACCATGGTGATGTTCAGCGGCAGGCCCACCTCCTGCACCAGGGTTTCCATGTGTACCGGGTCCAGCAGCAGGATGGGGTAGAGGCCGTCGGCGCCGGCTTCCTTGTAGGCCTTGCCGCGCCGGGTGGCTTCGGCCAGCTTTTCACCGTCCGTCATGGTTCCTCCCTTGATGTACACGTCCACCCGGGCGTTGATGAAGAGCTTTACGCCGGCGGCATCGGCGGCACTGCGGATGGCGGCGATGCTCTTCGCCTGCTGCTCCAGGGGCACCATGCCCGGCGCGCCCGGCAGGCTGTCCTCGTAGTTGATGCCCACGATGCCCGTATCCACGAGCTGTTTGATGTGGTCGGCCAGCTGTGCGTCGGTGGTCGCATAGCCGCGTTCGATGTCGGCTGATACGGGCACCTGCACGGTGGCGGTGATCCGGCGCAGGATGCGCAGCAGGTCCCCAAGGGGCAGCTTTTCGCCATCGCGGTAGCCGTTGCTGAGGGCCATGGCGCTGCTGGAGGTGGCCACGGCGGGCAGGCCTGCGGCCTGTAGCAGCGCGGCGCTCAGCGGGTCCCAGATGTTGGGCAGCAGCAGGGGCATGCCACTGTGGTGGAGCTGGCGGAAGATGGCGGCAAGGTCGGTGTTGGAGGGCATGGGGATCAGGTGTGCGGATGGTGGTTTTCCTTCTTGCCGGCCGGTGCATTGCCATACGGGCAGTGGCGGCAGCCGCTCTGGCAGCAGTAACCGCGCTTTATGTGGTATTGTTCGGTCCACACCACGTAACCTTCCTTGGTGAAGTAGAAATCCCCTTCCGCGTAGCCGAGGCGCAAGAGGTTTTGCGTGCGGGGGTCCTCCGCCGGTAGGTCGGGCTGCTCAGCCATGGTGGGCACGAAGGTCGGAAACGCTGCGTTTTTATTCACATGGGGCGGTGCATAGCCGTGGCGGAAGCGCGCAGGCAAGCCGTGGAGGCCCCGGTACCTTTGGCCTTCCCGCTTTGAGGTGCTGGAAAATGAAGATCCAACAATTGTTGAAAACCTCCATGGCGACGGTGCTGGCGGCATGGCTGCTGCCGGTGCTGGCACAAGCCGGGAGCAAGGACCAAAGCCCTGAGCAGTACATTGCCCAGTGGAAGGATGTGGCAGTGCGCAAAATGAAGGAGCACGGCATACCGGCCAGCATCACCATGGCGCAGGGCCTGCTGGAGAGCCGCAACGGCAACAGCATTTTGGCGGTGGAGGCCAACAACCACTTCGGGATCAAATGCACGCCGGACTGGACGGGCGGTTCCATCCTTTACGACGATGACAAGAAGAACGACTGCTTCCGCAAGTACCGCAATGCGGACCAGAGCTTTGAGGACCACAGCAAGTTCCTGCAGCGCCCGCGCTATTCCAGCCTGTTCGAGCTGAAGGCCACCGACTACAAGGGCTGGGCCCACGGCCTCAAGCGCTGCGGCTATGCCACGGACCCGCGCTATCCGCAGAAGTTGATCGACCTGATCGAACGCTACCAGTTAGACAACCTGGACCGGGGGGTGGACGTGAGCTATGCGGACCGCGGCAACAAGCCCGCCCCAGCCGCAGCGGCACGCACCAACCGGAGCACACGGGCGACCAGCAACGACAATGTGATCACCATCGGCAATGCACGCGATGTGGAACGCTTCGAGGGGCGCATCAAGTTCGTGCGGGCACGCAAGGGGGAAACCGTGCGCGACATTGCGGCAGCGATAGAGCAGATGCCCGGATTGGTGGCCGGCTGGAACGACCTGGAAAAGGACAGCCGCCTGGAGGAAGGGCAGGTGGTGTTCATCCAGCCCAAGCGCAACAAGAGCAAGGAGCAGGAGAGCTGCATCGCCCAGCAGGGCGAAACGCTTTGGGGCATCAGCCAGCGCTACGGGGTGAAGCTGAAGAAGCTGGCCAAGTACAACGCCATGGCCGCCACCGATCCCGTGCAGCCGGGGCAAAAGGTGTGGCTGAGGAAGCCGAGGTAGGGAAGAGGGGTGATAGTTCGCGGGGATAGTTCGTGGGGAATAGTTCGTGGGACACTTCGTCTTGCGTCCAGTCCATGGTTGTCAGTTGTGGGTTGTCAGTTGTCAGTTGTCAGTTTGTCAAGACCTGAATGACGTTGACAGTGCTTAGGTACCCACGAGCTATGTCCTTTGCACCATGAACCCCGCACGCTCCAGTTCACCCCAAAAACCGGGGTATGATTTATTCGCCACCTCGGGGTGCAGGATGGTGATCTCCCTGCAAACGAGTGCCAGCGGAGCCAGCGCCATGGCCATGCGGTGATCGCCTTGCGGATCGAAGGGCGGAAGGACGGGCCTTGCTCCCACAGCGGTTTCCCGCAGGGAACGGCTCATTGCTCCCTCAGCGGTCCCCCGTAGGGAACGGATCATTGCTCCCTCAGCGGTCTCCCATAGGGGACCCTGAGGCACAATTTGGAATCGATCACCTTGGTATTCCGATTGAACGCCCAGCTTTTCCAGCGCTTCCGCCACGGCCTTCAGGCGGTCAGTTTCTTTCAGCGGCAGGTTGTGCAGGCCGGTGAAGGCGGCTGGGCGGCCCAGTGCGGCCATCAGGAATGCCAGTGGCTGAAAGAGGTCGGGCGTGCTGCGCAGGTCGGCGGTGAACGGCGTGGAGGGGCCGGTGATCCCCGAGAGCAGCATGCCGCCGGGCACGGGGGTGGTGCGCACATGCGCGTGCAGCAGCGTTGCCAGGGCCTCATCGCCCTGCAGGCCGTCGGCATGCAACCCTTCCAGCAGCACGCTGCTTCCCGGGTTCAGTGCGGCCACCTGGTACCAGAAGGCGGCGGCGCTCCAATCCGCGGGCACGGTGTACGGCGCGGGATGCACGGTGCCGGCCTCCACGGTGATCGCATCGCCCTCCTCCCGGACCGCAATGCCGAAGTGCCTGCACAACGCGATGGTCATGCGCACATAGGGTTCGCTCAAGCGCTGGCCGGTCCACCGCAGTTCCAGCCCCTGGGTGAAGGTGGCACCCACCAGCAGCAGCGCGCTGATGAACTGGCTGCTTGGCGAAGCGTGCAGCACCACGTGGCCCCCGCCCAGCCGGTTGCCGCGCACCAGGAAGCCGGGAGGGACCTGTGTGATGTCCGCGCCCATTGTGCGCAAGGCCTGCACCAGCGGGCCGTGCGGCCGTTGCAGCAGCCTTTCACTGCCGGTGATGAAGTGCTCCCGGCCTTGCTGCACGCAGGCCCAGGCCAGCAGAAAGCGCAGGGTGGTGCCGCCATCGCCGCAGTGCATGCGGTGCGGCCTTTCGCGCAGCAATTGGTGCAGGATGCGCGTGTCGTCGGCATTGCCGGCGCCCTGCACGCAGGAAAGGTCGCCCGCCAACGCGGCAAGCACCAGTGCGCGGTTGGCCAGGCTCTTGCCCGGCGGCAGGGCCACGCGCGCCGTTACCGGTCCATCAGGGCCGCGGAGGTTGACGCTGTTCGGCATCACGGATCAGCAGGCGGTAATGCTCAAGCGCCTCGGCCACCTGCGCGGCGTTCACCGGCACATCCACGCGGGCCTCGCCGATGCCCGTAAGCAAGGTGAAGCGGAAGTCGCCGCCGGCGTTCTTTTTGTCGTTGCGCATCAGCTCGAGGATGCGGTGCTCGTCGGTCTGCAAAAAGCGGAATGCGGGAAACAGGCCCAGGATGTGCTCCTCAATGGCGTTCATGCGGTCGCGCTCCAGCAGCTCCATGCGCCAGCTGAGCCAAGTTGCGCACACCATGCCGATGGCCACGGCCTCGCCGTGCAGCAGCGACCGTTGCGGGCTTTCCAGGGCGAAGGCCTCCAGGGCGTGGCCGATGGTGTGGCCGAAGTTGAGCAGCTTGCGCGGCCCGTGGTCGCGGTGGTCGCGGGCCACCACCTCCATCTTCAGCCCTGCGGAGCGGAAGATCAGCGGGGCCAATGCGCCCAGGTCGTGCAGTGCGGCGCGGCGCACGTCGTTCCAGTGCGGGGCGTCCAGCACCAGCCCGTGCTTCACCATTTCGGCCACGCCGTTCAGCAGCTCGCGCTTGCCCAAGGTGCGCAGGAAGGGCGGATGCAGGTAGGTGGCCACCGGGTCGGCAAAGGCGCCCACCAGGTTTTTCACCCCGTGCAGGTCGATGCCGGTTTTGCCGCCGATGGCCGCATCCACCATGCCCATCAGCGTGGTGGGCACATGGATGAAGCGGATGCCCCGCTTGTAGGTGGCCGCAGTGAATCCGCCCAGGTCCGTGACCACCCCGCCGCCGAGGTTCACCAGCACGGCGGCGCGGTCGGCATGCCGGTCGGCCAGGTGCGTCCACAACGCGCGGCACACTTCAAGGTCCTTGCTGTGCTCGCCGCTGCGCACCTGCATGGGGTGGGCATGGCGCAGGCGGGGCACGGCGGCCATCAGCTCGGGCAGGCACAGGTCCGCCGTGGTTTCGTCGCACAGGATGAAGAGCGGCGCTCCGTTGCCCGGCCCGGCCAGCCATTGGTCCAGGTGGGCCAGGGCATGTTCCCCCATCAGCACCGGATGGTGGCCGCTGTCCCTGATCTGTGTCAACTCCGGCGGTGTGGCCATAGCTACTTTTGCGCGCCTTTCCACAGGGCCGGGGGTTCCGGGCTGGCGGAAAGGCGCCCAAAGGAACGAACTTCAACCACGCGGCGCCACATGCAGCAAGAGCAAGTGATCGAAAGGAAAGGGAACGCGGCCTTGCCCGACCTGGGCGACCTGCGCACGGCGTTTGCGCACAAGGGCAATGCGGAGCTGGCGCGGGCCTACTGGCTGTTCAAAGTGATCGGCACGCCGTGGCTCACCGGCATGGGCAGTGCGCTCACCAAGGCCGCCCTGGCCATGCACCTGCCGGTGAAGGGCCTGGTGAAGGCCACCATCTTCCGGCAGTTCTGCGGCGGGGAGAACATCCGGGAATCGCTGGAAACGGCGAAAAAGCTGGCACAAAGCGGGGTGGGCACCATCCTGGACTACAGCGTGGAGGGGGAGGGGGACCAGGCGGCCATGGAGGGTACGGCGGAGGAGATCCTGCGCACCATCGCGGCGGCCAAGGGCAACGCGGCCATTCCCTTCTCGGTGTTCAAGCCCTCGGGCCTGATCCGCCATGATGTGATGGAGAAGGTGTCCGCCGGCAAACCCTTGTCCACGGAGGAGGCCGCCGCCTGGAAACAGGCGCGCAGCCGGGTGGAGCGGATCTGCCAGGCCGCATACGATGCCGGGGTTCCCCTGCTGATCGATGCCGAGGAAAGCTGGACCCAGCCGGCGGTGGACGCGCTGGTGAAGGAGATGATGGAGCGCTTCAACAAGCAGCGCGCCTTGATCTATGGCACCGCCCAGATGTACCGCCACGACCGGCTGGAGTTCCTGCGCAAGGAGCTGGAACAGGCGGAGGCAAAAGGCTTCCATGTGGGCATGAAGCTGGTGCGCGGCGCCTACATGGAGAAGGAGCGCGAACGCGCCGCACAGCTGGGCTACAGGGACCCCATCGGGGCGGACAAGGCGGCGGTGGACGCCGATTACAACGCCGCGCTGCGCTTCTGCATGGAGCACATCGGCCGCATGGGGGTGCTCAACGGCACCCACAATGAGGAAAGCACGCTGCTGCTGGCCCGGCTGATGCAGGAGCACGGGCTCGAGCGGAACGATCCGCGCATCCACTTTGGGCAGCTGCTGGGCATGAGCGACAACATCAGCTTCAACATGGCCAAGGCGGGCTACAACGTGGTGAAGTACGTGCCCTACGGCCCCGTGCGCAAGGTGCTGCCCTACCTGATCCGGCGCGCCGAGGAGAACACCAGCGCCAAGGGCCAGAGCAGCCGCGAGCTTTCCATGATCGAGGCCGAGCGCAGGCGCAGGGCCAAGGCCAAGGGATAAACGCCGCCTACCGGGCGATCACCAGGCGGGCCGTCCGCAGGGTACGTCCTTCCGCCTTTACAAGGTAAAGTCCGTTCTGCAGGGCACCCACATCAAGCGTATTGCGGCCGGCGGGGAGGTGCAAGGCCAGCAGCATCCGGCCCCGGGCATCGAACACCTGCACAGTTGCGGGTTCGGCCAGTTCCACGGTGGCGGCATCGCGTGCGGGCACGGGCCATAGCTCCAGGCCTGCGCCGGTAGCGTGCGCCTGCACGGGGGTGGCATCGCCGCACACCAGTTCCTGACCGCAGGCCACGTTGGCCAGGAACTGCATCACAAAGGCCAGGGAACCCACCGGGTCGGAGGTGAGGTAGCCCACATGGCCGGTGCCGGGGTATTCCTTGTAGCAGTGGGGCAGGCCGATATGGTCCATGCGCACGCTGATGTCATGGTCGCCGGAAACGATGATGCCCGTAGGGAATCCCAGGGCATAGGCCTCTTCGGTGTAGCAGGGCACCACGCCGTCGCCGGTCTCATGGATGCCTGCGTAGGGCTGGTCGCCGGGGTGTACCCAGGTGGTGTCCATCAGGGCGCCGCTCAGGCTTACGCAGGCCATGGGCACGCTGGAGTAGCCCAAGGGGCCGCTGGTGCCTTCCATGCCGCCCAGCGCCGCGCTGTCGGCCACCAAGGGCGCGGGCAGCTCGGAGGGTTGGTCCATGTAGGTGGCGTGCAGGGCGCCGATGGCGCCGGCGCTCACCCCGGCCACCATGATGCGGTCCGGGTCGATGTGGTAGGGGTTTCCGTCCACGGCCGCCGTTTTGCGCAGGAAGCGGATGCTGCCCCGCAGGTCGTGTACACAGCGCTGCAC
>JAFEAI010000241.1 GCA_018266475.1 Bacteroidota bacterium
ACCAGCGGGGGAGCCACGCTGCTGTTCCACTTCAGCTGCAGGATGTAGGTGCTGCGCGTGAAGGTCTGGCTGTAGCCCTCGCCCGTGTTGGTGATGCGGAACTGGTATTCCGTGGCACCGGTCACGGGTGTGGCGTAGATGAAGCTGTTGTTCGTGTTGAACGCGCGTGTTTCATCGCAGCTATGGCCATACAGCGGTGCGGGGATCAGACCCGAGCAGAGCACGGTTTCGGCAATGCCCAAGCCCACTTCGCAGCCGGTGCCCCAGTGGGCGCTGGCCAGCGGGCCGTTCTTGTCTGAACGCACGCGCACGAAGTACTTCACGCCGGGGGTCAGCGGGTTCACCACCATGTCCCAGAACTGCACGTAGTTGATCGTCTTGGTCACGCGGCGCATGAAGCCGGCATCGGGATCGAGGAACTCGAACTCGTACTGGGTGGCGCCGGTGACCTTGTTGCAGAAGATCTTGTTGCCCAAGGCATAGTTGAACACGCCGCAGCGGGTGGTCTCTATGTAAGCCGGGCCGGTGGGCAGGCAGAACTGGTGGCCGCGGAAGTCGTAGCCCGGGCTGATGGCGCCCCAGGAGGGTGAGGTGGTGCCGTCCACGCTGCTGTCGAAGAGGTCGCGCAGCAGCAGGCCGCCGGTGGGGGTGCGCACTTCCCAGTAGCCGTTGCCGTTGGTGCAGCACAGGCCGTCGCCGTAGTCATCGTACAGGCGCAGGTAGAAGCAGGTTCCGGCTACGGTGGGCAGGCACAGGTTGGCGTTCACCATGGTGTTGGCCTGGGTGTAGTTGCCTCCGGTGGCCACGGTATTGTAGCCCTCGTCGGTCACCTCCCAGTGGAAGCCCGCCGGGTTGTTGCCGGTCTTGAAGGAGAGCACCACGGGTTCGCCGCCGGTGTTCAGCACCACGGTTTTGGCATCGTTCGCAGGGATCTCATCCGCCTGTCCATTGGGCAGGCTGGTGGCTATGGTCAGCATGAGGCCCGTGCCTACTTCGGCGG
>JAFEAI010000242.1 GCA_018266475.1 Bacteroidota bacterium
CGCAGCACCTGCACGCCCACCGCGGTGGCCAGCGGATGTGCGCTCACCACCATGGCGCTGTCGGCCAGGGTACCGGCATGGGCCAAGGTTGTTTTACCGGAAGAGCTGTGCTGGGGGCTGCACCCTGGGAGAGCCGAAAAGGCAGCCGCGAAAACCAGCGCAACGAGGGAGAGTCTCCTGCGCATGGTGCAAGGGTAGTGCGATCCGGGCGAAAGTCGTTCGTCCCCTGGCGAACCTGGCCGCAGCCAAGGCCGTGCAACGTGCCCGTTTTTCGGCTTTTCCCGGCCCGGCCGATGGTTGTGGGCCGGCAGTGGCACGGCTCTCTGCCAGCGCCGCCCTGCTGAACCCTTCAGCGTGCTTGTACCTTTGTGCTGCACATGCCCCAAGCCCTTGATGTCCGCGAGAAAGTGAAGCTGCTCCCCCACAAGCCCGGGGTGTACCAGTTCTTCGACGCGGAAGGAAAGATCCTGTACGTGGGCAAGGCCACCAGCCTGCGCAGCCGCGTGGGCAGCTACTTCGCCAAGGACCATCCCGACGGCAAGACGCGCATCCTGGTGCGCAAGATCGCCGACCTGCGCACCATCCTCACCGAAACGCCCTACGACGCGCTCCTGCTGGAAAACTCGCTGATCAAGGAGTACCAGCCGCGCTACAACATCCTGCTGCGCGATGACAAGAGCTATCCGTGGATCCGTATCCGCAACGAGCACTATCCGCGCATCGAGGGCATGCGCAACCCCGTGGACGACGGCTCGGAATACATCGGCCCCTTCGCCAGCGTGCGCGCCATGCGCACCGTGCTCAAGCTGATCCACCAGCTGTACAAGCTGCGCACCTGCAACTACGACCTCAGCCCGGAGAACGTGGCCAAGGGCAAGTACAAGCGCTGCCTGGAATGGCACATGGGCAACTGCCGCGGGCCGTGCGAGGGCCTGCAGAGCGAGGAGGACTATGACGCCAACGTGGCCTTGGCGCGGCAGGTGGTGAAGGGCCGCATCGGCGGGGTGGTGAAGCTGCTGAAGGAGCGCATGCACGAACATGCCGAAAAGCTGGAGTTCGAGGAGGCCGAGGAAGCGCGCCAACAGATCGCACTGCTGGAAGGCTACCAGGCACGCAGCACCGTGGTGAGCGCCTCCGTGGGCGATGTGGACGTGTTCGCGCTCGCCCGCAACTCCGCCAGCACCTACGTGAACTACATGCGCGTGATCGACGGCGCCATCGTGCATGGCATCACCGTGGAAATGAAGCGGCGGCTGGACGAGCCCGATGACGAGGTGCTGCAATACGCCATCGCGGAACTGCGCCAGCGCTTCCGCAGCAACGCGCCCGAGGCCATCGTGCCCATGGAACCCGGCATCGAAATGCCGGGCCTCAGCTTCACCGTGCCGCAGCGCGGCGACAAGAAGCACCTGCTGGAGATGGGCGAGCGCAACGCGCAGTACTTCATGCTGGAGAAGCAAAAACAGGAATCGCTGGTGGACCCCGAGGCCGCCACCGACCGCATCCTGGAGCAGATGAAGCAGGACCTGCGCCTGAGCGAACTGCCGCGCCACATCGAATGCTTCGACAACAGCAACACCCAGGGCACCGACCCGGTGAGCGCCTGCGTGGTGTTCAAGGACGCCAAGCCCAGCAAGAAGGACTACCGGCACTTCAACATCCGCACGGTGGAAGGCCCGGATGATTTTGCCAGCATGGAAGAGGCCGTGGAACGCCGCTACGCCAGGCTGGTCACCGAGGGCGAACCATTGCCGCAGCTCGTGGTGATCGACGGCGGCAAGGGGCAGTTGCACGCCGCCATGAACGTGTTCGACCGCCTCGGCTTGCGTGGCAAGGTGGCGCTGTTGGGCATCGCCAAGCGCTTGGAGGAGCTCTACTTTCCCGACGATCCCGCGCCGCTCTACATCGACAAGCGCAGCACCACCCTGCGCGTGATCCAGCAGATGCGCGACGAGGCCCACCGCTTCGGCATCACCCACCACCGCGGCAAGCGCAGCAAGCGCATCGTACGGACCGGCCTGGAGGAGATCGCGGGCATCGGGCCGGCCACAGCGCAGAAGCTGCTCACGCGCTTCGGCTCCATCAAGGGCATCCGCGAGGCTGCGCGGGAACAGGTGGTGGCGGAAGTGGGGGAGAAGAAAGCGGAGGTGGTGCTGAAGGGGTTGGAGAACGCGCAGGCCAGATCCCCGGAACGGAGTGCCTGATCAATTCCCGAAGCGCACCACCTGCTTCAGCCGCTGCTGTCCATCGGCGTTCAAATAGGCCTCCTTCAGCGTGATGTAGGCCGGGGTGAGCTTGCGCTGCAGCCAGAAGGCAAGTACGGCCGTTGCTCCGAGGAGCAGGACGGGCAGTAGAGAGGCTGAATCGTTTGTAACAGGCGGATTCCCGGACCGCATGACCGCCAGAAAGCCCAAAAGACCCGCGAAGGAATGGGCATGGCGCCAACACTTCGCCACGGCGTAGAGCGCGAGTGCAAAGCCAATTCCTAAGGTTGCTTGAACGACCGCATTGGGGAACTTGTGCTGGTTCGCGTGAGCAATTGCCATGAAAATGCTCCAAGCCAACGCTACCGCCAGCAAGCCTATCAGCACCATTTGACCGGTGCGGTACTTCATACGACGCTCCAGAATCGGCACATAGCGCACATCGTCCGCCAGTTTTTCATCCGGCATGCTGCCGGGCCCGTGCAGCTCATCATATACCTGTTGCGGGCTTGCGCCTGCTTCGATCTTGCTGCGGATCAGGTTGCGCTGTTCGGTGGTGGTCATGCGAACGAATTGGATGGGAAAAGTATTCCGAAGTGGACTTGACCGCAAATCCGATCAAGATCTTTTCCATGCCCGCTCCCGGAGCTCCTCCGCATCAATGTCCCGGTCCTTCCAGATTCCCCGCAGGTTGGCGAATGGATCGCGCTGCATCGCCGCTTCCCGCTCGATCAGTTCCACCACCAACGCACTGATGCTCTTGCCGCGCCGTTGGCTGAGGCGACGGGCCGTGCGCTTGAATTTCAGCGGCACGGAAAGGGTGAGCTTGGCCGTCATGGGAATACGTAAGGATGTAACGAAAATACGTAATCCATGGTCAACGATCGCCCTCCGCTTCCTCGTGCATTCATGGCTGACGCCGACCGGAAAAGTGCATGTAGTACCTTGAATGCCCCACTGCTACCTTTACAGCATGAAGACCTACGCGGTGCGAGCGAAGTCCAAGAAGGCGGAAGCGCTGATCGAACAGCTCGTGGCCTTGGGCGTCATTGAGGCTGAGGCGATGAAAAAGCCGTACGAGCATCTGGCAGATGTACTGGTCGAGATCCGTTCCCAGGTCACGGATAAACTCACCCTGGAGGCAGTGGCCAAGGAGGTGGATGCGGTAAGGGCAAAACGCTATGCAGCTTCCAAGAAGGCCCAGGCTCGTCGTTGACACAAACATCTGGGTCAGCTACATGCTCACCCGGTCGTTCTCAAGCCTTCCTGCGATCATCCGCACAGGCAGGGCCATCCCGGTGCTCTCGGAGGAACTGGTTGCGGAACTCACCGATGTGCTCCACCGTCCAAAATTCAGAAGGTTGATCACCACGCAACGAGCCGACAGGTTCATCGCATTTCTACGGCTCACGGGTTGTATGGTCGATCAGATTACCCGTGTCGAGATTTGTCGAGACCCCAAGGACGACTATTTACTGTCCTTGGCCATTGATGGAAAGGCCGATGCCGTGGTAACCGGTGACGATGACCTGCTTGCATTGGATCCGTTCCGGGGAATCCGCATTGTGGCACCCGCTGAATTTCTACGGTCTTTCAAATAGGCCGGTCGTAGCACATGCCCCGTGTTTCCGTGTTGCTGCCTTTCCGCAACGCCGCACCAACCCTGGATGCAGCCATCGCCAGCATCACCACACAAACCTTCACCGAATGGGAACTCCTGCTGATCGACAACGCCTCCACGGATGAAAGCCCGGTGATCGCACAACGCTGGGCCATACGGGATCAGCACATCCGTGTGATCACCGAGCCCGCCATCGGCATTGCCCACGCGCTGAACACGGGGCTGCAACACGCGCAAGGCGGCTACATCGCCCGCATGGATGCCGACGATGTCAGCCATCGGGAGCGCATCGCGAAGCAAGTGGCGTACATGGACGCCCACTCCGAGATCGGCGTGCTTGGTACGCGGACCCGCTTCGCCACCACGGTGGAAAGAAGCAGCGGCATGCAATGGTTCGTTTACTGGCAGAACACGATCCTTTCACCCCGCGACCACTACGTGAAGCGTTTTGTGGATGCGCCGCTGGCCCATCCCACGGTGCTGTTCCGTCGCGAACTGGTGGAACAACACGGCAACTACAACACGGGCCCATTGCCGGAAGACCATGAGTTGTGGCTGCGCTGGATGGCCGCCGGAGTGCGCTTCGCGAAGCTGCCGGAGGAGTTGCTCACCTGGAACGATCATGCGGAACGCCTCAGCCGCACGCACGCCAACTACAGCACCGAAGCGTTCTTCAGCACCAAGGCGAAATGGCTTGCCAAATGGCTGCACCGGAAGTTGGAAGGCCGACCGGTGATCATTGCCGGCACCAGCAACCTCTGCCAACAACGGGCATGCCTATTGGAGGCGGAGGGCATCGCCATCAGCGCCTTCACCGATGTGAAACCGCGCGAAGTGCCGGGATACGCCTTCATTGCCCACAACGCATTGCCGCCTGCCGGCGCAGCCTTCATCGTCTCGTTCATCTCCCAGCGCGGCACCGGCGATCGCATCGCGGAGTTCCTTGCCTCGCGTGGCCTGGTGGAAGGGGCGGATTTTGTGTTGGCGGCTTAAGGGCGGCTGTTGCATCGGGGCTGCATGCCCTATGTGCCCTGCACAAACACCCTTTTCACCCTTGGGCTGATGCTGGTGAGCGCCTCGTAGGGGATGGTGCCCAGGTCGGCGGCGTAATCCTGCACGGGATGTTCCGGGGAGAACACGACTGCATCATCGCCGGGGGCGCAGGGAATGGCGGTGACGTCCACCATGCACATGTCCATGCAGATGGCGCCCACGGTGCGCGCCTCGCGGCCGTGGACCCACACGCGGCCTCGGCCCTCGCCGAGGCGGCGTGAAAGGCCGTCGGCATAGCCGATGGGCAGCACGGCGATGCGGGCAGGCGCGGCAAGCAGCGCCTTGCGGCCATAGCTTACGCTCTCGCCTGCGGGCAGCTCCTTCACCTGGGCGATCACCGTGCGCAGCGTTTCCACGGGGCGGAGCTGCGCGGCTTCCTGCGCATCGGCGCCGATGCCGTGCAGGCCGATGCCCAAGCGCACCATGTCCATCCGTGCTTCGGGAAAGCGCGTGGCGGCGGCCGAGTTGGCGATGTGCAGCAGCGGCGCATGGCCCAGTGCCGCGATCAGCTGCGCGGAGAGGTCACTGAACAGCGCGATCTGCCCGCGGGTGAACGCATCGTGGCGCGGGTCTTCGCTGGCGGCCAGATGGGAGAAGATGCTGGCCACCTTCAATGCGGGCGCCGCGTGCAGCGCTTCCAGCAGTGCGGGCATGTCCTGCGGCAGGAAGCCGAGGCGGTGCATGCCGGTGTCCAGCTTCAGGTGTACGGCGGGCGCATCGGGCACGTGCGCGGCAAAGTCGATGGCGGCCCGCAGCGAGCGCCGGTCGTACACCTCGGCCTCCAGCTGGTGGCGGTGCAGCGTTTCCATGGGCACGGGCTCGGGGTTCATCACCAGCACGGGCGTGCGGATGCCTTGCCTGCGCAGCTCAATGCCTTCATCGGCGTAGGCCACGCCCAACCACGCCACCTGCTCATGGGCCAGGAAGCGCGCCATTTCCACCGCGCTGCTGCCGTATCCGCCGGCCTTCACCATGCCCATGATGCGCACTTGCGGCCCGCACCGTTCACGGTAGTGGTTCAGGTTGTGGCGCATGGCCTCCAGGTCCACTTCCATCACGGTGCCGTGGGTGCGTTCCTCCCAGCGCTGCACCACGCGCTCCAGCCCGAAGCGGCGTGCGCCCTTCACCAGGGTGACGGCACCGTTCACCGGCGGCTGCGGCATGGCGTGCAGCAGCGCATCGGCATCATCGAAAAAGCGCGTTCCCGACGCAAACAGGGCGGCGTGTTCGCGCATGGTAGGGCCGATGGCGATCACCTGTTCCACGCCGGCGGAACGCAGCAGCCCGGCGATCTGCGCTTGGCGTTGCTCCGGGTTCCCGCCGCTGTCTGCAATGTCCGACAGCACCACCACCTTGGGCCGCCCGGCGGCGGTGCGGGCCAGTTGCAGCAGGGCGATGGTGAGCGAGGCGAGGTCGTTGCTGTAGGCGTCGTTGATCAGTGTGCCGTTGTTCAGGCCCGGCAGGGTTTCCAGGCGCATGCTCACCGGGTGCAGGCCGGCCAGGCCGCGGTCAATGGTTTCGGGCAGGTGCCCCAGGTGCAGCAGCACGGCGATGCAGTGCATGGCGTTCTCCACGGAGGCGTTGTCGGTGAAGGGCAGGTGCAGGGTGATCGCCTCGCCCCGCCAATGGAGGTTGAGGCTGGTGGCTTCCTCCCCGGTGGCCTGGGCGGCAATGTGCAGGTCGGCTTCCGGGCCGCGGCCCCAGCCGATCAGCTTCACGCCGGGCAGTGCGGCCAGGGCTTGGTGTACCTCCGCATGGTCGCGGCAATGCACCACCACTTGCGCATGGCGGAAGAGGCCGGCCTTCTCGCGTGCTTTTTCCGCATCGCTGCGGAAGTGCGCGCCATGCGCGGGGCCGATGTTGGTGAAGATGCCGATGTCCGGCGCGATGACCGGCTCCAGGCGGTCCATCTCGCCGGGTTCGCTGATGCCGGCCTCGAAGATGCCGATGGTGTCGCGCGGGCCGATGCCCCACACGCTCAGCGGCACGCCCACCTGGCTGTTCCAGCTGCCGGGGCTGCGCACCACGCGCTCTGCGGGGGCCAGCAGCTGTGCGAGCCATTCCTTCACCACCGTTTTGCCGTTGCTGCCGGTGATGCCGATCACGGGCAGGTTGAACTGTGCGCGGTGCCATGCGGCGATCCGCTGCAGGGCGCGCAGCGTATCGTCCACTTCTATCGCGCTGTCCCCTTCCTCCATGCGTGCGGCGCCGCGCTGCACCAGGAAGCTGTGCAGGCCGTGCGTGCGCAGCTCCGCCAGGTACCGGTGCCCGTTGTGGTGCTTGCCGGCCAGGGCGATAAAGAGCGTGTGCTGCGGATCGAAGGGCTGGCGCGAATCAATGGACAGGTGCCGCACGCTGCGGTCGGGCCCGTGCAGCACGCCGCCCGCCACCCGGGCCAGTTCGCGCAGGGTGTGCGCGGCGCCCATCAGGGGAAGAGCGTGTTGCCGGCGCCGCCCTTGCCGGCGCGGGCTGCGTTGTAGCACTGGCGGCACAGGGGCTCGTAGCTGTCCTTTTCGCCCAGCACGATCAGCCGTTCACTGGGGGTGGTGCGGTGGCTGTAGTGCGCCAGTTCGCCGCAGCGCATGCAGATGGCGTGTACCTTGGTGACATACTCTGCAATGGCCAGCAGCTGCGGCATGGGCCCGAAGGGCCTTCCCTGGAAATCCATGTCCAGCCCGGCCGCGATCACGCGCACGCCGCTGTCGGCAAGCTGTTCGCACACGCGGGGCAGGGCCTCGTCGAAGAACTGCGCCTCGTCGATCCCCACCACCTCCAGCTCCGCCGCCAGGGGCAGGATGGCCGCGCTGTGCTGCACCGCGGTGCTGTTGATGGTGCGCTTGTCGTGGCTCACCACGTCGCTTTCATGGTAGCGGTTGTCCGTGGCGGGCTTGAAGATGCCCACCTGCTGCCGGGCAAATTCGGCGCGGCGCATGCGGCGGATCAGCTCCTCGGTCTTGCCGCTGAACATGCTGCCGCACACCACTTCTATCCAGCCCCGGCGCCGGGCGCGGTTGCCGCTTTGCTCAAGGAACATGGGGGTGCTGCACGTGGCCGGCCTGTAGCCCAAAGGCCGGTAGTTGATGGTGGGAACGGTGCCGGTGGGCGATCATCCGCGGGTTCCGTGTTGCGCGCGTCCCATTGGTTTCCCTCTTTTTCCTCCCGCAGGGCCTCCGGCTTCCAGTTGCCGCAGCCTTGCGAAAGCTGCCCATGTACCCTGCGGAAGGCTTTTGCTTGTCCACTTTCTTTTCCTTGCTGCGGAGGTCCGTGTCCGTGAAAATGCGCCGCTTTTTGGGAAGCGGCACGAATTTAGCGAAATTCGCGGGCACCTGAACACCATCCATGGCGCCACAAAAAGCCCCCGGGCACCTGCAAGAGCTGGTGCGGTCCCTGCAACAGGCCATGGCCCGATTGGAGGAGGGGAAGCTGGGCTTGGGCGAGCTGGACCAATGCACGGAACAGGCCCGCGCGGTGTACGAGCGGCTGGTGGTGCTGCGGCACAAGGCGCGGGAGGCGGCAGTGGCCGTGCAGCCGGGCCCGCCTGCGGCGGCCCCGGCTCCGCCGCAGGTGGCGGAGCCCGAGCCGCCCGCCATCCGCTTGGACACGCGCCCGCCTGAAGCACATCCGCAGCAGACCTCCCTGATCGATGCCATCGCCGAAACGGAAAGCGCCGTAGTGCAGGCTCCGGCCCCCGCGGCCAAGGCGCCGGTGCAGGAGGCGGCGCGCCGGGAGCCCGCGAAGAAGCAGCCCGCGCCGCCCCTGTCGGTGGCCGACCAGCTGGAGCAGGCCCCGGTGGCGGACCTGCGCAAGGCCATCGCGCTAAGCCAGAAGTTCTGGTTCGTGGCCGAGCTTTTCGGCGGCGACCGCAAGCGCTACGAGGATGCCCTGGACGCGCTGAACGCCATGGCTACACGCGAGCAGGCCCGGGCGTACATGGCCGATGAGGTGCTGGCCAAGCTGGACAAAACGCCGGGGGAGGAGGTGGTACACTCATTCACCGAACTGCTGCAACGGCGCTTTGCCTGATGCGCATTCCCGCCGCCTTGCTTTCGCTCCTGCTGGCGGCCTCCCTGGCGGGCCAGGGGCCGCCTTCGGTGAAGGACCAGGCCCGGCGCTACGTGGATACGCTGGCCGGCCCGGCCTTCCACGGCCGCGGCTACGTGCATGGCGGCGACAGCCTTGCCGCCGAATGGATCGCCCGGCAGTTCAACCGCATCGGCCTGGCCCCGCTCAACGGCACGCGCTTCGAGCCGTTCACCTTTCCGGTGAACGCCTTTGCCGACAGCATCGCGTTCAGTGTGGACGGCCACCTGCTCACCCCGGGCGTGGATTACCTCGTGGACCCCTCCTCGGGCCGCTCCACGGGCACTTTCAGCCTGGTACACCTCAAGCTGGCGGACCTGCTCTCCCCGGAGCGCAAGGCCATGACCCTCGGCGTGGTGATGGGGCGGGCCGCCGTGCTGCACTTCCCGCGCACGGCCAATGCGGATACGCTGGCCTTGTACAAGGCACTGGAAGATGAGCTTGCGCGCTATGCGCCGGTGATCCGCGAAGGCGGCAAAAAGCTCACCTGGAGCGTGGGCGCGGCGCCGGCGCGCAATGCCATGCTGGAGGTGCGCGAGGGCGCGCTGCCCGATTCCGCCCGCACCGCCGACATCCGCGTGGTGAACCGCTTCAACCCGCGCCACGAGGCCCGCAACGTATGGGGCGTGGCCAGGGCCAAGGGCCGCAGCAAGGATTGGCTGCTGGTCACCGCCCACTACGACCACCTTGGCATGATGGGCCAGGCACTCTTCCCCGGCGCCAACGACAACGCCAGCGGCGTGGCCATGCTGCTTTCACTTGCGGAATGGTTCAAGAAGCATCCCGCCAAGGTGAACATCCTCTTCGTGGCCTTCGCCGGCGAGGAAGCGGGCCTGAAGGGCAGCGAATGGTTCGTGGTAGACCGCCCGCTCGATCTCTCGCGCATCAAGCTCGTGCTCAACCTGGACCTCAACGGCACCGGCGAGGAAGGCATCACCGTGGTGAACGCTACGGAGCAGAAGGCCGTGTACGACAAGCTGGTGGCCATCAACGCCAAGAGCGGCGACCTGCCGCAAGTGAAGGCGCGCGGCCCGGCCTGCAACAGCGACCACTGCCCTTTTGTGCAGAAGGGCATCCCCGCCATTTTCGTCTACACCATGGGCGGGGTGAGCTACTACCACGACGTGAACGACCGCCCGGAAACCTTGCCCCTTACCAAGTTCGATGGCCTGTACCGCACGCTGGTGGCGTTGATCGGGGGGGTGAAGTGAGCGCTGCACCGCCAAGTGGAGAATCACGTACCTTTAGCATCCTGTACGTAAGCCTGCACCTTCCGGGCGCTTCAATAAAACGGATCATGACGGAAAAGCTTACCTTATCGGTACCGTCCAAGTTCAAGCGCAAGGCGCAAGTGCTCAGCCGCAAGCGCAAGAAGAGCATCAGTGCCTTGTTCGTGGAATTTGTGGAACGTGAGGCCAAACGTGAGAAGGACCCATTTGCTACACTGGAGGAAATTTGGGGTGACAATCCGATAACGGCCGAAGAGCTGCGCGAAAAGGCATGGAGCCGCGAATGACCGGCGTGCCCGCTAGCATTGTTTTCTTCAAATGAGCACTGAGCGGACCGGCGGCAAGCTCTTTCTGGTCCCCACGCCCATCGGCAACCTGGAGGACATCACCCTGCGGGCCGTGCGCGTGCTGGGCGAGGTGGATGCCGTGATCGCCGAGGACACGCGCACCAGCGGTGTACTGTTGAAGCATTTGGGCATCAGCAAGCCGTTCCTTGCGTTCCACATCCACAACGAGCACCAGGTCACCGAACGCATCGTGCTGCGCATGCTGGCGGGCGAACGTTTCGCCCTGGTGACCGATGCAGGCACACCGGGCATCAGCGATCCGGGCTTTTTGCTGGTGCGCGCCGCAGTGCTGGCGGGCGTAGCGGTGGAATCGCTTCCCGGCCCCACGGCCTTCGTGCCCGCACTGGTCAACAGCGGATTGCCGAGCGACCGGTTCACCTTCGAAGGCTTCCTGCCGGTGAAGAAAGGGCGCCGCACGCGCATCGCAGAGCTGGCCACGGAGCCGCGCACCATGATTTTTTACGAAAGCCCGCACCGCATTGCGCGCACGCTGGCGGAACTTGCCGAGGCCTTCGGTGCGGAGCGCAGGGCCAGCATTGGCCGCGAGCTCACCAAGCTGCACGAGGAAACCCTGCGCGGCACCTTGGCGGAGCTGGCCGCGCATTTCGCCGCCAATGCGCCCAAGGGGGAGTTTGTGCTGTGCGTGGCAGGGGCATGATCCCCTTGTCCGGTGCATGTGGCCTTCCCCCGTGCGTTGGTGTTGCCCGGCCCGGCGGGATGCGGGATGCCCGTGCAGGTTGAGGGCAATAACGCGGAGGCCCGCAAGGAGGGGTGCATGATCACGGATGTCCCGTGTACACGTGGAGAAAAGAGCGCTGGGCACAATGGGCACGGCACGTTGTGCCTTCGCATGTGCATCCGGGCATCGAAAGGCGTACGGCACGCCGCTAAAAGTTGGGGTAAGCCGAGCATCGGCGGTATATGATAGAGCGGTCCTCCTGGTCTACAAACCGGGTTAGGGCTATTCAACAACTACCTTGCAGGTGCCCCGCTGCCCCTTATCGTCCGTCACCGAAAGTAGGTAAAGCCCAGGTGCAAGCCCTTCAATTTCCATGGTTACCTGCTGGATGCCCGATGAACGCATGGTTACACGCATGTTCCGCACCACATTGCCCACGGCATCCCGCAAGGCAATGGTGGCTAAGCGCCCTCCTGCCAAGCCATAATTCACCGTCAACTTGGTGCGTGCTGGCACAGGCCAGGCCTCCACGCCAATGGCTTGGACTAATGACTCGTTTAAACCGACGAAGGAACCTTCACTTAAGTAGGATAGGGCTGAGTCAGTTGGTTGTTGCACGCCGTTGTGGTACCAGACAGTTTTCTTCGCCGAGAGAATGAACGAGCTCATTCCCGGTCGCAGCAGGTACGCAATATGGTTGATGCCGTTGTCAACATTCATGCCATAGGTTTCCCTCCATGCTTGATCGCCACTGAGCATCAGTATATTGCTTATGGTGCCGTAGGGAAGTTGCAGCGTGCCATAGGCATTAGCGTTAAATGTGCGCAACCCTGTTCCAAGCACATTGGTGCCCAAATAGGAATAGGAGTATGAGAAGCTATCGCCATAGACAGTACCATAGGTGCAGGGGTACGGTAGAATCCGTTCTTCATCTGTGTAATGCACGTGGATTGGCACACCAGTCACGTCAAGGACCTGCCCTACACGGTAAAACCCTGTTTGGTCATACCGGAAGTAATCGTAATCCAGCAGATTCAATTGTTGGGTGATGTTGCTTAATGGGAAGTCGTCTCCGTAGGGTGTTAATTCGGGATTTTCATAGGTGGTAACCGAGGAATCGATTACACCAAGCCCGGAAAGGTCCCAATGCATGGTTTCTCCTTGTTCCTCCAGTTGGAAGAAGTTCTCCGTCAGATACACATGCTGTTGACCTGCGGCAGGGGCCGAGCCAAGGTCGATCAACGGCTGCGCAAAAGCGCCGCAATTAAAGAAACAGGCAAGTGCAGCAGTGAGTATTTGCTTTTTCATCTTGAAAGAGGTTTTTACCGTGCAGTGCTCAACAATTGATGCATGCATGGTTGGGCAAAGCAAGTCTACATGCAGCCTCCCAACAATCACATGTTCATGTGATTTTGTGGAGGAATCCACGAAAGGGTGCTGGTATCCGGCCAATTTTCACTGGCACGGGATGGATTTTGGCCCGTCCGGATGGTGCTGCCAAAGGGATAGTCAACGATGATGATTGTAAGTGTGAAGTTTTCAGGGCCAGCCATAAGGCGGCAAATCCGGCTCTTGGCCGGGGTATGATGCACGGCGCATCAACCCCGGTGGTTTCAAGAGCCCTTCCGGCAGCACAACGCAGCGGGCGGTTTCGCCCGGTTGATCAATCCGCCAGGGTGCGCTTCACCTCCACCATCTCGAACGCTTCGATGTGGTCCCCGACCTTGATGTCGTTGAAGTTCTTGATGCTCAGGCCGCACTCGTAGCCGTGGGTCACCTCCTTCACGTCGTCCTTGAAGCGCTTGAGGTCGCTGAGTTCGCCGGTGTACACCACAATGCTGTCGCGGATGAGGCGGATGCGGCTGTTGCGGGTGATCTTGCCGTCCAGCACGTAGCAGCCCGCCACGGTGCCCACCTTGCTGATGCGGAAGGTGTTGCGCACTTCGGCGGTGCCCACCACCTTCTCTTCCTCCTTGGGCGCGAGCATGCCTTCCATGGCCTGCTTGAGCTCCTCGATGGCGTCGTAGATGATGGAGTAGAGGCGGATCTCGATCTCCTCCTGTTCGGCCAGGCGGCGTGCGCCCACGGTGGGCCGCACCTGGAAGCCGATGATGATGGCGTTGGATGCGGAGGCCAGGAGCACATCGCTTTCGGCGATGGGGCCCACGGCCTTGTGGATCACGTTCACCTTGATGCTTTCGGTGCTGAGCTTGAGCAGCGAATCGGTAAGGGCCTCCACGGAGCCGTCCACGTCGCCCTTTACGATCACGTTGAGCTCCTTGAAGTCGCCGATGGCCAAGCGGCGGCCGATCTCGTCCAGGGTGATGTGCTTGCGGGTGCGTATGCCCTGCTCGCGCTGGAGCTGTTGGCGGCGCGTGGCGATCTGGCGGGCCTCGCGCTCATCGGCCATCACGTGGAACTTGTCGCCCGCGTTGGGCGCGCCGTCCAGGCCGAGGATGGACACGGGCACGGAGGGCCCTGCCTCGGCCACGCTCTGGCCGCGCTCGTTGAACATGTTGCGCACGCGGCCGCTGTACTGGCCCACGAGGATCACGTCGCCCTTGTGCAGGGTGCCGCCCTCCACCAGCAGGGTGGTCACGTAGCCGCGCCCGGTCTCTAAGGAGCTTTCGATCACCACGCCGTCGCCGCGCTTGCCGGGATCGGCCTTCAGTTCCAGGAGGTCGGCCTCCAGGAGCACTTTCTCCAGGAGCTGGTCGATGCCCATGCCCTTCTTGGCGCTGATCTCCTGCGTTTGGTACTTGCCGCCCCATTCCTCCACCAGGATGTTCATCTGCGAGAGCTGCTCGCGGATCTTTTCGGCGTTGGCCTGGGGCTTGTCGATCTTGTTGAAGGCGAAGACCATGGGCACGCCTGCGGCCTGCGCGTGGTTGATGGCCTCGCGGGTTTGGGGCATCACGCTATCGTCGGCGGCAATAACGATGATGGCGATGTCGGTGACCTTGGCGCCGCGGGCGCGCATGGCGGTGAAGGCCTCGTGGCCGGGGGTGTCCAGGAAGGTGATGCGGCGGCCATTGTCCAGCGCCACGCTGTAGGCGCCGATGTGCTGGGTGATGCCGCCGGCCTCGCCGGCGATCACGTTGGCCTTGCGGATATGGTCCAGCAGGGAGGTTTTCCCGTGGTCCACGTGGCCCATCACGGTTACGATGGGTGCGCGTGGCGCCAGGCGTGCGGGATCGTCCTCCTCCTCCACGGATTCATCCTGCACGTCGGCCCCCACAAAATCCACCTTGAAGCCGTACTCATCGGCGATCACGGAGAGGGTTTCGGCATCGAGGCGCTGGTTGATGCTCACCATCATGCCCAGCGAGAAGCAGGCCTTGATGATGTCGGTGACAGGCACGTCCATCATGGAGGCCAGTTCGCTGGCGGTAACGAACTCGGTGACCTTGAGGGTGCGGCCCGCCAGCAGGCGTGCCTGGTCCTCGTCCTCGCGGCGCTGGAAGCGCTCCATGCGCTTGTCGGTCTTGCGCTTTGCGCCGCGGCTCTTGCCGCCGCCGCCGGTGAGGCGCGCCAAGGTTTCGCTCACCTTGCGTTTCACGGCGTTCTCGTCCAGGGTGCCGGGCGTACCGGCATCCTTGGATTGCTGCTGTTGCACCACGCGGCCCACGTTCACGGGGCCGGGCTTCACAATGCGCTTGCGGCGCCCGCGGTCCTTGTCCTTGTCGCGGTCTGCCGGCTTGCGTTCGCGTTCCTTGGGCAGTTCTATCTTGCCCATCACCACGGGGCCGGTGAGGCGTTCCACGTTCACGCGGATGGTCTCGG
>JAFEAI010000243.1 GCA_018266475.1 Bacteroidota bacterium
GGCCTTGAACTGCAAGCGGCCCGCAGTGCCGTCGATGGGCGTATCGATGCCCGCGAACCGCGCCAGCACGCGGTACACGTTGCCGTCCACCACGGCTTCGGGCTTGCCGAAGCAAATGGAGGCGATGGCCGACGCGGTATAATCGCCCACGCCTTTCAGGTTGATCAGGCCTTCGCGGGTGGACGGAAACTTCCCGCCATGGTCCCGCGCCACCTGCCGGGCCGCGGCAAGCAGGTTGCGGGCCCTGCTGTAGTAGCCCAGCCCCTGCCACATCTTCAGCACCTCGTCCTCCCCGGCCTTGGCCAAGGCCTGCACCGTGGGCCAGCGTTCAGTAAAGCGCAGCCAATAGCCCAGCCCCTGGTCCACGCGCGTTTGCTGCAGCACCACCTCGCTGAGCCAGATCCGGTAGGGGTCGCTGGTGGCGCGCCACGGCAGGGCGCGGTGGTTTGCCCGGTACCAGGGCAGCAGTTGGCGGCTGAACCAAGAAGGAGTTGACATACAGGGACAAAGATGCACAGGCCCGGCGGCACCGATCGGGGAAAACACTATCTTCGCAGCCCCAAAAACGGAAGACGGGCTATGACGAAGGCGGAACTGGTCGTGCAAATCAGCAAACGGACGGGCATCGAGCGCAGCGTGGTGCTGGCCACGGTGGAGGCGTTCATGGACGAGGTGAAGAACAACCTGGGGAGCGGGGAGGACGTGCATCTGCGCGGCTTCGGCAGCTTCTTGGTGAAGCACCGCGCGCAGAAGACCGGCCGGATCCTGAAGAACAACACCACCATCATCATTCCCGCGCACAACATTCCCTTCTTCAAGGCGGCCGACGTGTTTGTGGACAAGGTGAAGACCGGCACCAAGAAGACCGCCTGATGGGCCTCAAGCGCCAGCACTGGATAATGATCGCCGCCGCCGTAGCGGTGGTGGTGCTGCTTGCGCTGGCGCCGCGCACCCCCTCGGGGCCGGGAGGGAAGAATGAAACCAGTGCCCGCATAAGTGAAGACCCCGCCAGCGGCTCCACGCCCAAGGCCGAAGGTGCCGGGGCGGCCATGGTAAGCAGCGATCCCAAGGTGTCGGCCATCCTGGGCGAATTGGCGGCGGGCGGCCCGCCCATGCAGGTGATCGTAAAACTGCGCGACCTGGCCGAGGCAGAACCGGGCAATGTGGAGGCACAGTACCACCTGGGCCTCTTCAGCTGGCAGACCAACCAGTACGACAAGGCCATGGAGCGGTTCCGCAAGGTGATCGCCCTGGACGCCAAAGGCTACCCGGATGCCTACGCCTACCTGGGCCAGGCCTACGCCAGCATAGACAGCATGGACAAGGCCGTGGCCGTGCTGGAGACCTACAAGACCTTAGTGTCCGACACCGCCCTTGCAAATGGGGCCGATCGGTTCATCCAAGCGATAAAGAACAAGAAACAACCTTAGAGCACATGCCCTGCGGAAAGAAACGGAAGCGCCATAAGATGGCCACCCACAAGCGGAAGAAGCGCCTTCGCAAGAACCGCCACAAGAAGAAGAACCGGTAGGCATTGAAGCCCCGCCGACCCCCGTTCCGCGCAAAGCGGGACGCGGGGCGGCGTACCGGTATTCCGCGCCGCAGGGCGTGCCACATTACCCTATTTTCCCGTGAGCGTAGACCTGATCATCCGCTCCCAAGGGAGCGAAGTAGCCATCGCGGTGATGCGCGACAAGCTCCTCATGGAGCTGCACCGCGAACGCACCGAGCGCGGCTTCGCCGTGGGCGACATCTACTTGGCCAAGGTGCGCAAGGTGGCGCCCGGGCTCAATGCCGCCTTTGTGGACGTGGGGCACGAGAAGGACGCTTTCCTGCACTACTACGACCTGGGGCCGCAGTACCGCAACAGCTACAAGTTCGCCAAGGGCGCCGTAAGCGGCACGGTGCGGTCCTCGCGGTTGGATGATTGGAAGCTGGAGGGCGACATCGACAAGGAAGGCAAGCTGGCCGACGTGCTCAGCGCCAGCCAGAGCATCCTGGTGCAGATCGCCAAGGAGCCCATCAGCACCAAGGGCCCGCGCCTCACGGCGGAAGTAACCCTGCCGGGCCGTTACATGGTGCTGGTGCCCTTCACCAACAGGGTACACATCAGCAGCCGCCTCACCGACGAGGCCGAGCGCAAGCGCCTGAAGGCCCTGATGCAGGACATCCGGCCCAAGAACTTCGGCATCATCATCCGCACCAATGCCGAAGGGCGGGCCACGGAAGACCTGGAGGCCGACCTGAAAACACTGCTGCAGCGCTGGGACGAAATGTTCCGCAACCTGCGCAACGCCATGCCGCCCAAGCAGGTGTTGGGGGAAATAGACCGCACCAGCGCCGTGCTGCGCGATGTGCTCAACAAGGATTTCACGGGCATCGTGGTGGATGACGAGCTGCTCTTCGAGGAGGTAAAGGACACGCTGGCGCGCACCGCCCCCGAAAAGAAGGACATCGTGAAGCTCCACAAGGGCAAGATCGACATCTTCGACAACTACGGCATAAACAAGCAGATCAAGCAGGCCTTCGGCCGCCAGGTGCTGCTGCCCAGTGGCGCCTACCTCATCATTGAGAAGACGGAGGCCATGCACGTGATCGACGTGAACAGCGGCAGCCGCAAGGGGGGGCGCAACGACCAGGAGACCAATGCCCTGGCCACCAACATAGAGGCGGCCAAGGAGGTGGCCCGCCTGCTGCGCCTTCGCGACATGGGCGGCATCATCTGCGTGGATTTCATCGACCTCTATGAGGCCGAGAACCGGCGCGCGCTCCACAAGGCGCTGAAGGATGCCATGGAGGACGACAAGGCCAAGCACAACGTGCTTCCGCCCAGCAAGTTCGGCGTGATCGAAATGACGCGGCAGCGCGTGCGCCCCGAAACCGAGATCGATACCAGCGAGGCCTGCCCCACCTGCGGCGGTACCGGCCAGGTAAGCGCACCGGTGCTCATCGTGGACGAGATCGAGAACGGCCTCAACTACCTGCTTTCAGAGAAGGACATGAGCGGCATCAGCCTGCACGTGCATCCCTTCGTTGCGGCCTACTTCACCAAGGGCCTGCCCAGCATCCAGCACAAGTGGTGGTGGCGCTGGAAGAAGTGGGTGAAGGTGGTGCCGCAGGGTTCCAGCCGGTACTTGGAGTTCCACGTTTTTGATGGCGAGGGGAAGGAGGTGGCGGTGTGAGCGGGGGTGTGGTTCGTGGTTTCGTAGTTGGCAGTTGTTAGTTGGCAGTTGTTAGTTGGCAGTTGGCAGTGGGCCGCGCGTAGCAACTGACCACCAAGATGCCTGTGCATTCCTCAACGGTCCCCTCCCGAAACCCGCACTTGGCGCGCCATCCAAGAGCTCAGGCTCACTCTGGCACCGAGTGCAGGATTGCCTCTGCCTGAGGCCTGAGCGCGGGGATGTGGATCCGCATAACGAAGCATGGCATCGTGATCCAAGACATCTTCCGTTACCGTGGAGGCATGTTCCTCCAGCTCTTGGATCGCATCAAGAATATGGAGCAACCGAACCCGGTCCGCCTCAGGCGCGCGCATAGATCAGCTGCTTGTCGCGGTCCACAAAGACCTTTACATACGGACTTAGCCCCTTGGTGGTAACGAGGTCCACACGCCGGCCCAGCAGCGCTTCCAAGTCCAATCCCATTTGGATGAAATGCAGGCCGATGGGCTTGGAATGGTCCAGTTCCACCAGGATGTCCACATCGCTCTGCGCATCGGCAACGCCACGGGCGAATGAGCCGAACAGAAAAGCTTGCTTCACCGGCTGTGCCGCGAAGTAGCTGCGAAGCTGTTCCAAAGTGTGTTTCTCCAAGGCCATATTGCAAAGGTAGGGGATGAAGGTGGCCGTTGTAGGTTCGCGGCTTTCCGTTTGTTTCGGAATCACCCTCCTTCCCAAAGGTCAACCCAAAAGCTCATCCAATACCTCCACCAACGGTGGTACATACTTCCGCGTGATGCGCCAGAGTGTTTCGTCGTCCACGCGGCGGTAGTCATGCACAATGCGGTGGCGTAGGCCCGCTATTTTGAACCAATCGATCTGCGGATTGACTTCCTTGAACGCATCGCTTACCTGATAGGCTGCTTCGCCAACCACTTGTAGATTGTATGCGACGGCATCACGGAGGATGCGGTCATTCAAGAAATCATCGTGCCCCTTGGCTTCCAAATAGACGAGCACCTGTTTGGCAAACTCCCGCATGTCCAACAGGTAGGAGCGGTCATTCCTCTCATACATAGCGGAGGTCCGGTTCAATGGTCTCCATGTACCAGGGTCGAACGCCCTTGCGCACCACCAGGTCCACCTTGCGTTTTAGCAACTGTTGGAGTTCCTCCGCGAGTTCCAGGAAATCGTAATCCTTGCTCGTATCGAACTCGACCATGATGTCCACGTCGCTCTCCGGGCCTTGTTCCCCGCGTGCCACCGACCCAAAGATGGCCATGGAGGTCAACGCATGCTTGGCAAAGAGCTGGCCGCGCTCCTTGCGTAGAATGGTGAGGATGTCTTGCGCAGTGCCCATCTTGAACAAATATCGGAACTGTTGTTCAGACTGTCGTTGATCCGCCATAAGTTGGCAAGCGCCGAAATGCTGAAGAACACGTCAACTGCTGAACTCCTCCCCAAAGCCCGGGCCTGGTGCGCCCGCCAAGAGCGCTGCCAACAGGAAGTGCGCGACAAGCTCTATGCCTGGGGCGGCCACAGGGAGGAGGTGGAACAGATCATCGCGCAGCTCATTGGTGAAGGCTTCCTCAACGAGGCGCGTTACGCCGAGCACTATGCGGTGAGCAAAAGCCGCCAAAAGGGCTGGGGCCGCAGGAAGATCGAGCTGGCGCTGAAAACCAAGGGTGTTTCGGAAAGCTGCATCGTTTCAGCCCTGAAGGCCATCGATGGGGCGGAGGAAAGCGAACACCTGAAACTGGCCGTTGCCAAGCGGTGGGAGCGCACCAGGGAAACCGATCCGTACATCCGCCGCGAGAAGGTGGTGCGGTATTTTGCGGGGAAGGGGTTTCCCCGCGAGCAGGTGGAGGCGGCCATGCCGTAGCAAGCCAAGTGCCGGGCCTTTAGCCTTCCGCAACAGGACCACTACCTCACCAGCGAGATGTGCCCGATGGCCGTCTGCGCGTCCTGGTACGGAAACTGGTATTCGGCCTTGTACACGTACACGCCAATGGGCGAGGCCACGCCGCCGTAAGTGCCGTCCCATTCTTTGCGGGGGTCGTTGGTGGAAAAGATCAGCTCGCCCCAGCGGTTGAAGATCATCAGCTTGTACGGGTCCGGAATGCAATCACCCGCCCAGCTCCACGTGTCGTTCTTGTTGTCCTTGTTGGGTGTGAAGGAGTTGGGGAACCAAAGGTGGCAGCTCTGTGAGCAATCCTCGATGTGGACGATGTGCTCCACGGTGACCACGCCGCAACTGAGCGTGGCCTGCAGGGTGACGGGCACGTCCTGCCCCGCGCTGAACTGCACCTCGGGGTCTGGTTCCGTGGATGCCGGGGCGGCGCCGCCAAAATCCCAATGCACGGCATGCACGGCGGAATCCGCGATCAGCGTGAACTGCGCAGGTTCCTGCATGCAAAGCGCATCCGTTTGGAAGTCCGCTTCGCAGAGGCACGGCACATTGGCAATGATGGCATTGGCCACATCGCTGCAGCCCGATGCGTTCGTGGCGGTTACCGCATAAACGCCTGCATCATGCACGGAATCCGGGTTGGCCACGGCCACGCCGTTCAGCGTGAAGACCGTGCTGAGCCCGTCCGTGGGGAACAAGGTGCGCAGGTCCACTGTTTGCCAGGGGCAGAGGGTGAAGCTCCGGTCTGCACCAAGGGAAGGGTTGGGGTTTACGGTGAGCGCCAACAAGGCCGTATCGGTGCAGGCGCCATTGGAAACCACCAGCTGGTAGATGCCGGGCAGCGCCACGCCCGAAGCGTAGGTCACCAGCGCGCTCCCTTGGGTCCACGTGGCGGTAAGCCCGGCGGTGGGGTACAGGGTGGCGAGGTCGATCATGCTGTCCGCGCAGATGGTCATGGCCATGTCCGCGCCGAGATTGGGCGCCGGCACAACGGCCAGGTCCACGGTGGCCGTGGCGGAACACCCTTGCGCCGAAGTGACGGTGAGCAAATAGCTGCCTGCGTTGGTTACGGCTGCCGGATCCGGCACGGGCGTGCCATTGATCGTCCATTGGGCAACATGCGGGGCCGTGATGTACAGGCTGCCCAGGTTCACGGCGTGGCCGGTGCAGGCGGTGATCGATTGATCGGGGCCCAGCACCGGGTCCGGGTTGATCGTCACGGCCACTTGGGCGGTGTCGCTGCACGCCGCGGCATTGGTGGCCACAAGCGTGTACACGCCGGTGGCACCAACGGTGGCAGGGTCGGGCACGGTTGCCCCGGAAAGCGTCCAGGCGGTGGTGAGGCCGGCGGTATTGAAGCTCGAAGTGAGGTCCACCGTGCTGCCTTCACATGCTTCTTGGGTTGCATCGGGTCCGAGCGCCGGGGCTGCGGCAGGCGTTACGTTCACCTGTGCAGTGTCGGAACATCCGGAGCCGTTCGTGGCCACCAAGGTGTACAGGCCGGCGGCATCCACGGCTGCGGGATCGGCAACGGCGGTGTTGTTCAAGGTCCATGCGGTGGAAAGGCCGGTGGTTGTGAAAAGTGCTGCAAGGTCAACGGTTGCATTGCTGCACAGCGTGGCTGCTTGGTCGGCACCCAAGGTCACGGCGGGCAGCGTGCTCAGCACCACTTCCGCCGTATCCGCGCAGCCGGTTGCGGCCGTGGCGACCAAGGTGTACGTGCCAGAGGCACTTGCATCCGTGGGCGCAGGAATGGGGTTGCCTTGGAAGAACCACGTTTCCGTGGCCCCGGAAGCGGGGAACAAGGTGGTGAGGTCCGCGCTTGATCCGTTGCAAATGCTTAGCGATTGGTCGGCGCCCAAAAGATCGCCTCCATTGGCAAGGGTGACCAAGGCCGTGTCGCGGCAGCCGTATGCGTTCTGCCCGATCACTTGGTACACACCGGCATTGGTTGCGGCAGCGGCCGTGGAGGCGGGGATCGGGGATCCGTTAAAACGCCAGGAGAGTGTTAAGCCCGGCATTGGGAAGAGGGCCCCAAGGTTCACCGGTACGGAGGGGCCGCATTGTATCACGGATTGGTCCGGGCCAAGCGGATCTGCAGGGTATGAATTGATGATGAAGTTCTGATCCCAGCTATAGCCCACGACGGAGTACGTTCCAGGGGCGGTCACGGCGTAGGGGTTGGGCGGATCAGGGGTCCCGGAAGCGCCGTAGACATATGCAGTGCTGGAATAGTTCCCCAGAATATCCACACTTCCACCCGGACAGAGGTAGGTTGTAATATCCTCCAAGTGAATCCATGGTGGCGGGTTGTAATTATAGCCGAACCCTATGCCACTGCTGTTTGGGCCGCCGCCGCCACTAAAACTACCGGGTGCCCAAGTACCCCCTGGGCCAGTACCCCCATTGGCGCAAGCCGTGTCGATCACCGTCAGGGTCCAGGTGCCGTTCCCGTTCCAACCGGCGAAGTAGTTACCCGGGTCGGTGCCACCTTGCGGCGCGAAACTCCCCGTGAACGGTGCTGTTCCCGTAGTAATGTTCTGCCATCCGTTAAAGTGGGTGTTCGTGTAATTCTGCCCGCCCGCCCCATTGAACTGCGAAAGGAGCAGCACGATACCGTCCGGTGAGGTCAAATAGATCTGCAGGGTTTGCGGGTGGTTGGTGGTGATGTTTAGCCAAACATCGCTCACGTAGTAACCATCGGAGTAGCTGCCCGGATAGACCAGCGCGCCAATGCCGCTTACCGTGGCCGTGAAGTAGCTGGTGTCGCACTGCGGAATGGGGCCGCTGGTGAAATTGAAGTTCTGGGCGGCGGCGGGGCGTGCAACGACTTGGGTCAGCAGCAAAAGGAATAATAAGCGTGCTATCCGGCGCATGGGTTGGGAAAGATGGACCAATTCGGATTCGGAACAACGGTAATGCCTGCCTTTTTATATGACGTATCACAGCACCAATGGTTGCCCGGCACTTTTCACCGAAGTTATCCGCATTGGGCCATTCGGGCAGCTATGGGCAGTCACGGGCCGCCCAGCTTGGTCGCGTATGGCAAGGTGCCGATCGCCCGCGTTTGCATCGCGGGTGAAGATTTTATCGGGCTTGCAGCGCGCTCATTGCAACAAGGGGCTGGTGGAAAGTTGGGATAGCTGACAACCAGCGACGACCGACCACGCCCTGCAGGGCTATCGCTCCTTATCGGCTTGAATTTCAACCACAGAGGCACATGTTTCATCCCGCTTGCGGGAGAGAGCACGGAGAATACGGATAGCAGGGTACTATTGGGCCGGAAGGAGTCCACTGAGGCGGCCTTCGGCCGTGAAATTGACAGTATCCATTCCCCGCGCACAAGGAGGACCTCTGTGTTCTCCGTGCCTCTGTGGTGAAGGATTAAGAGGCGATGGCCCTACCACGCCCTGCGAACTACTCCCCACCCCTCCGTACCTTCGCGGCCCGAAAACCGGCTGCCGTCCGCACCTATGATCACCATTGAAAAGGTCAATGACCTCCAAGAGCGCCTCGAGGCCCTGAAAGGCTACTTGGACATCGAGGAAAAGCGCGGGCGCATTCAGGAAGAGGAGAAGTATACGCTGGACCCGGATTTCTGGAACGACCAGAAAAAGGCCCAGGGCGTGATGCACAAGATCCGCGAGCTCAAGCGCTGGGTGGAGCTCTACGAAGCCGTGAAACGCGAGGTGGACGACACGGAGGTGACCTATGAATTCTTCAAGGCCAAGGAAGTGGGCGAGGACGAGCTGGAAGCCCAATTCAAAAAGGCTGCGCACGCCTTGGAAGAGCTGGAGTTCAAGAACATGCTCAGCGCCGAAGAGGACCCGCTGAGCGCCGTGGTGCAGATCACCAGCGGCGCGGGCGGCACCGAAAGCAACGATTGGGCGCTGATGCTGCTGCGCATGTACCGCATGTGGGCCGAGAAGGAAGGCTACCAGGTGAAGATCCTGGACTACCAGGACGGCGATGCCGCAGGCATCAAGCAGGCCACCATGGAAGTGGGCGGTGAGTTCGCCTTCGGCATGCTCAAGGGCGAGAACGGCGTGCATCGCTTGGTGCGCATCAGTCCCTTCGACAGCAACGCCCGCCGCCACACCAGCTTTGTGAGCGTTTATGTGTTCCCGTTAGTGGATGAGAGCATCGAGATCGACATTAACCCGGCGGACATCACCTGGGACACCTTCCGCAGCGGCGGTGCCGGCGGCCAGAACGTGAACAAGGTGGAGACCGGCGTGCGCCTGCGCCACGCGCCCACGGGCATCATCATCGAAAACACCGAGACGCGCAGCCAGCTGGACAACAAGAACAAAGCGCTGCAGCTGCTGAAGAGCCAATTGTACGAGGCCGAATTGGAACGCCGCCGCAGCAAGCGCAGCGAAATCGAGGCGGGCAAGAAGAAGATCGAATGGGGCAGCCAGATCCGCAACTACGTGCTGCAGCCCTACAAGCTGGTGAAGGACGTGCGAACCGAACATGAGACAAGCAACGTGGATGACGTGCTCAACGGAAAGATCGATGAATTCCTAAAGGCATGGCTGATGCAGCACGGGCAGAGCCAGAAAGCATAGAACTGTACAGTCGACCCATTGGGTCGACGTGACAGTGCCGACGCAACAGCATGACAAATTGGACCATCTACCATAACACCCGCTGCAGCAAGAGCCGCTGCGCCTTGGACCTGCTGAAGGAGAACGGCATTGAGCCGGAAGTAGTGGAGTACGTGAAGGACGCACCATCCGTGGAGGACCTGACCAAACTGGTGGCCAAGCTGGGCATACCGGCGGAACAATTGGTGCGCAAGAGCGAGGCGCTCTTCAAGGAAAAGTACAAAGGGCTGCAACTGAACGAGCACGAGTGGATACGTGTTATGCACGAGAACCCGCAGCTGATCGAACGGCCCATCGTGGTGAAAGGCCAC
>JAFEAI010000244.1 GCA_018266475.1 Bacteroidota bacterium
CAGTCCAACGTTACCGGCGTGCCCACGCAGTAACAGTTCGGCTGGATCACATCATTGATCGTGTTCGGATTGCCATCATCACAAGGAGCACCAGGCATTGCAGGGCCATTGGGCACGCTGTTGCAATCCAGCACCACCGGCGTGCCCACGCACTGGCAGTTGCTCGTCCACGTGTCGTTGATGGTGTTGGTGTTGTTGTCGTTGCACGCCGTGCCAGGCAGTGCGCTGCCGCCGGGCGTACCCATGCAGTCGATCACTTGGCCCACACATTGGCAGTTGCTGTTCCAGGTGTCGTTGCCGGTGTTCGGATTGTTGTCGTTGCACGCCGTGCCGGGCAGTGCCGGGCCGTTCGCCACGCCGTTGCAGTCCAGCGTTACCGGCGTGCCCACGCACTGGCAGTTGCTGGTCCACTTATCGTTGATGGTGTTCGGGTTGTTGTCGTTGCATGCCGTGCCGGGCAGCGCGCTGCCGCCGGGGGTGCCCATGCAGTCGATCACCTGGCCCACGCATTGGCAGTTGCTGTTCCACGTGTCGTTGCCGGTGTTCAAGTTGTTGTCGTTGCATGCCGTGCCAGGCAGCGCGCTGCCGCCGGGGGTTCCCATGCAGTCGATCACTTGGCCCACGCATTGGCAGTTGCTGGTCCAGGTGTCGTTGCCGGTGTTCGGATTGTTGTCGTTGCACGCCGTGCCGGGCAGGGCGGGGCCGTTCGCCACGCCGTTGCAGTCCAGCGTTACCGGCGTGCCCACGCAGTAGCAGTTCGGCTGGATCACATCATTGATCGTGTTCGGATTGCCATCATCACAAGGAGCACCAGGCATTGCAGGGCCATTGGGCACGCTGTTGCAATCCAGCACCACCGGCGTACCCACGCACTGGCAGTTGCTGGTCCACTTATCGTTAATGGTGTTCGGGTTGTTGTCGTTGCACGCGGTACCGGGCAGGGCGCTGCCGCCGGGCGTGCCCATGCAGTCGATCACCTGGCCCACGCATTGGCAGTTGCTGTTCCACGTGTCGTTGCCGGTGTTCGGGTTGTTGTCGTTGCACGCCGTGCCGGGCAGCGCCGGGCCGTTCGCCACGCCGTTGCAGTCCAGCGTTACCGGCGTGCCCACGCACTGGCAGTTGCTGGTCCACTTGTCGTTGATGGTGTTCGGGTTGTTGTCGTTGCATGCCGTGCCGGGCAGCGCGCTGCCGCCGGGCGTGCCCATGCAGTCGATCACTTGGCCCACACATTGGCAGTTGCTGGTCCAGGTGTCGTTGCCGGTGTTCGGGTTGTTGTCGTTGCACGCCGTGCCGGGCAGGGCGGGGCCACCAGCAACCCCATTGCAATCCGGTGTTGCAGCCCCGGCTGCCACGGCCTGCACACCCAAAGAGAGGTCGTAGTATTTGCCTGTGTTGGATGTTTGGAGCTTGACAGCGCGCACCATGTAGCGCTTTCCGCTTCCAAAGGGCACGGCCGGACTGCTGAAGTTGGCCACGGTTACCGGCGCCGTAGTGAGGCGGATCAAGGCACCTGTGCCTTGCGCCACCTCATACACATGATAGCCGTCCACCGCGCCCAAGGCAGGTGTCCACGAAAATGCCGCCTGCCCGCCATTGTTGGATACTTGCAGGTTCGATGGGCGCGGCACCACGGTCATGCGCAAGGAAGGGTCTCCCATGAGCCCGAGATGTACCCTGTTGTACGGCTGCCCTTGCCACCCTCCGTTTTGGGGTGTGTAGAGGGTGGTATTGTTCATGGTGACCCAGGTGCTGTACCCGATGTTGTCCCCCATGCCCATGTGCTGGAAATACCAGTTCGGCATGCCGCACCACACATTGGTCAGTCCGTTTCCCCCGGCAATGGCCGCGCGCAGAAAGTTGTTGGAGACGTCCCAATCGCCGAAATAACTCCCCATGGACATGTTGAAGATGCCTCCGAAGCTCATGGCGGCATAATCGGCGGTGCTTCCCACGTTGTTCGCGTTGTCCCACCATCCACCGCCACTTTCATACGTCCACAGGTAGCTCTGCCCGTTGATCTGTGAACTGAACGACGCTCCGTAGGGATAGCAATCCGTGATGTTCGCCCCTCCGACGAGTGCGGCAATGTTCCGGTATCCGGAGCCTGCCAACGGGTTGGAGACCCATTGCAGGTTGTCGAAGACGATGCCCCGGTTTTGCGGTACAAACTGCCTGGTCTTGTATGCGTGGGCCTTGTTCAGGTAGCTGCGCGTGAGTTCTACCTCACTTGCGGAAAACGCAGGCATGTTGGCGAAATCCACGCGCCCGACCTGCAGTTCCACCGCACTTGGAAAATCGCTTTGATCGAACTTTCCGTCGCCGGGCACATTGTAGTTGCGGGAAGTTTGGCCGGCCGACACGTTCACACTGTTGTCGGTCCATGATCCGTTCATTTCGCCGTAGTATCCGTCACAAGGCCAGGCACCGAGGTGGTCGTCATGGCCGTCCGGATTAAGCTTGCCTGAATAGGGCACCGGCACATGGCCGACGATGTACACCGCCTTCACCCGGTCCGGTGCCGCATTGTAATCGGCTTGCACCAACGCACGCACTGCGGGCACCTGCATGGTGCGCGCCACATTATGGCGAAGGATCCCCCAGCCGTCATTCCTCAGGTCCTCTTCGAGTTGTTGCAATTCCGCCGTCAATGCCCCGGTGATGTCGTTGTCCACCAACAGCACCATGATGCCGCGGTCCTCCACGGGGTCCACATTGATGCCGGATGCGATGAAGCCCGTGCCGGAGGAACCTGCGGCCCGCACGACCTTGTATTCATAATAGGTGCCTACAGCGACGTTGTTGTCCTCGAACTGGGCTACGCTGCCGCCAACACTTCCAATGCTGGTGCCCCAGGACTGCTGCCCCTTCAACTTACGATAGACCGTATACCCCGTGGCGGATGAATATGCGTTCCATGCAATGGTAATGCGGGCGGGAGAGGATGTAACCGTGGCCGACAGCTGCACCGCATCGGCCACCGAAGGTGATTGCGCCGTGGCGGTTGGAACAAGCAGCCAAGCGGCGATGAGGGCAAGGATGAATTGTCGCGTCATGCGTCAGTGCTTGCCCCGAAACCGGATAATTGCACAAGGACAGGTCGGGGGGCGAACCTTTTAGCGCAGCAAGGAACGCTCTGGTTACATGATCGTTTCAACGATCCGATGAATAGCAGTGGATGGCCCACGGATCGGGCCCTGCGCCCCACCGATGGTCAATGGCGCAGAATGGTTGACCGCCCAAGCACACCTCCCTGGCGATCACAGACTTCCAACACGTAGGCCCCGGCCGCCAACCCTGCAAGGTTGATGTTGGGCTCAAAACGCATCTGCATCACCAAGGCACCGGCCAGGTCGTGCAGCCTAATGGTGCTCGCCGAGGGGCCTGCGCCCGAGATCACGAGGAGGTCATGGACCGGATTGGGATGCACCGTGATCGGGGAAGGGGTGCCCACCTCCTGCACAAGGATATTGCTGCATGCATCACCAATGCCGTCGCCATTGGAATCCGCTTGGTCCGGATTGTAGACCCACGGGCAATTGTCGCATGCATCGCCCACGCCATCGTGGTCGAAGTCTTCCTGCAAGGGATTTGCGACCAGCGGGCAGTTATCAAGGCAATCCGGCACTCCGTCCCCGTCGCTGTCCGGGTTTGGCGTGATGCCCGTGGTGCCCCCGGCGCATGTTCCGCATGCGTCGATGAAGGCTTGTCCGTCGATCACCCCGGCGCAATCAATCGGTTGCCCCACGCATTCACACGCGTCAGTCCACGCATCATTCACCGTATTGGGGTTTCCGTCATTGCACGGCGTCCCTGGCAAGGCATTGCCGCCCGGATGCATCAGGCAGTCGTATGGCAAACCGGCGCAGATGCAATCCGCACCCCACGTGTCATTTCCCGTGCTGATGTTGCCGTCATCGCATGGCGAACCCGGCAATGCCTGGCCGCCCGGCACGCCATTGCAATCCAACGGAAGGCCTGTGCAGATGCAGTTCACTGACCAGGTGTCGTTCCCGGTGCCCGGGTTTCCGTCATCACAGGGAGTGCCCGGCAGCACCGCGCCCCCGATGGTGCCCATGCAGTCGATCAACTGCCCCGCGCACAGGCAATCCACGCTCCAGGTGTCAGCCCCCGTTGCGGGATCACCATCATCACACGCGGTGCCCGGCAGAGCGGTGCCTCCGGGAATGCCCGCGCAATCAATGAGCTGGCCCGTACACAAGCAATTTGAGGTCCACCGGTCATTGCCCGTTGCCGGGTTGCCGTCATCACAAGGAGATCCCGGGAGTGCGCTTCCATTGAGCTGCCCTTCGCAGTCGATCGGCTGGCCGCTGCACGTGCAATTCGCGGCCCAGGCATCATTGATGGTCAGTGCATTCCCATCATCGCATGGCGTTCCGGGCAGGGCATTGCCGCCAGGAATCCCGGCACAGTCAATTGCTTGGCCTATGCAGCTGCAATCCGTGGTCCAGGTATCATTTCCCGTAGTGGGGTCGCCATCGTTGCAGGGTGTGCCGGGAAGGGCCGTCCCTCCTATTGCGCCCGTGCAATCCGCAGGCGTGCCGATGCAATCGCAATCCGGCGACCACGTATCGTTCACGGTCAACGGATTGAGATCGTTGCAGGCCGTGCCGGGCAGCGTGCTCCCGCCAATGATGCCCATGCAGTCCACCAACTGGCCTACGCAATGGCAATCCGCTGTCCAGGCATCATTCACTGTGGCGTTGTTGCCATCATTGCAGATGGTTCCCGGCAATGCCGTGCCGCCCGGAACGCCCATGCAGTCCATAAGGGCACCCACGCATGTACAGTCCGCCGTCCAGGTATCGGCTCCGGTTGCTGGATCGCCGTCATCGCATGGCGCACCGGGCAGTGCCGTGCCGCCCAACACGCCCAAGCAATCCCTGACCCACCCCGCACAATGGCAATCCGCGCTCCATGTATCGGCCTCGGTTTCCGGGTTTCCGTCATCACAAGGCGTTCCGGGAAGCGCGGGTCCGAAAGGCACTCCTTGGCAGTCCACCGGCGTACCCGCGCAAAGACAATCCTGGCCGATCACGTCATTGATCGTCAGGAATGATCCGTCGTCACATGCCTGGCCGGGTTCGGGTTGGCCGCATCCGCAATGGCCGGGATCGGTCTTCTGCGGGTCGTTCGGGCAGCCGTCCAGGGCATCGCAGGTGCCGTCGCCGTCGCTGTCCTGATAAGTGCCCGCGCATTGGCAGGAGTTGTCTATGGCATCATTGATCGTGCATGGATCTCCGTCGTCACAAAGGGAACCGATGGTGCCCTGCACCCCGGGGCAGGCATCCAAGGCATCGCAGATGCCGTCGCCATCGGAATCCCCGGAATAGGTGCCGGCACACTGGCAGTTTACATCCAGCACGTCGTCGATGGTGCATGGATCCCCGTCATCGCACGCTGATCCGATCTGCCCGGGCGTGTTGGGGCAATTGTCCATGGCGTCGCAAATGCCATCGCCGTCGCTGTCCTGGAAGGTGCCCGCGCATTGGCAGTTTGCATTCAGCACATCATTGCTCGTACAGGGGTCGCCATCGTCGCACGCCGACCCGATGGTGCCCGCCACGCCGGGGCAGGCATCCAGCGCATCGCAGATGCCGTCACCGTCGGAATCCCCGGAATAGGTGCCGGCACACTGGCAGTTCACATCCAGCACGTCGTTGATGGTGCATGGATCGCCGTCATCGCAGGCTGATCCGATCTGCCCGGGCGTGTTGGGGCAATTGTCCAGCAGGTCGCAGATGCCGTCGCCGTCGCTGTCGGGCAACGGCGTGCCCACGCACTGGCAGTTGGCATTGAGCGCATCGCCCGCGGTGCAGGGATTTCCGTCATCGCAGGGCGAGCCAATGGTTCCGGGGATGCTGGGGCAGGCATCGAGCGCATCGCAGATGCCGTCGCCGTCGCTGTCCATGTATGTGCCCACGCACTGGCAGTTGGCGTTCAGCCTGTCGTTCACCGTACAGGGGTCGCCATCGTTGCACACGGACCCGATCTGGCCGTACACGTAGGGACAATTGTCCTGTGCATCGCAAATGCCGTCTCCGTCGCTGTCCTGGAATGTGCCGGCGCATTGGCAGTTGGCGTTGAGCACATCATTGATGGTACACGGGTTGCCGTCGTTGCAGGCGGAGCCGATCTGGCCAGGCACGAGCGGGCAATTGTCCAGGGCATCGCAAATACCATCGCCATCGGAATCCATGTACGTGCCTTGGCATTGGCAGGAAGCCGTCCAGGTGTCATTCACCGTGCAGACGTTGTTGTCATTGCAAGGGGAACCGGCCACCGCGGTTCCGCCTATCACGCCTAAGCAATCCGGCACTTGTTGCCCCGCCTGTGCTTGGCCGAAAGCGCCCAGGCTCAGGTTGTAATAGGTGCCGCTGGCGCCCTGCTCCAATTTCAGGGCCCTCACCATGTACCGGATGGTTCCTCCGGCCCCCGAAAGGGTTTCGGTGAACGCCGTTCCCGCCACGGCCTCCGTGGTCACCCGCTGCCAGCTTTGCGTGCCGGGCACATAGCGGTACACATGGTAGCCAAGAACGTTGTCGGTACTGGCGGCCCAGGTTACCTGGACACTGTTGCCGTTCACTATGCCGGCCACGTTGGAAGGAGGCCCTACCATGGCCATGCGCAACGTGGGGTCGCCCAACAGGGCGATATGCACCTGCCCCGCGTTGGGATTGGCCGGGGCGTAGTGGCCATTGCCGTTGTTCTGGGTAAGGCGCGTGGCATAGCCGATGGTTTCGCCCATGGCCATGTGGTGGAAGAACCAATTGGGGTAGCCCGCCCAGAAGCAGGAAAGCACCGTGCCGCTGCCGAGCGATGAACGCATGAAATTGTTCTGGCAATCAAAATCGCCGAGGTAGCTGCCGAAGAGGATGGTGAACACGCTCTTTACGGAGTTCGCGGCAAAGTCGGCGGAAGTGCCAACTCCATTGGCCCTGTCCCAATATCCTCCCCCGCAGCCATAGCTCCACAACCAGCTTTGCCCGCTCATCGAGCTGAAGTAGTCGTTGTCGGTCACGTTCGCCTGCCCCACCAAGGGGCTGAATCCCCGGTACCCGTTGGCTGCGAACGCATCGCCGTACCCCTGGAAATTGTCATCCACCAAGCCCCGGGCTTGGGCCGTGAAGCCCTTCACCTTCCAATTGTGCAACTTGGTGAGGTAGTTTCCCATCAGCACGGTCTCACTTTGGGAAAACACGGGCAGGTTGTAGAAATCCACCCGCCCCACAGCCAGTTCCACGGCACTGGGGATGTTGCTCTGGTCGTACTTGCCATCCCCCGGAACGTTGTAGTTCCTCGGGTCCGATGCGTACGTGACGTTCACGGAATTGTCCGTCCAAGCCCCGTCCACATCCCCATAGAACACGTCGGCGCTCCACGCACCCTGGTGCTCCCAATGCCCGTCCGGCGCCAGATTTCCCGAATAGGGCACCGGCACATGGCCAATGATGAAGACCATCTTGGTATTTGCCGGATCGGCATTGTAATCCCCCACCACCAGGTTTTTCACGCTTGGGACGCTCGCAGACCGGCTGACATCATGCCGCACCACGGTCCATCCATCGCCCTCCAGGTCCTGCCGGGTTTGATCCAACTGGGTGGCCAGTGCGCTGCTGAAGTAATCATCCACCAGCATGATGAGGCGTCCCCTTCCCTCCACCATGGGCAAGGCAATGCCCGCGTTGACGTAGGCATACCCGTTGCCCACGTTCACCGTGGAGCGGACCACCTTGTACTCGTAGGAGATCCCTGCGGCTACGGCCGCATCGGTCCATGACAGCGCTGCACCATCCAGTGAGGCCACCGGGCTGCCCCAGTTGGTGCCGCCCTTCACCTTGCGCCAGACCTGAAAGCCCGTGGCATTGGCAAACGCTTGCCAGCTCAGCGTGATGCGGGGCGGTGAAGCCTGGACCTGCGCGGAGGCACGCACGCTTGCCTCATACGATTGGGCCCGGACCTGGCCGAACCGTGCAACAACCCCGAGCAGCAGGAGCAAGAGAAATAGACGGCGCATCCGTGGATCGGGGAGAAAGAGCAAAACTACGGGGAAAGCACAATACGGATCCTGCATTTGGCAGGGCAAACCGTACCAATTGCCCACGCCAACTGCGGGGGGCATGTCTATTCACCCGTTCGGCCCCTATGGTGAGCCTTGGCCGCACGGGGCTGGCGTGAACCGCCTGGGGCACGGTTACCTGCAACACTATAAATCGTCATCTTCAAGATCGACAAAGAGCCGTATCTTTACGCTGAACCTTCGGTGCATGACGACGGCCAGGGGTGTAGATTGTCCGGTTTTGGGCGAACCTTTAACCGGTCCCACCGTTTCAAAGAATACTGCATTTTCCCATTTGTCAGACGACTAAAGACATGCTAACACCACTCGGCAATCGTACAGGAAACATCTTCGACCTCCTTCTCCCGCACCTTCAATCCTCCCCTTCGGCCCCGGCGATCACGGCAGGTGGCACCACCCTCTCCCGGGCCCAGATTGCCGCACAGGTATCCTGCATGGCCGGGCACCTGCACAAGCACGGTTTGGCACCGGGCCAAACCGTGGCCATCTGTCTGGACCGCTCCCCGGAGCTGATCATCGCCGTGCTGGGCATCGTACAGGCCGGGGCGGCATACGTGCCCATCGACCCCGCATATCCTGTTGAGCGGATCGCCGGCATGCTTGAAGATGCCAAGCCCCCGGTGGTGATCACCAGCAAGGAGCACCGGCACCTCTTCACAGGCACGGCGGCCAAAGTGCTGCTGATCGAGGATATCGACCTCCTCACCCTCCCCCCCCTCTCCCAGGGAGAGTGGGCGCCCTGTCCTGCGACACCCGACGACCTGCTGTACGTGCTGTTCACCAGCGGCAGCACCGGCCGCCCCAAGGGCGTGGCCATGCACCACGCACCGCTCACCAACCTGATCCAATGGCAGCTGCGCACCAGTGTGTGCGGCGAGGGTGATCGCACCCTGCAGTTCGCACCCATCAGTTTTGACGTGAGCTTCCAGGAGATCTTCACCACCTTCGCACAAGGCGGCACGCTGGTGCTGATCACCGATGAGGACCGCCTGAACAGCACCCAGCTCCTGCGGAAGATCATCGCCGAGAAGATCAACCGAATCATCGTTCCCTTCGTGGCGCTGCAGTACTTGGCCGAAGCCGTGGAGCGTACCGGCGAAGTGCCTTCCACATTGAAAGAGGTTTTCACCAGCGGTGAGCAATTGAAGATCACCCCCGCGATCATCAACCTCTTCAAGCAACTGCCCGGTGTGCGCTTCTGCAACCAGTATGGCCCCACCGAAGGCCACGTGGTGAGCGAGCTTGAGCTAAAAGGCGATCCATCCACCTGGCCCGCGCTGCCCAACATCGGCAAGGCCATCGACAACGTGAAGCTGCTCGTGCTTGATGAGCAGATGAAGCCGGTGAAGAAGGGTGAGGAAGGCGAGCTCTACCTCGGTGGTGCGTGCGTGGCCAAAGGCTACATCGGCCGTGATGACCTGACGGCGGAACGCTTCCTGGCGGATCCGTTCGTAAAGCCACCCTTCGGCTCCGCTCAGGGCAGGCTTTACAAGACCGGCGACCGCGCGGCGGAGCTGCCCAACGGCGAGATCGACTACAAGGGCCGCATCGATGGCCAAGTGAAGGTGCGCGGCTACCGCATTGAGCTGGGCGAAGTGGAAGTAGCCATGGAGAAACACCGTGCGGTGGAACAAGCCGTGGCCAACGTGCGGGAGGACCGTCCCGGATTGAAACGGCTGATCGGCTACTATGTGGCGAAGCAGGACGTGAGCGTGAACGAGCTGCGCAAGCACCTCGCTTCCCTCCTACCCGACTACATGGTGCCCTCGGCCTTCGTGGCGGTGAAAGAACTACCGCGCACGCCAAGCGGCAAGATCGATCGCAAGGCCCTGCCCGCCCCCGATGTAAAACGCCCTGAATTGGACGTTGCGTTCGCCGCACCGCAAAGCGCCGTGCAGAAGACGCTCGCCAACGTGTGGGCCGATCTGCTCGGCATCGACCGCGTGGGCATCGACGACAACTTCTTCGACCTCGGCGGCAACTCACTGCTGAGCATCCAATGCGTGGCGCAGCTGGAAGGCCATGGTCTGAAACTGCCGATCGTGAAACTGTACCAGCATCCGACGGTGCGCGCGTGCGCGGCGTTCTTGGAAGACGATACGAACGCCGTATCGCCCGCCGAGATGGCGAAAGCCCGCGTAGGGGCGAGACATGTCTCGCCCGAAAAGCGGGACATCGCCATCATCGGCATGAGCGGCCGCTTCCCCGGTGCTGCCAACGTAGAGGAGCTATGGCTGAACCTGCTGGCCAAGAAGAACAGCATCAGCCGCTGGACGGCCGACGAGATCGACCCGAGCGTGCCCGCCGAGCTGCGCAACGACCCCGATTACGTGAAGGCGCGCGGCGTGATCGCCGACGCCGACAAGTTCGACGCGGGCTTTTTCGGCGTGAACCCCAAGGTGGCCGCACTGATGGATCCACAACAGCGGGTATTCCTCGAAACGGCCTGGGCCGCGCTGGAGGATGCCGCATACGATCCCGCGCAATTCGCTGGCCTCATTGGCGTGTACGCCGGCATGGGCAACAACACCTATTACACGCGGAACGTCATCGGCCATCCCGAGCTCATCGAGCAAGTGGGCGATTTCCAGGTGATGACGGCCAACGAAAAGGACTACATCGCCACTCGGCTTGCGTTCGAGTTCGACCTGCGCGGACCCGCGATCAGCATGAACACCGCGTGCAGCACCTCGCTGGTAGCGATCGCACAAGCCTTCCAGGCCCTGCGCGCCGGCGAATGCGACATGGCGCTGGCCGGCGGCATCGCCATCACCGCGCCGATCAACAGCGGCATCGTGTACAACGAGGGCGGCATGTACAGCCCCGACGGCAGCACGCGCACCTTCGATGCCGAGGGAAAGGGCACCAGCTTCAGCGATGGCGTGGGCATCATCGTATTGAAGAGGCTGGATGATGCGATCCGCGACAACGACCACATCTACGCCACGATCAAAGGCGCCGCGCTGAACAACGACGGCAGCGACAAGGCCAGCTTCACCGCGCCCAGCGTGCGCGGGCAGGCCGAAGTGATCGCTATGGCACAGGCCGATGCAGGGGTGTCGCCGGATCAGATCAGCTACGTGGAAGCGCACGGCACGGCCACGCCGCTTGGTGATCCCATTGAGGTGGAGGCGCTGACGTTGGCGTTCCGATCAGAAAATCAGAAAATCAGAAAATCAGAAAATGGAAATGCGCCACATTGCACCATCGGCTCCATCAAGAGCAACATCGGCCACCTTACCGCCGCCGCCGGTGCCGCAGGGGTGATCAAGACCGCACTCGCATTGCAGCAGGAGCAGATCCCTGCGAGCATAGGCTATGAAAAGCCGAACCCCGCGATCGACTTCGCGAACTCGCCGTTCCGCGTGGCGCAGGACAACATCGCCTGGCCGCGCACCGACGCACCGCGCATGGCGGGGGTGAGCAGCTTCGGCGTGGGCGGCACCAACGCGCACGTGATCATGGCGGAGCCGCCGGTGCTGGCAGCATCCGGCGCATCGCGCAGCAAGCAACTGTTCTTCCTCAGCGCAAAGAGCAAGACCAGCTTGGATGCCATGACGGAGAATTTCCGCCAGTGGCTTGCAGCGCACCCTGATGCTTCCCTTGCCGACGCCGCATACACGCTGCAAGTGGGCCGCCGTCACTTCAAACACCGCCGGTTGATCGTAGGTGGAAGTCACGGTGAAGTGATCGACGCGATCGCGAACAAGGACGCGCAGCTGATCGGCACACGCGAACTGCACGAGGCCGCACCGGGCGTGGTGTTCATGTTCCCCGGCCAAGGCTCGCAGTATGTACACATGGGCCGCGACCTCTGCGAAAGCGAGCCGGTCTTCAAGCAGCATTTCGATCACTGCTGCGAGCTCTTCGGCAAGGAACTCGGCACCGATCTGAAGGCCATCATCTTCCCGAAAGCGGGTGAAGAAGAAAAGGCCGCCGGGCAACTGAAGCAGACCATCTACACGCAGGCTTCGCTTTTCACCATGCACTACAGCCTGGCGAAACTGTGGATGTACTGGGGCATCACGCCCGATGCGATGATGGGCCACAGCATCGGCGAGTTCGCTGCGGCTTGTCTCGCTGGTGTGTTCTCATTGGAAGATGCCGTGAAGCTGGTGGCCAACCGCGGCCGCATGATGCAGGAACTGCCCGGCGGCAGCATGCTCAGCGTGCGCGCGACGGAGGAGGATGTAGCGAAGAAACTTCCCGCTGGCTGCTCGATCGCCGCCAACAATGGCACGCAATTGTGCGTGGCCAGCGGTCCGCATGAGGCGATCGCGAAGCTGCAAGCCGAACTGGAGAAAGAGGGCATCACGTGCAAGCTGCTCGTGACCAGCCACGCCTTCCACAGCCCGATGATGGACGCCATGGTGGCGCCGTACAAGAAGGTGGTGGAAAGCGTGAAGCTGAATGCGCCGCGCATTCCGATCATCAGCACGGTGACCGCCCAATGGCTGAAGGACGACGAGGCCGTATCACCCAAATACTGGAGCGACCACCTGCGTGCCACCGTGCGATTTGCACAAGCGGTGAAGTTCGCGTGGGACGATGCGAACAGGGTAATGCTGGAGGTAGGCCCGCGCACCACGGCCACCACGCTGGCCCGCCAGCAAAGCAGCGATGCAAAGAAGCAAGCGGCGGTCCCTTCATTGGGCGATTCCGCAGGCAACGGCAACGAACTGGCGCAACTGCTGAAAGCCGTGGGCGGCCTGTGGCAGAGCGGCGTGCTGATCGACTGGAAGAAATTCCATGAGCGCGAGGAGCGCAGGCGGATCAGCTTGCCGACCTATGCTTTTGAACGGGTACGGCATTGGGTGGAACCGGTGGCCTTGCAGGGCGTAAATAGACATGATGGACGCGAATTGCCGTCCATCGCGTCCATTCCAGCGCCGCACACAGATGCGGGCCTTTCTCCCAAGGACCAACTGATCGCGCAGATCAAACATCTTCTGGAGGAAAGCTCCGGCCTGGAACTCGCCGAAGCCAGCAACGAGGAGACTTTCCTGGAGATGGGCCTCGACTCGCTCTTCCTCACGCAGGTGGCCACCTCGCTGAGCAAAAAGTTCGGCGTGAAGATCAGCTTTCGGCAGTTGAACGAGGAGCTGCCGAACCTGGAGAAATTGGCGGAACACTTTTTAGCGAATGGGGTGGGATCAGTTGTCAGTTCACAGTTGTCGGTTGTCAGTGCCCGGACAACGGACAACCAACAACCAACAACTGCCTCCGCCCTCGAAGACGCCCCTGAACTGAAGAAAGCCTTCGGTGCCCAGGCGCGCATCAGCAAGGAAAAGGCGGACGACTTCACGCCGCAACAGCGCGCCTGGTTCACCGACTTCGTGAAGCGCTACACGGCCAAGACCGCCAAGAGCAAGGCTTTCACGCAGGAGAACAGGAAACCGATGGCCGACCCGCGCGTGGTCACAGGCTTCAAGCCGCAAACCAAGGAACTCACTTACCAGGTGGTGGTGGACCGCAGCAAGGGCTGCCACCTGTGGGACATCGACGGCAACGAGTATGTGGACATCCTCAGCGGCTTCGGCTCGTCGATGTTCGGCTATATGCCCGACTTCATCAAGGAAGCGTGCCACGACCAGCTTGAAAAGGGCACGGAGATCGGGCCCATGCACCCGCTTGCAGCGGAAGTATCGAAGTTGCTGTGCGAACTCACCGGAGCCGAGCGCGCGGCCGTTTGCAACACCGGCAGCGAGGCCGTGCTGGGCGCCATGCGCATGGCCCGCACGGTGACGGGCCGCAGCCTGATCATCTCCTTCAGCGGCAGCTACCACGGCATCAACGACGAGGTGATCCTCCGCGGCAGCAAAAGCCACAAGAGCTACCCCGGCGCGCCCGGCATCATGCCCGAGGCCGTGCATAACATGCTGGTGCTGGACTACGGCACGCCCGAAAGCCTGGAGATCATCAAGCAGCACTGCCACGAAGCCGCCGCCGTGCTGGTGGAACCCGTGCAGAGCCGCCGCATGGAGTTCCGCCCCGTTGATTTCCTGCGCGAGGTGCGCCGCATCACGAAAGAGCACGGCACCGCGTTGATCTTCGATGAAGTGATCACCGGCTTCCGCATGCACCCGAACGGCGCACAGGGCCTCTTCGGCATCAAAGCCGACATCGGCACCTACGGCAAGGTGATCGGCGGTGGCATGCCCATCGGCGCCATGATCGGCAGCCGCCCGTGGATGGACGCGCTGGACGGCGGCGATTGGCGCTTCGGCGACGACAGCGTGCCCGAAGCCGGAGTGACCTACTTCGCAGGCACGTTCGTGCGCCATCCGTTGACGCTCGCCGCCATGAAGGCCTCACTGCTGTACATGAAACGTGAAGGCCCCGCCTTGCAGGAACGGCTCAACGGGCTCACCCAAGGCATGGTGGAACGCGCCAATGCGCTCTTCGACCGCTACCAGCTTCCGTACCGCTGGGTACACTTCGGCAGCGCATTCAAGACCAAGTACGACGAAAGCGTCAACTACACCGAGTTCTTCTTCATGCTGATGCGCCTGCATGGCGTGCATGTGCTGGACTTCCCGCACTTCCTCACCACGGCGCACACGGAAGCGGACGTGGAATTCATCCTCACCGCCCTGGAGAACACCTGCAAGGAATTGCGCAACAGCGGCTTCATGCCGGAGCGCACCTATCCCCTGGCCGTGGTCAACAGCACCTTGAACGGGCACGCCTTCAAGCCAAGTGAACTGGTGGTAGAGGCCAGTGAACCGCCCGTGCCCGGCGCCCGCCTGGGCCGTACGCAGGAAGGCGAGCCCGGCTGGTTTGTTCCCGACCGTGAGCGGCCGGGAAAATTCATTCAACTCGTGGAGCACGGACAATGACCCCGGGCTTCCGTTTTACTCCCACCGCAGCGTGACCATGGAAAAGTTCATCCCGGAAACCACCGCCGTGCCTGTTGCCCATGATCCGTTCAGCGGCCCCGCCATCCAGCGGACCATCCCCACCACGGAATCGCAGATGGAGGTGTTTGCCGCCTCGGAGATGGGCAACGAGGCCAATTGCGCATACGTGGAAAGCATTTCGCTGGTGCTCACGGGCAAGCTGGTACAACCGGCCCTGGAAACGGCGCTTCAGGACCTGACCGCGCGCCACGAAAGCCTGCGCAGCACCATCAGTCCCAACGGCATGCGCATGGTGGTGCTCGAACGGATGACCCTCCCCACCCCGTTCGAAGACCTCTCCGGCATTGATGAACCGGCCCGGCGCTCGCGCATGGAGCAGCTTGCCGAAGAGGACATGCGCCGGCCTTTCGACCTGGTGAGCGGCCCATTGTTCAGGGTATCCCTCACCAAGATCGCACCCGACCGGCACGTGCTGCGCCTGAGCGGCCACCACGCCGTGCTGGACGGGTGGAGCCTCGGCATCCTGATGGCCGAGATCAGCGCCCTCTACAATGCGCGCTTGGCCGGCACCGCACCGGCCCTTCCTGCGGCGGATCCGTTCAGCCGCTACGTGCGGGAAACCATTGCGTTTTCCAAGAGCAGTGCGCAGGCCGCCGTAGAGCAATACTGGACCGGACTGTACAGGGATTCCGTGCCGCGCCTGGACCTGCCCACGGACCGGCCGCGGCCGGTGCCCAAAACCTTCAACGGCCACCGCCTGGACCTTGCGATGGACCGGGAACTTGTGCGCGGCCTGAGATCCGTGGCCACGCGCAACGGCGCAAGCTTCGTCACCACCCTGCTTTGCGCATTCGAACTGCTGCTGCACAAGCTCACCGGCCAGCACGAAATTGTGACCGGGCTGCCTGCGGCAGGCCAAAGCGACCTGGGCATGAAGCACCTGGTGGGGCACTGTGTAAACCTGCTCGCCCTGCGCAGCCGGATCGATGACGAAGAATCCTTCGACCAATACCTGAAGCAGCGCCGCACCGAGGTGCTCGATGCCTTCGACCACCAGAAGTACACCTTCGGGACGCTGCTGCAAAAACTGAAGGTGCCGCGGGAGCCGGGCCGCATTCCACTGGTGCCCGCCGTGTTCAACATCGACATGAACATGGACGACGGGGTGTCCTTCACCGGGCTGGCACACCGCTTCGTGAGCAACCCCAGGCACTACGAAAACTTCGAGCTTTTCCTGAACGCCACCGGGCAGGGCGACGACCTGGTGCTGGAATGGAGCTATAACACGGACCTCTTCGACAAAGCGACCATCCGCAGTTGGATGGACCAGCTATCCACCCTGGTGCGGCGGATCGGCGGCAACAGCGCCCTGCCGATCGGCGCCCTGTTGGGCGAGGAAGAACCTTCCGCCCATAAAATGCCTTTGCCCGAATGGCACGGCACCGCCACGGACATCCCGCGCGGAACCAGCATCGGCGCATTGTTCGACGAAGTGGCCGCCGCACACCTCGCAAGCCCCGCGCTAGTAGCACCGGACGGCGAATGGAGCTACGCGAAATTGCACGACCGTACACTGTCCATGGCATCGGCACTGCTGGCGGCAGGCGTAAAACCCGGCGACCCGGTGGGCCTGTGCACCGACCGTTGCGCGGACATGGTTGCGGCCATGCTTGCCATCCTGCGCTGCGGTGCCGCCTTTGTGCCCTTCGACCCCGCCTACCCCGCCGACCGCCTGGAGTACATGTTGCAGGACACGGGCATCCGCGTGCTGATCACGCAACGGCACCTTTCGGCGGCCTTGCCCAGGCATGATGCACGCACCTTGTTCGTGGAAGACCTGCACGGTGCCGAAGCCCCGCAGCCCGCCGCCGGCGGCCCTGATTCACCGGCGTACATCATGTACACCTCCGGTTCCACGGGCAAGCCCAAGGGCGTGGTGGTGCCGCACCGCGCCGTGATCCGCCTGGTGCGCAACCAGAACTTCCTGCCCTTCGGACCCGACCTCACCTTTCTGCAACTTTCCAATATCTCCTTTGACGCCTCCACACTGGAGCTATGGGGAGCGCTCCTGAACGGGGCACGGCTTGTGCTGCAACCCCAGCAGAAGCCAACCCTGCAGGAGGTCATCGACACCATCCACAAGCACCGTGTGACCACGGTATGGTTCACCGCGGGCCTGTTCAACCTGATGGTGGACGAGCACCTGGAACAATTGCACGGCCTCAGGCACATCCTGGCCGGCGGCGATGCGCTCAGCGTGCCCCACGTAAAGCGTGCCCTGCGCACCTTGGGGCCAGGCATACTGATCAACGGGTACGGCCCCACAGAGAACACCACCTTCACCTGCTGCCATGCCATAAATGATTTGCAGGCCCTGCAAACCCGCGTGCCCATCGGCAAACCCATCGCGAACACCACGGCCTACATCCTGGGCCCCGACATGCAGCCGGTGGCCATAGGGGAGAAAGGCGAACTGTACACCGGTGGCGAAGGCGTTGCCCTGGGGTACTGGCAGCAGCCGGAACTGACCGCCGCGCAATTCATTCCGGACCCGTTCAGCAAGCATCCGAACGCCAAGCTCTACCGCACGGGCGACCAGGTGCGGTGGCTGCCCGACGGCACCATCGACTTCCTGGGCCGCGGCGACGGCCAGGTGAAGGTGCGCGGATTCCGCGTGGAGCTCGGCGAGATCGAGAACGCCATCAGCGCGGTGGCTGGCGTGAAGGACCGCGTGGTGGTTGCGCGCAACGACGGGCCCGGGGAAAAACAACTGGCGGCCTACTTGGTGCCGGCACAGCATGCGGGCGACGGTGACGCCCAGGAAGCACTGATCAAGCAAGTGCGCGACCACCTGCGCCAAACCTTGCCGGACCACATGGTGCCTTCGGCCTTCGTGATCCTTGCCGAGCTGCCGCTTACCGCAAACGGAAAGGTGGACAAACGGGCATTGCCGATTCCTGAACACCGGTCGCAGACCTTGGCGGCGGGCCATGTGGCACCGCGGAACGACAAGGAGGAACGCATCGCGGAGATCTGGGGCCAGCTGCTGAACGCACCCGGAATCGGCGTACACGACAACTTCTTCGACCTTGGCGGCCATTCCCTGATCGGCATCCAGCTGCTGGCGCGCGTGGAGGAGCAGTTCGGCAAACGCCTGCCACTGAACTCCCTGTTCCAGGCGCCCACCGTGGCGGCATTCGCCAAATTGGTACACAGCAAGAACGCCGCCAGCGGCCTGAAAAACCTGGCCGCCCTGCAACCTGAAGGCACGCGCACGGCCTTCTTCTGCGTGCATGGCGATGAACTGAACCACCACATCATGCGCCACCTCGGCAAGGACCAGCCCTTCTTCGCCTTCTTCCACCAAGGAGAGAACGGGCAGCGGTTTGAGCACTTCACGGTGGAGGACATTGCCGCGCACTACATGCACGAACTGCTTACGGTGCAGCCCGAAGGGCCTTTCCTGCTCGGCGGATATTCCTTCGGCGGGATCGTGGCGTACGAAATGGCCCAGCAGCTCACCAAGGCCGGGCATGAAGTGCCCTTCCTTGCCTTGTTCGACATGCCCGCGCCGGAATTGTTCGTGCAGAGCATGCGCAGCGAGCGCAAACTGCACGAACCCGTACGGGACGTGGTGGTCCGCTGGCTCGCAAAACGCGCGTTCGCCAAGGGGCGCATCCGCTCGCCGCGCCTGCAGCACTACTACATCATCGACAACTACAACAAGGCCATCCAGGCGTACCGGCCAAAGCCGTACGGCGGGCCTGTCACGGTGTTCAAGGCCTCGGGAACCACAGGCCCGGACGACCTCGGCTGGGCCAAGCTGGTAACAGGCCCGTTGGACGCCCGCGTATTGCCGGGCGACCACTACAGCCTGATCAGGGAACCCGGGGTTGCGCGCTTAGTGAAGGAACTGGGCGCAGCCATCGACCGCTCCACCCTGCGGCATGCGGTGGAGGCCGTATAACCATGCCCAGCCCCCGGACGCTCACCATACACTGCGCAGCTGCCGTACACGCCCGCACTGAACACCCGCCACCGGGCGCGCCGGACAGCGCAGAAGCGTGGGTGTACTTCGGCAGCATCAGCTCCCTGGCGGCAAGAAGCGCGCACTTCCTTTCCCTGCTCGATGCCGAGGAGCTGGCACGCGCGGACCGCTTCCGGTTTGCCCAGGACCGTGAGCGCTTCATTGCGGGGCACGGGCTGCTGCGGGAGCTTCTGGGCCAACAACTTCACCGGCACCCCAAGGACCTGGTGCTGCTGCGCGGGGAATTCGGAAAACCCTTTCTGGAAGGAGGCCCGCTGCACTTCAACCTCAGCGACACCAAGGATGCCGTCCTGGTGGCCTTCTCGCGGCAACCGATCGGTGCGGACATTGAAACGATCAACCGCCACACGGACCATGCCGCCGTGGCCAACCATTACTTCACGCCGGCGGAAGTGCGCAGCATCGCCACCGCCGTGGATGCCAAACGCAGGTTCCTGGAACTGTGGACGCGCAAGGAAGCCGTGCTGAAGGCCTGCGGCGTGGGCCTGATGGACGACCTGCAGAGCTTGGAGGTGAACGGGCCAACGAACTTGATGACGATCACCCACCCCGAATTCGTGCGGATGGCGGCGCCTGCATACTACGTGCGGACCCTGCTGGCCGGCACGGACCACTTCATCAGCGTGGCCACGGCACAGGCGGTCCACTCGGTGCGGCTTTTCACCGCATAGGACGGCGGGCCTACTCCTCCGCGCCAAAGAAGCGCGGGTGGAAATTCAGCAGATAGAGCTTTTCGCTGGCCCGCGTCACGGCGGTGTACAACCACCGCACGTATTCGCGGCCGATCATTTCCTCCGTGACGTAGCCTTGGTCCACGAACACGCTTTTCCATTGGCCGCCCTGTGCCTTGTGGCACGTGACGGCATAGGCGTACTTCACCTGCAGCGCATTGATGTACGGGTCCTTCCTGAACAGCCTGAACCGCTCGCTCCTGGCCTGCGCGCCAAGATCGGCGAGCACATCCTGCGCCAACTGCTTCATGCGGGCGCCGGGCAGTGCAGGGCCTTCACCCGCCAGCACGTCGAGGATCACCTTCACCTCCAGTTCGCGGTCCGCAAGGCCGTCCCACCATCCGATGGAAAGGTCCGCAAACCGCAATCCGTACCGCTCCTCGGTGCGCCGCACGCGCAACACGGTGACCTGCTCCCCGTTTGCGATCAGGGAAAACGGCCCGGCCCCTGCATCCTGTTCCTGCGCGGCCCAGAAGTAATTGTTCTTCACCACCATCAGCCGGTCGTTGGCCTCCAGCTCCTCCTCGAAGCCGTGGATCCTTGCGCGCACCTGCTGGCTGTACTGGTAAGCGCGCTTGTTGCTGCGGCAGATCAGGCACACCTCCTCGTCGCCATGCCTGGCGTACGCTTCCTCCAGGGCGTCCTGCAGGTCGGCGCCCTCCACGCGCACCACATCCCTATAACCCGTGATGAACTGCGGCACCACCGCCCCCGCCGCTGGTGCATGCCCCTCCTCCTCCTCCGGCATCAGGGCCAACGTTTCCCGCAGTGCGGTAGCGTTCGCCAGGATGCCCGATGCCTCCGCCTGGCGCACCACATCGGTAAGTTCCACGCTGCCGGCCAGCAGGCCCTGCGCCGCCAGGTCCTTCAGGTCCAGCGCCGGGCTGTGCGCGCTGCCCACGGGCGGCAGCTGGGCCGGGTCGCCGATCAACAGCAGCTTGTTTCCCGCAGCCGAGAACACATGCTCGAAAAGGTCGGCGAGAAGGTCCCGCTCAAACGCTCCGGTCCCCTTGCCGATCATGCTGGCCTCATCCACCACGAACAGGGCGCCCTTGTCGCGGTTGGGCGCCACCGACATGCCCGCGAAGCCGTCCCCGGCCTCCGCCGCCATGCGGTAGATGCGGCGGTGTACGGTGCTTGCCGCGGCACCGGCGTATGCACTGAGCACCTTGGCGGCGCGCCCGGTGGGGGCCAGCAGCACCACCGGGCGGCGCGCTTCCTTCAGCACCTTCACCAAGGCCCCCACCAAGGTGGTCTTGCCCGTGCCGGCATATCCCTTCAGCACCAGCGTGGCATTGGCTTTTTCCGTGGAAAGCAACCGCACCAGGGCGTGTATGGCACGCTGCTGGCCTGCGGTTGGGGCATGCCCCAACCGTTCGGTGAGGCGGGCTGCGAGGTCGTGCATGGCGCGAAGTTCGGCTGCATTGGCGCACGGCATGCCCGCCATGCCGTCTTTCGGTAGTTCCTTTGCAGATGGCCATGACGAAGACCGAGCTTTTTCATCCGCGCTACACGCCCGGGGCCGAGCGCACCTGGCATTTGGCCTGCTGGCTGGCGCCCGGCCTGCAGGCGTGGTGCGTGCATGAGCGCTCCAGCGGCCTGCTGATGGCATTGGTCGCGGGGGATGGCGACCTGTTGCCCTTGGCCGACAAACTGCCCGCCGTGCCGGCCAGCACCTCCTTCACCGCCATGCCCGAAGTGAGCACATTGGTGCCGCAAAGCGCATTGGAGCCCGGCACGGAGATGCAGCACTTGAAGCTGGTACACGGCACCGTGCCCACGGGCCTGCTTCGCGACGAGCCCATCGGCACCCTGGGCGCACAGTGCATCTACCTGCATGATGAGCTCGTGGAACGCAAGCTCCTTGAACGTTTTCCGGGGGCGCGCCCGCTACCGCTGCAGGCCACCCTGGTACACCATGCGCTTTCGCATGCAACTACCGGCGCACTGGCGGTGGTGTTCCGCACCTCCACCCGGCTGGACCTGGTGATCGCGGACCAGGGGCGGCTGCTGCTGAGCAACACCTTTTTCGCCACCACGCCGGAGGATGTGCTCTACTATACGCTCTTCTGCGTGAAGCAGTGCGGCCTGCGCCCCGACGGGATGGTGCTGCGCGCCGGCGGCACACACCTCACCGCCACCGAGGAGCATGTGCTTTCCTCCTATTTCCCCAATGGGCCCGTGCCCACCACCGGTTCCAAGGACCCGGCACTGGCGGAGCTGCGCATACCCGACGCGCACCACTGGACGGGCCTGACCGAACAATTCCGATGCGCATCGTAGCCGGCCGCTTCAAGGGCAAGCGGATCCATCCGCCCAAGGAGATCACGGCGCGGCCTACCACCGATTTCGCCAAGGAGGCCCTGTTCAACATCCTGCAACATTCCATCCCCTTGGAGGACATCCGCGTGCTCGACCTGTTCGCAGGGGCCGGCGGCATCTCCCTGGAATTCATCAGCCGCGGCGCCGCGGAGGTGATCGGCGTGGAGCAGGACGGCACGCTGCACAAGCACCTGCAGCGCACGGCCCGCGAACTGGGCATCACCAATTGGCACTTGGTGAAGGCGGATGTCTTCCAGTACATGGCCGCCGCCCGCGGCCCCTTCGACGTGGTGTTCGCAGACCCGCCCTTCCACATGCCCGGCACCGAACGACTGCCGGCGCTGGTGCGCGAGGCCGGATTGCTCGCGCCCGGGGGGCTGCTGGTGATCGAGCACTACAAGGCCCTCGACCTCAGCGCGGATCCCTGGTTCGATAGTTGCCGCAAGTACAGCAACATCCATTTCAGCTTCTTCACACCAAGCACGGAAACAACATGAACAGCACAGCCAGCGCCAAGGTTGCCGTCTTCCCCGGTTCATTCGACCCGGTGACCGCAGGCCACGTGAGCATTGTGGAACGCGCCCTGCCCCTGTTCCACCGCGTGGTGGTGGCCGTGGGCGTGAACAGCAGCAAGCGCTACATGTTCCCGCTGGAGCAGCGCCTGGAGTGGCTGCGCAGCACCTTCCGGGATGAACCCAAGGTGGAGGTGATCGCCTTTGAGGGCCTCACCGCGGACCTCTGCCTGAGGCTCTCGGCACACTACATCGTGCGCGGGCTGCGCAACAGCACCGACCACGGCTTCGAACGCAGCATCGCCCTGATGAACCATGCCTTGCGCGGCGTGGAGACCATCTTCCTCCCCGCCCTGCCCGAACATGCACACATCAGCAGCACCATCGTGCGCGAACTGATGGCCAATAACGCCGACGTTTCCGCGTTCGTGCCTGCGGCGGTGCGCCCATGATCCGAGCTATCCTTTCCTGCCTTGCCGCACTCTCCGGCATGCTGCTGGGCGCGGCCCCCGTGCAATTGCACATCAAGGCGACAGCCTACCCCCGGCAGCAGGCCACCCTGTACCGGTACATGGACCTGTTCACCCAGCGGACGGAAGCCATTGCCGAAGGATGGACCGACGCGAACGGCGCGGTGCAGCTCACCGCCGAGGTGGACGGCACCCAAAAAGCCCGCCTCCGCATCGGGAAGGTGGCGGCCGACCTGTGGTTGCGCGAAGGAGCCTACCACATTGAAATGCCTGCGGCCCCAACGGACCAGCCGCCCGGCATCAACGGCACAGCCCGCGTGCAGCCCACCTTCACCGACCTTGATCCGCTGGACATAAACGCCCTGGTCGCCGACCTGAACACCCGGCTGGACGCCTTTCTGGCCGCCGGCCTTGCCACGGACCGCAATACCGGCATGGACGCCCTGGCCAAGGCCCGCAAGGACGGCACCGCGCTAAAGCCGGACACTTCAAAAACAGCAGACCGGCCCCTGCTCTCCCCCACCTGGAACGAAGCCCGCACCGACACCTTCGCCCGGAAGCTGCGCAAGTTCTATGCAGCCGTGCCCGATCCCTGGTTCCAGGCCGACCTGGAATACGGTATCGCCGGGCTGTACTTAGGCCCCCAGACCAGGGACCGCGACCTGTACGACCATTTCCTCAAGGGCAAGCCCGTGCTGTACGGCGTACCTGAATACGTCCGCTTCTTCACCTCCCTGTTCAAGGACCCGTTGCTGGGCGGCCCCTTCCGCACCCGTCCGGACGACGTGCTGCGCTTCATCCGGGAAGGCAGCACCGACAGCCTGAAAGCACTTTTGGCCGCGAACGACCTGCTGAAGGAAGACCGGCTGAACGAGCTCGCCCTGCTCTACGACCTGTACACCAACCAGGGCAATGCCCTTTTCGACCGCGACGGGATCATCCGGGTGATCGGCGATGTGCAGGACCGCTCGCGCTACCCCGAACACCGGTTGATCGCCGCCGACATGCTGTGGGACCTCACCGCCATGATGGGCGGCACACTGCTGCCCCCAATGGAACTCACCCGGCCCGACGGAAATGCCATGCACCTGGACAGCCTGCTGCAAGGCCCTTCCTGCCTGCTGGTGGTAAAACCCGGAAACCCCTACACGGACCAGGAACTCGCCGCCCTGGCCCAGCTCCGCAAGGACTACGGCGGCCATGTGCGCTTTCTGTGCATCGCCCTGGACCGCAGCCCGCAGGAGCTGGGGGCATGGTTGAAGGCCAACCCCCAATATGGCGGCAGCTGGGCCGTGCCCGCCAACCCGCGCGCACTGCTGGATGATTGGCGCATAAGCAGCGTACCCGCCGCCTTCCTGCTGGATGGTCGGATCCTGGCCCGCGCGCCCGCGCCCCTGCCCGGCAACGGCCTGGCCGCCGAACTGCACAAGCTGAAAGTGGCCGGCCAGCGCGCGGACCAGCTCAAGCCGGATCGCGGACAGCCTCCTCCCAGGCGGTGATCACCGGCAGCAGCGACGGATAGGTGTCCCTGCGCAGCCGGCTGCGGCCTTCCGCATCCAGCCACTGCACGGCATCAATATCCTCCTCCGCCTGCGCCACCAGCGGCTCCAAGGCATCGCCGTGCATCAGGAACCAGTACGTACACTTCAGGTGTTGCGCGCCATTGCGCCGGTAGGTGTGCCAGGTTTCACACAGCGGCCCGGCCACCTGAAGGTGCCGCAGCCCGCACTCCTCCCCCACCTCGCGCAGGGCCGCCTCCTCCCTGCCCTCGCCCGCCTCCATCTTCCCCTTGGGCAGGTCCCAACGGCCCAGGCGGTGGATGCCCAGCAGCCTGCCCGCGCCGTCGGCCACCGCCCCGCCCGCCGCCTGCACAAGCAGGTAACCGGCGCGGAACCATGCCCACAGCCGCTCCGGATCTGCCCCGAAGGCATAAAGCCCCCGTAGATCAGCTTCCTTCACCAGCGTATCACAGGCCAACGCCAGTTCCCCGGGCGATTCCACGCGCAAGGCCAACCAGTTGGCGGGCAATGCGCCAAAATCCGGGATAAACCCGATGACCAACTCCTTCCCCTCGATGAACACGGTGTATTTTTGCGGCATGGACCCCAAGCTTGATCCGGCGCTGAAGATCGCGGAATTTCTATTACGGATCAAGGCGGTGCGGCTCGATCCCAAAAACCCCTTCACCTGGGCCAGCGGCTGGAAGAGCCCGATCTACTGCGACAACCGCAAGATCCTCGGCCACCCGGTGATGCGCACCTACATCCGCCAGCAATTCGTGGAAACCATCACCCGCGAGTTCGGCAAGCCCGACATGATCGCAGGGGTGGCCACCGGCGGCATTGCCCACGGCGTACTGGTGGCCCAGGAAATGGGCATTCCCTTCGCCTACGTCCGCAGCTCGGTAAAAGGGCACGGCATGAAGAACACCGTGGAGGGCGACCTTACGCAAGGGCGCAATGCCGTAGTGGTGGAGGACCTTGTGAGCACCGGCAAGAGCAGCCTGATGGCCGTGGCCTCGCTGCGCGAAGCCGACATTGAGGTAAAGGGCATGGTGAGCATCTTCACCTACGGGCTGAAGGAAGCCACCGAGGCCTTCGGCAAGGCCAAGGTGCGCCTGCACGCCCTCACCAACTACAACATCCTGCTGCAGCAGGCCATCGCCGACGGCTACATCGCCGAAAAGGATTTAACCTCGCTGAAGAAGTGGCGCGAAGACCCAGCCAACTGGGCGCCCGAAGCACCTATCGGAAACGGCACCGCCGCCAAAAAGGCCGCAGTTGAAAAAGCCGCCAAGTGAGCATGACCACCATCCAAAGCAAGACCGTGGCCATTGCGCGGCAACCTGCCGACCTGTATGCCTTCCTGCAGGACATGAACAACTTCCGGCAGCTGCTGCCGGAAGACCGCATCAGCGAATGGAAGAGCGACGGAAAGTCCTGCTCCTTCAAGGTGCAGGGCGCGGCCACCATCGGGCTGCAACTGGACGGCGGCACGCCCGGCAGCCTAGTGAAGATGAAGAGCACCGACCGCGCGCCCTTCCCCTTCACCCTGGATGTACACCTGGAGGAAATGGACGGCCGCACGCAGGCCTACCAGCTTTTCCAGGCCGACCTGAACCCCATTCTGAAAATGATGGTGGAGAAACCGCTGAAAAACCTCTTCGACCACATCGCGGACAAGATGGTGGCGCTGCACGGATGATGCCGACGGCGTGCGGCATGCGCAAATGCCAAATCGATCAATGGGCCGCAGAGCGCTGAACGTGTTCAGGTGATCTTCACGGTCCAGCACCCGCCAGATGGCATCCGGAAGAAAAGCGGAAAACGAGGCCAAGCCGGCCAAGCTCTCCAAGGCCGCGCTGCGCAAGTTTTTCCGCGTATTCCGCTACATGCGGCAGCAGCGCGGCCTTTTTGCCCTGGGCATGGGCTGCCTGCTGATGACCAGCCTGCTCAGCGCCGCCTTTCCCTGGCTCATCGGCAAGCTGATCGATGCCAAGGCCACCACCACCTTTTGGCAGGCGCCCTTGTACGACATGGGCAACGTGCATTCCATCCTGAAGCTGCTGCTGGTGGTGTTCGCCGCGCAGGCCTTCTTCGGGTTCTGGCGCATCTGGAGCTTCGGCTCGGTGACCGAGAACGCGCTGACGCATTTGCGCCGCGACACCTACGCGCACGTGCTGCGGTTGCCGATGAGCTTCTTCGCACAGCGCCGCGTGGGCGAGCTCAACAGCCGCATCAGCGCGGACGTGGCCCTGCTGCAGGACACCTTCACCACCGTGCTGGCCGAGTTCCTGCGGCAGTTCGTGGTGATCACGGTGTGCATTGCCGCACTGGCCTACCTGAGCCCGCAACTGATGCTCACCATGCTGGCCACACTGCCCGTGGTGATGCTGGTGGCCGTGTTCTTCGGCCGCTTCATCCGCCGCCTCAGCAAGCAGGTGCAGGACCGCATCGCCGAAAGCAACGTGATCGTGGACGAAACCCTGCAGGGCATCCAGAGCGTGAAGGCCTTCAGCAACGAAGGCTACGAGACGCACCGCTACGGCAACGCCGTGCTCGCCGCGCGCAAGCTGGCACTCACCGCACTGCGCTGGCGCGGCGGCTTCGTCAGCTTCATCATCTTCGGCATGTTCAGCGTGATCGTGTTCGTGGTGTACCGCGCGGCACTGCTGAAGGATGCCGGGCTGATGACCATGGGCGGCATCACCTCCTTCGTGGCCTTCAGCATCATGATCGGCGCCAGCATCGCCGGCATTCCCGAGCAGGTGACCTCCCTGCTGAAAGCCGTGGGCGCCACCGAACGCCTGATGGACCTGCACGACGAGGCCGTGGAACCCATCCACCTCGGCCCCAAGCTGGAGCCGCTGGACCTGCGCGGCAGGATCGAATTCCGCGACGTGGAGTTCCACTATGCCTCGCGCCCCGACCTCACCGTGCTGCACCACGTGGCATTCACTGCGGAACCGGGCCAGCGCATCGCCCTGGTGGGGCCCAGCGGCGCGGGCAAGAGCACCATTGCCTCATTGGTGCTGCGCTTTTACGACCCCGTGGGCGGCACCGTGCTGATCGATGGCAAGGATGCCCGCGACTACCCGCTCACGGCCTTGCGCGACCGCATGGCCATCGTGCCGCAGGAGGTGCTGCTGTTCGGCGGCTCCATCCAGGAGAACATCGCCTACGGCAAGCCCGATGCCACCCTGCAACAGATCGAGGAGGCCGCCCGCAAGGCCAATGCGCATGAGTTCATCGCCCGCTTCCCGCAAGGGTACGGCACCGTGGTGGGCGAGCGCGGCGTGCAGCTCAGCGGCGGCCAGCGCCAACGCATCGCCATTGCACGGGCCGTGCTGAAAAACCCCGCCATCCTGATCCTGGACGAAGCCACCAGCGCGCTGGACAGCGAAAGCGAGCGCCTGGTGCAGGAAGCACTGGACCAGCTGATGAAGGGCCGCACCAGCATTGTGATCGCACACCGCCTGAGCACCATCCGCAACGCCGACCGCATTCTGGTGCTGGACAAGGGCACCGTGGTGGAAAGCGGCACCCACGACGAGCTGATCGCGGACGCCCATGGGCTGTACCACAGCCTGAGCAGCCTGCAGTTGGAGCGCGCGTGAACAGGGGTGCTGCGCCATCGGGGGGCAGGGCAGACGCATCAAAAACCAAGCGATCAAAACATCGGCGTGAAAATCAAGGATTTGAAGTTGGCCCTTCGGCTCCGCTCAGGGCAGTTCATGTTTATCATCCAGTCACTAACGAAACATTGCCCTGCGAAGCCGCTCCTCGGCCTCGCCCGAAGGGCCAACCAAGTACAGCATCGTGTTTTTTCAAGCATGGTGGGCATTCCTGTCCGTGATGCTATACTGGCTTGGCCAATTTGATGCGTTTGCCCTGCATCCGAGGTACAACCAATCGGCAAGTCGGCTTATGTTTAGGACCTTCCCCCAGCACCGTATCCATGAGGTCCTTGTTCCTTCCTGCCGCCCTCTCCATGCTGGTATCGTCCTTCACGTGCCAGGCACAGAACACGCCAACTTCCCAGGCGCATGGCTCTGACCTGTACGTCTATGGAACGGTAAAAACCTATGAAGAGCGCGATTCATTGCCCGGCGCTTCCATAGCAGTGTGCATTCCTGGCACAGATGGCAACCTTGTGGTGATGAACACCAATCATCGCGGCCGGTACGCGATCGAGCTCAACAGGGACCATGTCTACCGCTTGTCCTTTTCGGCACCCGGGCGCGTGGGAAAATCCGTACTGATCGACGCGACCAACATCCCTGATTCCATTTGGGGCGAAGGATTTGCCATGAGCATCGATATCACCCTGTTCAAGGAAGACCCACGCATTGATTTTTCAATCCTGAAGGAGGACATCGGCCGCGCACGCTACGATGCCGCGCAGGGTATGATCGCCTGGGACCTGGCATATACCGAACGGATCCGGCAGCAATTCGCGGAGTTGATGGACCGCTACAATGCCTCCCGCGGCGACAGGTGAACACGGTTCAGCATTCCACCTCCACCACCTTCTTGGTGGCAAAGAACTCCTCGGTGAAAAAGGCGGCCAGTGCATTCACCTGGTAGCGCTGCCGCACGGGCCGCAGCTCATCGGCAAGGTCGCCGCCCTTCAGGTAGAACAGCTTGCCATGGCCTTTCGGCACCAGGTGCCCGGCCATGCGCAAAAACTCCGGCAGCGTGGTAACGGCCCGGCTGACCATGTGATCGTACTTCTGCTTGTGGTCTTCGCTGCGCACCTGCTCCGCCGTGCAGTTCGCGAGGCCCAGCGCACCGGCCACGTTGCGCACGGCGGCGATCTTCTTGCCGATGCTGTCGATGCCGTGGAACTTGCTATCGGGAAACAGGATGGCCAGCGGCACCAGTGGGAATCCGCCGCCCGTGCCCACGTCCACGATGCGTGAGCCGCGCGGGAATGAGACCACTTTGGCGATGCCAAGTGAGTGCAGCACATGCCGCTCGTACAGGTGTTCGATGTCCTTGCGGGAGATGAGGTTCACCCGTTCGTTCTGTTCGCGGTAGAGCGCGCCCAACGCGGCAAAGCGCTCAAGCTGTTGCGGCGACAATTCCGGAAAGTACCGGAGGATCAGGTCCACGCCTTCCATGGCAGCAGGTGCGTTCACGCGTGTTGCCCTGCACGTTGGTCAGATGTGGTCCTTGCGCGTGTCCAGCAGGTTCTCCAGGAACTCCCGCGCGCGGAACAGCTGTGCCTTCACGGTGCCCAGCGGCAGGTTCAGCTCGTCGGCGATCTCCTCGTAGCTGTACTCCTTGTAGTAGCGCAGCTCCACCAGCGTCCTGTACCGGGGCTTGAGCTTGTCCACCACTTCGCGCATCACCTCGCTCTTCTGGTCCTTGATCACGGCTTCCGAGGGATCCAATCCGTGGCCCTTGAGCTCGATGTGCATCTCATCGCCATCCTGCATGCCGATGGGATTGTCGATGCTGAGCATCTTCTTCTTCTTCTGCTTGCGGATCCAATCGATGCAGTTGTTGGATGCGATCTTGAACAGCCACGTGCTGAAGGCGTAATTGGGCGTGTACTGGTGCAGCCGATGGAAGGCCTTGCCGAAGGCCTCGATGGTGAGGTCGTCGGCATCGTCCTTGTTGTTGATCATCTTCAGCAGCATGAAGTAGACCGAATCGCGGTAGCGGGACATCAGCTCGGCGTAGGCCTTCTGGTCCTTCTTGTCCACCGCGCGCCGCACGAGGTTGAGGTCGTACACGGCCTTCTCGGACAGGTTTTGGTTCACTTCCATCGGGAGGGCTTGATGATGAGCGTGCTGAGGTAAATGCAGGGGTCCAAAAATAGGAACAGCCATTCCAGGGGCAGGGCCAGCCACACGATGCCGCCTGCGCCCAGCCTGCGCATGGCCAGCATGCCGATGGGCAGGAAGAGCAGCAGCTCCAGGGCAAGGCCGATGCACGCGGCCTCCATGCGCCCGGTGAGGAGCAGGAACACGATGGCCGCCCAGAGCACGATGCGCGCCGCAGGCAGCAACGTAAGCAGCAGCTGGTGGCCGAAGCGGTAGAAGCGGGCCGTGGTGTAATGCCTGCGCTTGCGGCGGAACCAGGTGCCCAGGTCGGGCGTGGCGCGGGTGGTCATGTAGCTGCGGGGATCGGCCACGGCGGCCGTGTTGCCCGCACGCGCCACCTCGTTGATGAACAGGTCATCGTCGCCGCTCATCAGCTGCCGGTGCCGGTGCTGGCCCTTGGCCCCGAAAAAGAGGTCGTTTGTGAATGCCATGTTGCGCCCCACGCCCATGTAGGGGAAGCCGGCCTGCGCGAAGCTGACGTACTGCACCGCCTTGGTGTAGCCGTCGTAGCGTTCCAGCAGGTTGGTGAGCCCGGGCTTGTGCGCGTAGGGGCTGTGGCCGATCACGATCTGCTTGCCGTTATTGAAGCCTGCGGCCATCAGGCTAAGCCAATCACTGCCCGCCGGCAGGCAATCGGCATCGGTGACCAGCACGTGGGGATACTTGGCGCTGCGCACGCCCACGCCCAGGGCCAGCTTCTTGCCGTAGCTGAACTTCTCGTCCGCCTGGATGTTCACCGGCTTCAACCGCGGGTGCAACGGCTTCATCCATTGCAGCACCTCCCAGGTATCGTCCTCGCTGCGGTCGTTCACCACCACCAGCTCAAACTCGCGGTGGTCCTGCTCCAGCAACAGCGGGATCAACCGTTGCAGCGCGGCGCTCTCATTGCGGGCGCACACCACCACGCTTACCGGCAGCTCGCGATCGGGCGCGGATTCCTGCTTGCGGAAGGCAAGCCTGCTGAAGATGGCGAAATGGAAGAAGGCCAGCACCAGCAGGGCGGCGGCCATGAGGTAAATGACAAGGGAAGCGATCAAAGCCGGAGCGCCGCAGCGCGGAAATGGTACGGGGCGAAGCTATCCGGAGGCCGGGATCCGGAAGCCGGTGCCTATGGCCAGTTATGAACAACGCCGGGGTGGATGCCGGGCCGCGCGCGGATGGCGATCTTCGCGCCCCGATGGAATTCAAGCTGCTGACCACCGACCCCAAGAGCAAGGCCCGCGCAGGCGAGTTGCACACCGCGCACGGCGTGGTACCCACCCCCATCTTCATGCCCGTTGGGACGCTTGGCGGGGTGAAGGCCGTGCATGTGCGTGAACTGAAGCAGGACGTGAAGGCCTCCATCATGCTCAGCAACACCTACCACCTGTACCTGCGCCCCGGCACCGAGGTGCTCGAGCACGCCGGCGGGCTCCACAAGTTCAACGGGTGGAGCGGGCCAATCCTCACCGACAGCGGCGGCTTCCAGGTGCATTCGCTCAGCGACATCCGCAAGATCACCGAGGAAGGCGTGAAGTTCCAAAGCCATATCGACGGCAGCCGCCACCTCTTTACCCCCGAAGGCGTGATGGACATCCAGCGCAGCATCGGTGCCGACATCATCATGGCCTTCGACGAGTGTACGCCCTGGCCATGCCCGGTGGAGTATGCCACGGACAGCATGCACCGCACCCACCGCTGGCTGGACCGCTGCCTGGGCCGATTCAACGCCACGGAGCCGAAGTACGGATATGCGCAGGCCCTCTTTCCCATCGTGCAGGGCAGCACCTTCCCCGAGCTCCGCAGGCAGAGCGCGGAGTATATCGCGCAGAAAGGCACGTACGGCAATGCCATCGGCGGCCTGAGCGTGGGCGAACCTGAGGAGGAGATGTACGCCATGGCCGATCTCTGTTGCGACATCCTGCCCAAGGACCGCCCCCGCTACCTGATGGGCGTGGGCACCCCGTGGAACTTGCTGGAGAACATGGCCGTGGGCGTGGACATGTTCGACTGCGTGATGCCCACACGCAACGGCCGCAACGGCATGCTCTTCACCCGGGAAGGCGTGGTTCAGATCAAGAACAAGGTGTGGGCCGACGAACACTCGCCGCTGGACCCGCACGGCACCAGCTTCGTGGACAGTGCATACAGCAAGGCCTTCGTGCGCCACCTGTTCGTTACCAACGAGCTGCTCGGCCTGCAGATCGCCAGCCTGCACAACCTCGCTTTCTATGTAGCACTGATGACCGAGGCACGCGAGCATATCCTGGAGGGCACATTTTCCGAATGGAAAGCCAAGATGCTGCCGAAGTTGAAGACGCGGATCACCGGGTAGTTGCGAGTGTGGGAGTCGGGAGTGCGGGGAGTCGGCAGTCGGGAGCTGGGAGTTGGAAGTCGGCAGTCCGGCAGTCCGGCAGTCTGCAGTCGGCAGTCGGCAGTCGGCAGTCGGCAGTCGGCAGTCCGGGGAGTCGGCAGTCCGGGAGTCGAACTCACGACTCAAAACTCGGAACGCACGTCCATAAAGAGCGACCTTTGCACCGCATGCTCAAGACCCTCGACCGGTACATCATCGGGCAGTTCCTGAAGACATTCTTCCTGATCCTTGCGCTGATCATGAGCATCGCCGTGGTGTTCGACATCAGCGAGAAGACGGAGGATTTCGCCAAGACCTCGGCCAGCCTGCACGAGATCGTGGTGGACTACTACCTCAACTTCATCATTTACTACAGCAACCTGTTCAGCGGGCTGTTGATCTTCATCGCCGTGCTGCTCTTCACCAGCAAACTTGCCGGGCGCAGCGAAGTGATCGCGGCACTGAGCAGCGGCGTAAGCTTTCCGCGGTTCGTGCGGCCCTTCTTCATCACCGCCACTATTCTCACCGCACTTTCGCTCTACGTGAACATCTTCCTGCTGCCTTATGCCAACAAGACCAGGCTGGCCTTTGAGAAGGCGCATATCTGGAGCACCTACAACCTGGAGGAGAAGAACGTGCTGCGCGAGATCGCCCCCGGGGAGATCGTCTATTTCGAGGCGGTGGACATGCCGCGGAAGACCGGCTACCGCTTCAGCTTGGAGAAGTGGGAGAACGGCCAGCTGCGCCGCAAGCTGATGAGCGACCGGGCCGTATATGATTCCGTGGCCGGCCATTGGCAGGTGTTCGATTACATGATCCGCGATATCCCGCCGGAACCCGGCTTCAGGCAACTGGACCAAGGGCTGGACCAGCACGCCATGCCACAAGGCGAGGTGGTGCAGGAGGAACACCTGGTCCGTGGCACACGGTTGGACACGGTGATCCCGCTGAAGCCTTCCGACCTGGGCCAGCGCTTGGAGGCTGCCGGGGCACTGGGCCGCACGGAGATCGCCGAGTTCATCCGGGCGGAGAAGGCACGCGGGGGTAGCACCACCGCCTACTACGAGGTGGAGCAGCAGCAGCGCACCTCCTACCCCTTCGCCACCTACGTGTTCACGTTGATGGGCGTGGGCATCGCCAGCCGCAAGGTGCGCGGCGGCACCGGCGTACACCTGGTGCTGGGGGTGCTGCTCTGCCTGCTGTACATCTTCACCATGAAGATGACCACCGTGGCCGCCACCAATTCCGCCTTCAACCCCACGCTTGCCGTGTGGATGCCCAACCTGATCTTCGGCCTGATCGGCGTGTGGATCTACTGGAAGGCGCCCAAGTGATACCAACGTGACAAGCAGATCCGTACAACGGACGATCTGCCTGCCTACCGTAGTGCATGCCGTGCGTACAAGCAAATGGGCGGACATGGGGATGCCTATGTGGCTTCCGGCATTGCCGCCCTGCATGATGAAAGGCCACAGTGCCACCTGCCGCAGCGCCGCGAAACCGCTATCGGACCAAGTTGCCCGCCACTACGGCATGGGGGCCTACCACGCGAACTTTCCGGCGATCGCGCGCAAATCCGCCACAAGGTTCGCCGGGCGCACGGGTTGCAGGCCCGCCAAGCGCGGATCCCGGGCCACTTCCATGCCCAGCAGGTCCAGGTGCTGGTCCACGAACAGGATCTCCATCCCCGGATACAGTTCGCGCAGCGCCTCCACCAATTGCAGCACGGACCAAGACTGCTCCACCAGGTCGTAGGTGCCCGCGAGCTCTTGCGGGTTCAACCAGGCGGCCAGGGCGCCCACCACGCTGTCCACATGGATGAAGGGCCGCTTTTGCTCCCCGCTGCCGCGCACGGTGATGCGGTCCTGGAAGTGCGCCTGGAACACGAACCGGTTGATCACGGCATCAAACCGCATGCTGCGCCCGTGGCCATATACGTTGCCCGAGCGCAGCACCAGCACCTGCTGGCCGTCCCCCAGGCGCTGCATGTGCGCCTCGCCGCGCAACTTGGAATGGCCGTAGGCCGAACGCGGCGAGGGCTTGGTTCCCGAAAGCGCGCTTCCCGCGCCTTGCCCGTACACCGATGCGCTGCTGAGGTAGGCCACGCGCGCCTTGGGCGCCGCCTCCTCAATGGCGTACACCACTTCGGCGGTGCCCCAGTGGTTCACCTGTTCAAACTGGCTGTGCCCCGCCTCGGCGAACGGCGTGGTGACCTTCGCCGCCAGGTGGTACACCATGTCGCAACCGGCCAGTTCCTGCAGCAGGCGCCGCGAATCCAGCACATCGCCTTGCACAAAGCGCACCTTGGCACGCCCCAGCTTAGGCCCGGTGAAGATGCCGGTGTGCCCGCGGTCCAGCAGGTCGTACACCACCAGCTCGCCCACCCGTTCATCATGCGCAAGGGCTGCACATAGCTCCGCCCCAATGTAGCCGGCACCGCCGGTCACCAGTACTTTCATGGTTGCTTGGTCTTTTCCCCGCCCAGGTCCGTGTTCAGCCCGCACTCGGTCTTCTTCAATCCGTACCAGCGGCTGGTGCGCGGATCGAAGCCTTCCATGGCCTTGCGCGTGTAGGGCATGTCGCCGATGCTGATGTAGCCCTCGGCATCCAACGGGTGCGGCGGCAGGTGGTGTTCCTTGATGTAGGCGTGGATCATCTTCGGCGTCCAATCCAGCATGGGGTGGTAGCGCAGGCACCCGAAGGCCGCGGGCTGCTCCACCTGCATGGCCTTGCGCACCGCGCTCTGGTCCGCCCGCACGCCGTTGATCCATACGTCGTGCCCCGCCAGCACCCGCTCCATGGGCTGCACCTTGTTCAGGTACGAATCCCGGTCGGGGTCCCAGCTGTACATCAGCATGCCCTCGGCGTTCAGTTGCTGGCTCTTGGGCACCAGCGGCCTCAGCTGCACAAAGTTCAACCCCAGCAGCTGCTTCAGCGTGTCCCGGTACCGCAGCGTTTCGGGGAAGAGATAACCGGTGTTCACATAGTACACGGGCACTGCGGGGTCGATGCGCATGAGCATGTGCAGCATCGGAATGCTGTGGCTCTGGAAGCTGGTGCTGGCGAAAAGTTTCTTCCCTTCCGCGCGGAAGGACAGCACCCGGTCGCGGAACTGCTCGAAGGAGGGCATGCCGCGAAATAGCGCATCATGCGGCCAGCGGCGACTGACGTTTGGCAGAATTTCACGGCATGCCCGCACGATGCCGGTACTTTTGCACGCATGTTGGCGGACCGTTTGCTGCACGAGGTGTTCTCGTTCGACCTTTCCAAGGCCAAATTGCCCAAGCGCATCGGCGTGCTGGACCCTTTCAATGGCGAAGCCAGCGGGCAGGTGCGCCGGAACGTGGAGCGCTTCCACCGCCAGTACTATGCGGACGAACGCTCGCGCATGCTCATGCTGGGCATCAACCCCGGGCGGTTCGGCGCGGGCAGCACCGGCATCTGCTTTACGGACACCAAGCGCTGCCAGGCGGACCTCGGCATTGCGGTGGAAGGCCCGCAGACGCACGAGCCCAGCAGCGATTTCTTCTACCGCATGGTGCGCGCCGCCGGCGGACCGGAGGCGTTCTATGGCCGCGTGTACGTGCAGTCGCTATGCCCGCTGGGCTTCACCGCGAAGGGGAAGAACGGCACCTGGGTGAACCTCAACTACTATGATGACCCCGTGCTGCAGAAGAAGATCACCCCGCTGATCACAACCTGGGTGCGCGCGCTGATCGCCACCGGCATGCGCACCGACGTGGCCGCCTGCATCGGCGCGGGAAAGAACCTGGCCTTCTTCACCAAGCTCAACGACAAGCACGGCTTCTTCAAGCGGATCATCCCCCTGGCCCACCCGCGCTTTGTGATGCAGTACAAGTACAAGCAGCTGGACGCCTACGTGGACAGCTACTTGGCCGCGCTGGAGGAAGCCGCCCCCACGGCCCTGTAACCTGCCCGCCCCCGGTACGGCATTCCAAGGGCCGTGCATCACACCACCCGCACGCTTCGGCGTACTTCGCCGGGCACCGCGCCTATACCGGCTTCCGGAACAGATAGCGCGTAAGGAAGATGCCCGCCTTGTCGTTGCTCTGCACGCCCGTGGTCACTTGGTAAAGCTCCCAGCCGTCCGCCGTGTACTTGTTGATGTTGTCCACGATCAGGCGGTCGTTGCTGGCCACGTTCTTGAAGTTGATGCCCGTGAGGCTGTAAAAGTTCAGCAGGTCCTTGCCCACCTCCTGGCTCTCATCATCGCTCACGATGATGCGCGAGCGCCCCAGGCCGCCGGGCACCACGCTCTCGATGGTGGAGAACTGGCGGTAGGTGAACTGCGCAGGCTGCGGCATGGGCCGGAAGCTGTAGCCCGCGAAGAGCGCGACCGCGAAACCGGCGCCCAGGAGGGCCGAACGAAAATTGGGATTCATCTGTTGGTGTTATTTTGCGTTGGTAACGCGAATTTGCAACAACCATCCAAAATGCACATGAAAATCCGGTTCCTCCCCATGCTCGCAGCGCTGCTGCTGGGCTTAGGCACTTCCGCCCAGACCAAAGTATCCATCACCCAGGTGCAGGCCGCGGACGGGCAGCACACGCTGCAAGGCAATGATGCCGTGATCCAGCTGGCCGGTGCCGAAGGCGCGGGCAATACGGCCATCCTGTCCTCGGGCGACGTTTCGGCCACCGTGCATGCCAAGGTGTCCTCCCACAACGTGCGCCGCAGCAGCCTGAAGGATTCCGCCGTGAACCTGATCCTGGAGATCAACCTGAAGGCCGGCAAGGACAAGGACAACAAGCGCGTGGAGAAGATCTTCTACATGGACCAGGCGCGCACCGCCACGGTAAGCCAGAAGTTCAATTTCAAGCAGGGCATCACCATGCGGCCCATCACGCTCACGTTCAACATCGCCATTGAATGAAGCCCCGCCCTTCGCGCCTGTTCGACCTGCTGGACCTGCAGCTCGCCGAGTTCCCGCAGGAAGTGTGCATCGCCACCAAGGAGCAGGACACCTGGCGCAACCATTCCACGGCGGACGTGGTGGAGGCCGCCGAACGGCTCGCCATGGGGCTGATGGCACTTGGCGTGAAGCCGGGCGACCGCGTGGCCCTGGCCAGCGGCAACCGCAGCGAGTGGTGCATCGTGGACCAGGCGGTCCTGCGCATGGGCGCCATCAGCGTGCCCATCTACCCCACCAGCAGCGTGGAGGACTACGCCTACATCCTCAACCATGCCGGGGCGCGCGTATTCTTCGCCGGCAACCAGGAGCTTTACGGCAAGGCCGAGGCCGCCGCCGCCAGCGTGCCCGCCCTCAAGCACATCTACACCTTCGACCGGCTGGACGGGCTGCCCCACTGGACCATGCTCCTTTCACGGGATGAAAGCCTGCGCCCCCTGCTGGAGCAGCACAAGGCCGCCGTGCGCCAGGGCGACCTGGCCACCATCATCTACACCAGCGGCACCACCGGCAAGCCCAAGGGCGTAATGCTCAGCCATGCCAACATCCTCAGCAACGTGGAGGCCAGCGCGGAGCGCCTGCCCGTGGAGCGCGGCTCGCGCTGCATCAGCTTCCTGCCGCTGTGCCACATCTACGAGCGCATGCTGATGTACCTCTACCAGCGCACCGGCATGAACATCCACTTCGTGGAAACCCTGGACGACCTGGGCGCCAAGATCAAGGAAGTGCGGCCGCACGTGTTCACCGCCGTGCCCCGCCTGCTGGAGAAGATCTATGAATCCATCCTCACCAAGGGCGAGGCGCTCACCGGCATCAAACGCCAGCTCTTCCTGCTCTCCCTGCAGGTGGGCGAGCAGTACGACGTGCGCGGAAAAGGCCCCTGGTACGCCTTGAAGCTCGCCTTGATGCGCAAGCTGGTCTTCAGCAAATGGCGCGAGGCCTTGGGCAACGAGGTGCGCTGCGTGGCCAGCGGCAGCGCCGCGCTCAACCAGCGCCTGTGCCGCATCTACAACGCCGCCGGCGTGCCCGTGATGGAAGGCTACGGCCTTACGGAGACCAGCCCCGTGGTGAGCGTGAACGACGCCCGCAACAACGGCCTCCGCTTCGGCAGCGTGGGAAAGCCCATCAGCAACGTGCAGGTGAAGATCGCCGACGACGGCGAGATCCTCCTGAAGGGTCCCAACGTGATGATGGGCTACTACAACGACCCGGAGCAGACCGCGCAGGTGCTGGACCCCGACGGATGGCTGCACTCCGGCGACATCGGCAAGGTGGATGCCGACGGCTTCCTCTTCATCACCGACCGCAAAAAGGAGATCTTCAAGACCAGCGGGGGCAAATACATCGCCCCGCAAGCCGTGGAAAACCTGCTGCGCTCCTCCCGCTTCATTGAGCAGGCCATGGTGATCGGCGAAAACCACAAGTTCCCCGCTGCGCTCATCGTGCCCAACTTCACCTTCCTGAAGGATTATTGCGCCTTGAAGGGGATCCCCTTCAACAACCAAGGCCAAGTGGTGAAGGAAACCCAAGTGGTTGCGCGCATCCAGCAGGAGGTGGACCGCATCAACCTGGCGCTCGGCCATTGGGAGCAGGTGAAAAAGGTCGCGCTGCTGCCCACGGACTGGAGCATTGACGGCGGCGAATTCACCCCCTCGCTGAAGCTGCGCCGCAAGCCCATCCTGGCCAAGTACGCGGCCTATGTGGACGCGATCTACAACGAAGCCTGACCCGCGAAAAGACCAAAGCGACCCAAACCCGCACACCACCATGCGCCGATCCCTGCTGCTGCTCACCGCCCTTTCCGCCTTGGCCATTGCCTGCAAGAAAGAACCCGGCATCGGCGGCAAGGCCGAGATCCGCGGCGTGGTGCTGCGCCAGGACGTGAACGCCTTGGGCATCCCCGTCGGAAATCCATACCCCTACCAGGACACCCGCGTGTTCATCGTGTACGGCGACCACGACTTCTACGACGATGACGTGCGCACCGGCCCCGATGGGCTCTTCGTGTTCCGCTGGCTGCGCAAGGGCGACTACACCGTGTACACCTTCGGCGAATGCAACTGCCCCGGCAAGAGCGTGTCCATCACACGTTCCGTGCAGGTAAGCGGCAACAAGGACGTGGTAACGGTGCCCACCCTCATCGCGGACAACTTTTGAGCGGATACCGCCATATCGCGGCGATACTGCTCGCATGCGCGCTGTGGCACGGCGCCGCCGCCCAGGAAGAGCCCCGGTCCAGGCCCTTCAACGATGCCCAGCTCTGGCTCAGCCTCGGCACCGAGTTCAAGCCCTTCCGCAAAAAGGCAGGGCACCTCGGGCAGGCCCGCTTCTTCCGCAACCTGCGCGCCACGGGCGAACTGGAATGGCGGCTCAATGACAACGCCACGCACCTCAAGCAGTTCAACATCGATGCAGGCCTCCGCTACCCGCTTGCCGATTTCCTGCGCGCCGGCGCCCAGTACCGCTATTCCGTCCGCGACAGCTTCCACCCCAACGTGCAGCGCATCGACCTGCAACTGTGGGCCAAGTGGCGCCCGGGCCGCTTCAAGCTGGAGCACCGCGCCGAATACGAGCACAGCTTCACCGATGTGCGGAAGTACCGAACTTTGCTCCGCAACAAGCTCTCCGCCACCTACAACATCCCCAACTGGAAACTGGACCCCACCGTGAGCGCCGAAGCCTTCACCGCACTGCACTACACCGGCACGCGCCTAGTGGGCATGCGGTACGACATCGGCACTGAGCTGGGCCTCGGCAAAAAGAAAAAAAGCACCATGGCGCTCACCCTGCGGTACGACCGGGAAATGAACGTGAAGGCGCCCAAGTACGCGTGGATACTGGTGGCGGCCATGGAACATGATTTCAGGAAAAAGTGAAAAACGCACCCTTCCTCCGCGCCGCCCTCTTCACCGCCATCTTCGCGGTGGCCGTCGCCATCGGATACTTCATCCTCCGCCCCTCCGGCGAGCTGCCCGTTTACCACCCCTCACAGCTGGACCCGCGCTTAGTGGACGCAGCGGTGCGCGATGTACGCGGCGAGCACCGCATCAAGCCGTTCCACCTGATCGACCAGAACGGTGACAGCACGTTCCTTTCCACCGTGCAGGGCAAGGTGCTGCTGGCCGACTTCTTCTTCACCTCCTGCGGCACCATCTGCCCCAAGATGAGCACGCAGATGCAGCGCGTGCAGGAGGCCTTCAAGGAGGACGACCGCGTGATGCTCCTCTCCCACTCCGTTACGCCGGAAACCGATTCCGTGCCCGTGCTGCATGCCTATGCGCAAAAGTTCGGCGTGGACCACCGCCGCTGGCGCCTGCTCACCGGCGACCGCAAACAGATCTACGACCTGGCCCGCACCAGCTACTTCGCCGCCGTGGACGAGGGCGATGGCGGCCCGGATGATTTCGTACACACCGAGAACTTCGTGCTGGTGGACCCCCAAGGGCGTTTGCGCGGCTTCTATGACGGCACCAAGGCCAAGGAGGCCGACAGGGCCATGGAGGACATGCGGAAGCTGCTGAAGGAAATGGGGCGGTGAACGGGGACAGGGGTGTTGGTTGTCAGTTGTCGGTTGTCGGTTGTCGGTTGTTGGTTGTTGGTTGTCAGTTGTTGGTTGTCAGTTGTTGGTTGTCAGTTGTCGGTTGTTGGGGGTGCAGGGCGATCGGGCGACCGCGCAAAGGGAACGGCTGATTCCAAAGGGCCGTAGAGCAGCTTGCCACCCTTCAGGCGCGCCGCACCGGTCCAGGGGTGTTCCTCCGCCTTCCCCAGGCCCATGATGTGCCATACCCGCCATCCGTCCGCCTTCAGCCTGTCGGCGATCATGGAGCGGTGGCAGCGCCACCACAGCGCCTCGCTGCACATGATGCAGGTGCGCTGCCCGGCGGCAAGTTCCTTCAGCTCCGCCAGGCCCTGCCCAAAGGCCGGGTCGTTCATCATATAGTCCGCATAGCTGCGGAAGGCCGGATGCCGCCACACCGTGTTCACCGAATCCTTCAGCACCTTGCGCCTGCCGCCCAGTGCCCGCAGGTGTACGTAGCCGATGCCCGCCGCGGCCAGTTCCTTCGGCAGCAGTTCCCTGTGCGCCCAGGGCACGTGGCGCGAGCCCGGAAAGCTGCGCACATCGGCCAGCAGCCCGATCTTGAACGCCTTCAGCCACTCCAGGAACTCCGGCAATTCATGCACGGAATGCCCGATCGTCCACAACTCCTTCTTCGCCATGATGCCCCAAAGTTCAGCCGGAAAGCCTCCCGTTTTTCAGCCCGCCTTGCCCGCACCCTGTACCTTCGCGCCCCGCCTGAAGCCCGCATCATCCGCATGAACTGCCTTTCCGTGGAGCGCATCAGCAAGCGCTACGGCCCCCGCTTGTTGTTCGAGCACATCTCCTTCGGCCTTGAAAAGGGGCAGAAAACAGCCATCGTGGCGCGCAACGGCACTGGCAAGAGCACCTTGCTGAAGTGCATTGCCGGCCTGGAAACGCCCGACGAAGGCATCATCACCTTCAACAAGGGCCTGCGCACCGGCTACCTGGACCAGAACGTGAGCATGACCAGCAGCCGCTCGCTCACCGACGAGATGCTGGACCGCGACGACCCGGTGAGCAATGCCATCCGCGCATACGAGCACTTGGCGGCGCGAAATGCCGAGGGCGAGGACATGCACGCGGCCATCACCAGGCTCACCGAACTGGATGCTTGGGACCATGAGGCCCGCATCAAGCGCCTGCTCTTCCAGTTCGGCCTGCGCGACCTGGAGCAGCCCGTGAACACCCTGAGCGGGGGCCAGCAAAAGCGATTGGCCATGGCCAAGGTGCTGATGGACATGCCCGACGTGCTGATCCTTGACGAGCCCACCAACCACCTGGACCTGGGGATGATCGAGCAGCTGGAGGCCGAGCTTTCCGCGCCGAACGTCACCCTGCTGCTGGTAACGCACGACCGCTGGTTCCTGGACAATGTGTGCAACGAGATCATCGAGCTGGAGTTCGGCGCCTTCACGCGCTACAAGGGCAACTACAGCTATTACGTGGAAAAGAAGGCCGAGCTGGAAGAGGTGCGCAACGCCACCCAGCAGCACCTGCGCGGCCTTATGCGCAGCGAGCTGGAATGGGTGCGCAAGATGCCCCGCGCCCGGGGCACCAAGAGCAAGAGCCGCCTGCAGGCCTTCGACACCCTGAAGGACCTCGCCGGGCGCAACTACGACCACGGCTCGGTGTCCATCGACATCAAGAGCAGCCGCCTGGGCGGCAAGGTGATCGAGGCCCGGAACCTCACCAAGAGCCTTGGCACCAAGAAGATCGTGGAGCACTTCAACTACTCCATCAAGGCCGGGGACCGCATCGGCATCGTGGGCCCCAACGGCGTGGGCAAAAGCACGCTGGTACACCTGCTCACCAAGGAGCTGGAGCCCGATGCGGGCAAGGTCACCATCGGCGACACCGTGGTGCTGGGCGTGTTCGGCCAGCAGGGCCTGGAACTGAAGGAGGACATGCGCGTGATCGAGGTGGTGCGCGCCATCGCCGAGGAGATCCCCATGAGCAAGGGCCGCACCCTCTCCGCCTCGCAGCTCCTGGAACGCTTCCTCTTCGACAAGGAGCAGCAGTACCAGTACGCCAGCACCCTCAGCGGCGGTGAACGGCGGCGCCTGCACCTCTGCACCGTGCTGATGAAGAACCCCAACGTGCTCGTGCTCGATGAACCCACCAACGACCTGGACATCGCCACGCTGAACGCCCTGGAGGACTTCCTCACCGACCTGGACATCTGCCTGCTGATCGTGAGCCACGACCGTTTCTTCATGGACAAGCTCTGCACCAAGCTGCTGGTGTTCGAGGGCGATGGCGTGGTGAAGGAATGGGTGTACACCTACACCGAACTGCGTGAGATGCAGAAGGAACGCGAACGTTCCGCCAAGGAGGTGAAGGACGTGAAGGACGTGAAGGAAGAGCGGCCACGCGCCACTTCCAACAAGATGACCTACGGCGAGCGCCTTGAGCTGAAAAAGATCGACAAGGAACTGCCCGCGCTGGAGAAAAAGAAAGAGCAGCTACTGGCCGAAATGGCCGCAAAAGCAGCAGACCACCACGCCGTGATGGAGCTGTCGATACAGCTGGAAAAGACCACCTCGGAGATCGAGCGGATCAGCGACCGTTGGCTGGTGTTGATGGAGAAGCAGGATGCGGAGGGGTAGGCTGGTGGCTCGTAGTGCCATCGTCGGCAGCCCGACGCCCGGCAACCAACAACTGGCATCTACAGCCTACTTCAACTTGTTCGCCTCCTCGGCATCAAATGCCTCCCCCGGCTCGTCCAGCGGGCGGGCGCTGGTATAGGTGCGCCACCGGGCCAGCACCGCCTGCATGTCCGCAGGCAGCGGGCTTTCAAACCGCATGCGCTTCCCGGTCGCAGGGTGGTCGATGGCCAGCATGGCCGCATGCAGTGCCTGGCGCGGCAGCAGCCGGAAGCAATTCTCCACGAACTGCTTGTATTTGGAGAATACCGTGCCCTTCAGCACACGGTCGCCGCCATACGCCGCATCATTGAACAGCGGATGGCCGATGTGCCTCATGTGCGCACGGATCTGGTGCGTGCGGCCCGTTTCCAGCTTGCACTCCACCAAGGTGACATAGGTGAAGCGCTCCAGCACCTTCCAATGCGTGATGGCGGTTTTGCCCTGTTCCGGGTCGGCGGGCACCGACATCACGGTACGGTCCTTGGGGGAGCGGTCCAGGTTGCCTTCGATGGTGCCCTCATCGGCATCGAAATCGCCCCACACCAGCGCCTGGTAGCGGCGGTCGTTGGTGCGCTCAAAGAACTGGCGTGCCAGGTGGGCCATGGCATCCTCGGTCTTGCCCACCACCATTACGCCGCTGGTGTCCTTGTCCAGCCGGTGTACCAGGCCGGGCCTTGGCACGGGCTGGTTGGGCGCCGAGGGCAGCTTGCCGAAATGGAACAGCAAGGCGTTCACCAGCGTGCCCGTCCAATTGCCGTGGCCCGGGTGTACCACCAGGCCCGCCTGCTTGTTGAGCACCAGGATCTGGTCATCCTCGTACAGCACCTCCAGGGGAATGTCCTCCGGCAGCAGCTCCACCTCCCGCACGGGATGCGGCAGCACCAGGGTCACCACATCCTTGGGCTTCACCTTGTAGCTGGGCTTTTCGGCCCTGCCGTTCACCAGTACGTTGCCGTTGCGGGCCGCAGCGGCGATGCGTGAACGCGAGGCGCCGCCGATGTGGTCGAAGAGAAATTTATCCAGCCGCACCAAGCCTTGCCCGGGATCGGCCACCACGCGGTGATGCTCATAGAGCTCCTGCTCGTCGCCCGCATCCTCCGCGGCCCGGCCGGATGTTCCGTTGTCCTTCACCATCCGTGCTGCACGATCAACCGGCTTTGCCCCAGGCCGGCCCCGTCCGGCGCCGAAATCCGCACGATGTATGCCCCACCGGCCACATCCTGCACGGACATGCGGCCGGCATCAGCCCTCCACTCCCGCACCATGCGGCCCATGGGATCGATCAGTTGCACCTTGGCCCCTGCCGGCAGCGGTGCGTCCGGTTTCAGTTGGAAGGCATCACCTACCGGGTTTGGCCATACCGCGATCCCGCCCGCCGGGGCCTGCGTTTCCTCCACGCCCGCAAAGGGGTCCACGGCCGCCACCATCACCGGGCGGATCATCCACGAGGCCTGTTGCCCCGACTGTGACCAGCCTTGCCCAACACTGTAGAACATCTTGTTCTGGTTGTTCCGGTTTTTGTCCATGCCCACGTTCATCTGCGTGTTGTTGGTCTGCACCCAGCCCACATAGAAGGTGCCGTTCACGGCGATGGTGCTGTCCAGCGGATATTCCATGAAGTTGTCCGGCCCCCACAACCGGTACTGGGGGCTGCTGAAGGAGATGTTCTGGAAGAGGACCACTTCCGGGTCGAGGCTCTTCCACACGGTGATCAGGAAGGATCCGTTGGGCGGGTAGTTGTTGGGGGGAGGATTGTACGTGAAGATGGGCGCGAAGTAGATGCGCAGGGCGCGAAGTGAATCCTGCCCTTGGGTATCGAAGCGATAGGCCTGCTTGCCCCCTGCCACGTTCAGGCTGTACCCGGCCTCGGCCGTGCCGTCGTCGTAGCTGTAGTAGTTGCTGATCTCCTGCCGGTAGCGCATGGTGTCGTTGTAGGCGCATACGTCCGGCGTGGCGTTGGTCCAGAACTTCACGTTCACAAAGGCTGCGCCGTTGCATCCCGAAAGGTCGTATACCAGCGGGTTGGCGCCGCTGTTCACCGGGTTCACGGTGTTGAAGTTGCTGTATGCGTTGTTGCTGATGTTGTTGCCGTAGCCGTTGCGCGCGGCGGTCCACCCGCAGCCGGAGTTCACCTCGTAGCCCCAGGTGATGAACTTGTCCTGCGTGTCGTTGTTGCGCTGCACCACGTTCACCTGCTGGGCCATGTAGCTTGCCGGCGATGCGGTGAACTTGGCGAAGGGCACCGAGGTGAACGTTTGCAGCAGGCCGGCCTCCTGGTACACGAAGGCCACATCCTTCAGCACCGTGTCGGTGTAGGTGCGGTTGCGGTCCAGCCTGACATAATCCACGTGCCACTGGTCCACCATGCCGCCGAGGGTGGCGTCGTTGGTGAAGCGCATGCGGAAGCCGTCCTTGAGGAACTTGGGGTCCTTGATGGGCACCATCACCTGCCGGAAGCGGTCCGGCGGCGCGGTGCCGGGAAGGCCCCACACGCGGTACCATGCCTGCTCCTGGGCGGCCCAGAGGTCCAGGTGCAGGCTGTCCTCGGCATGGGCCAGCACGTCGCCGCTAAGGCCGATGGGCTCGCAGAAGAAGCTCAGGTACACGCTGTCACCCGGCGCATAGGCCAGGTTGATGGGCACTGAAGTGAGCTTGTCCGCAGGGCCGTTCGTGTTGGGGCTGAGCGGCAGGTAGGGGTAGCCCGTGCGGTCCATGCCGTCGAACGTGACCACACCGATGGTGGGCGGCAATACCGGGAAGGTGTTGTTCACGTAGGCATCATCGTCCTCCCAGAGGATCCAGGGCCGCAGGCTGTTGTCCGGGTTGATATAGCTGCGCGGGTCCGGGTCCACGGTATACACCAGCATGGAATCCTGCCGGATATCGGGGTCCAGTGCCAAGGTGTCGGGCCCGCTTCCGCCCACGGTGTCGATGATGGTATAGGGCGGCCACAGGTACCTGCTTTGCTCGGTGGGCGGGTAGTCGGCCAGGTTGCGCACCACCACCACCACCGCAGGATTGGGCACCTGCGTGATCGTGAGCTCGCCGTTGCTGGTGTCCACCGTGATGTGGTACGAGGTGTCCTGCAGAAAGGCCATGCCGGCCGTGCTGGTGCCGCCCACCACCAACCGGTAGATGGTTTCGGCGTAGTGAACGTTCGCATCCCCGCTCACGGCGTTCAGGTGGCGGGTGCGGTCCACCGAGAAATCGTCGATCACGGGCAGGGTTTGCCCCGCGTTCTGGTAGAGGAAGATCTCATTGGGTCCGCCAGCCTTTTCCAGTTTCGGCGGATTGTCCGGCCGGGGCACCATGCCCAGCGGGCTGATGATCTCCTGCGCGCGAAGCCCCGTGGCCAGCAACATGGCGGGAAGCAGCAGCGCACGGAGGATTCGGATGCTTGGCATGTGTCGGTTGTTGTCAGGGCGCGGTGAGGGTGCTGTCCATGGTGAGCCACACGTCCACCATGCCGCCGGGCCTGATCGTTTCCGCAGGCCCTGCTTGGGGGAACTGGCGCACCACGGTTGCCAACGCAGTATCGCAGCCGCTATTGCCGCAGCCCTTCACCTCCACCACCATGCCCAGGTTCAGCGAAGCCATGCCCAGCACAGCTTTCATTTCCGAGAAGCCCATTCCGCGCAGGTCGGGCACGGGCACGCCTTCGCCCCCTTCCCCCTGGCCCAGCACCAAGGTGATGGATTCCCCTTTGCGGATCCTGCTTTCCGCCGTTATCGGCTGCCCCTTGTACAACTGGGCCACCACGCAATCCAGGCAGGGATCGGGGCGGTATTCCAGCGCGGCCAGCTTCAGCCCCAGGATCTCCATCACGCTGATCGCCTGGCGCTTGCTCAGGTTCACCAGGTCCGGCATGTTCAGCATTTTCGGCTGCGTGGCGTTCATCACCAAGTAGATGGTCCGGTCAGGCTTCACGTACTGCCCCGCCTTCGGGTCCTGGTCCACCACGGTGCCCTTGGGCGCCTCATCGGTGTATACCGAATCGATCACCTCGGCCCGAAGGTCCAGTGCTTCCAGTGCTTGTGCGGCCGCATCAAAGTGCAGGGCCTTCAGCTCGGGCACTTCCACCTTTACATCATGGCGCGTATAGGCGCCCGCCCAAAGCCAGGCCGCCAAGATCAGTGCTGCCGCCAGCACCAGCGGTCCCGCGATCAGGAAAAGGCGTCTTCCGGCCGTCATGCGCTGCCTGTGGCCATTGGGGCCGTTTTTTGGCAAGGCGCGAATATACTCCCCCGCCATCGGGCATCATCAACAGGACAGGGCTATAGCCTCTTAACACTGCGCCTGGCGGCGCATATCCAATACTTGTACGAACCACGGATCCACACGGATGGACACGGATCGCGAACCTCTCCGGGCATCGGGCTCAAAGTTGTGGCCCACTTCCCCCATCGCGCACTTATCCGTGTTTATCTGCGTCCATCCGTGGTTGGGAAATCGGAAAAATCGCGACCGCAGGGCGCGCAAGAGGCGATAGCCCTGTCAACAGGGTGCCGTTGGCACTTCCGGCGTGATCATTCCCGCAGTGCCCGCATCCCGCCAAACCTTTGGGCACATTCCTGCTCCCTCCATGCCACTGCCCCTTGTCGCCATTTTCCGCGGCGGATATACCGGCGAGTCCGTCATCAGCCAAAAAAGCGCGCAGACCATGATGGACGCCATCGACACCTCCCGGTTCGATGCCGCTTTCGTTTCCGTAACCCCGGACGGCTGGGCCTGCCAGCGGGCCGATGGAGGCAATCTCCCGTTCGACCGCGGCCTCTTCACCGCCGACCGCGGCCACGGACCGGAACCCTTCGCCGCAGCACTGATCGCCATCCACGGCACCCCGGGCGAAGACGGCAAGCTACAGGGCTATTTGGACATGCTGGGCGTGCCCTACCAGACCGGCGGCGTGCTGAACATGGCCCTCACCATGAGCAAATACGGCACTACGGCCTTGCTCCGCCAGCTCGGCTTTCCCGTGGCCGCCTCCATCCGCGTACACCGCCACCAGCACGATGCCGCACAGCGCATCCTGGCGGAAGTGGGCCTGCCCTGCTTCGTGAAGCCGGACAACAGCGGCAGCAGCCTCGGCATCAGCAAGGTGAAAACCGGCGGGGAGCTTGGTCCCGCACTGGAAAAAGCATTCACGGAAGATACCTTGGTGATGTGCGAACGCGCCGTGAAAGGCCGCGAGCTCACCTGCGGCGTGATGGACCTGGGCGGAAAGACGCGCGCCCTGCCCGTGTGCGAGATCCGCACCACCCACGAGTTCTTCGACTATGAGGCCAAGTACCACGCCGCCGACACCCAGGAGCTTGTGCCCGCGCCCATTCCGGATGAGGTGGCCGCGGTGGTGCAGCAGCGTTCCGAGGCCATCTTCCAAGCCCTCAACTGCCATGGCCTGGTGCGCATAGACCACTTTTGGCTGGAAGGACAAGGCGACGGCAAGGAGGTGGTCACCATTGAGGTAAACACGGTGCCGGGCTTCACGCCCGTGAGCATCTATCCGCGCATGCTGAAGGCCGCGGGAATGCCGGTGGAAGAGGCGGTGAACGGGTTGGTGGAGGGGATGGTTCAGCGGCAGGGTTGACCACTGTGGGATGGCCCGGCCAGGCCGTGGCTGTTGCCACCTGTGTGCGGCAGGCCATCGGCATGCAATCCCCCTATTTCAACTGCGGACAGATGTACAGATGCCCTATCCGTTCAATCGGCCAATTGGGCATGGCCAACCGGTTCATAGATTTGGCTCCTGCACGCTTTGGCCACGCGGAACCTCCCGGCCATTCACATTGGAGAGGGGTATTGCAGCCAACCCCATGGATTGAGTTCCCTCCGGCATCGCTTTGAATTTGAACTCGAAAATGAGCAACGAAGCATCCGGCCGCCAGGAGGCACCTGACCATCAAGCTCCGCGTCTCAACCCGTGGTGGCTCGTCCCGCTGTTCCTTGGGGCCCTGGCCGAGGCCATGCTTTTCTCGCACCTTATTGCCTGCGCCAACCCCGAGCTGCGGCCCGGCATTCTGGCCACTGTGGGCGGGGACACCCAATCCTATCTGCTGCCCATGGACCACCTGGTCGATGAAGGGCAGTATTACACGCTCAACATGCAGGGCGAAAAGACCTTGGCAGGCCGCATGCCGTATTATGCCGTTCCATATCTCCTGCTTCGTTTGGCGGGCCTGCCGGCCGCCGATATCATGGCGGTGCTCCAGGCAGCCCTTTTCGCACTTGCCCTTTGGGCGCTCGCGGACCTGCTGGTGCGGGAAACACGATCCCGTTGGTGCGGCTATCTGTTCATGCTCGCAGGCGGGCTTTCGGGGCATTTTACGTCCTACCTGCCCGCCATACTTCCGGATGCCATTGGCGCATCGCTTGCCGCATTGGCCATGCACCGGTTCTGGCTCACCGAAAAGCGCGACCGTGCAAGCGACCGCTGGTTGCTCGGCGGCATTTTGGCCGCCCTGATCCTGGTGAAACCCTATTTCGCCCCATTGATCGCACTGATCCCGCTCCGTTGGCTGTACAAAAGCCGCAACCTCCGGCAAACTGCGGCCCGGTCGGTCATCCTGGCAACCCCGTTATTGATCATGCTTGCGCCATGGTGGATCCGCAACGCCCTGGTCATGGGCCGCTTTTTTCCGTTCCAGCAGGACATGTACGCCGGCTATGGCTACTCAAGCACCGAGTTGCGCAGCCGCAGCTTTGCGCAGGCGGCCGGTGAGGATGGCGTGGTCTGGTGGGATCCATATAGCATGGCCAGCTGCATGCGGCTGGACCCACAACCGCCTTCACGCTATACCTGGCCGGAATACTTCAAGGACGGAACCGTCGCGGGTTTCAATCAAGTGGTGGCCGCCTACAAGACGTTCCAGGCAGCCCCTACTCCCGAACATGCCGCTACCGCAGAAGCCTTGATGGACTCCGTGCAGAATGCCTACATACAGCAATATCCCCTGCATTACTATGTTACCAACCACTTCAATGCGCTGCCCCGGCTATTGTTCCATAGCGGATCCGCCAACCTTCCGGTGCATGCGTCAAATCCTTGCTACGGCTCTTGGCAGTTCCTGCTCAAGCTAGCCGCCAGCCTGGCCTACTGGGCTTCATTGGCCGGTCTGCTGCTGGGGATTGCATGGGCCTTTGCAGACCGCGCCGCCAATCTGTGGTTGTGGCTGGTGGTGCCCTTGTATCTGGCGCTCTTCTTCTCCTTAGTAGTGGTGGCCCCGGAATGGCGGTATTTCTCGGGCGCCTTCCTGATCGACCTTTGGTTGTTGTTCCGCATCGCACCTCCAGCCCTGCTGAAGGTCAAGGCGCGGCTTGCAAAAAGGACCTGACCGCACCGGTTATTTGTTCCACTTGGCCGGTTTGCAAGGCTGCGAACAGGGGCAGCCGCAACAGGCGGTCGCTGTACAGGTCGCTCATGGGCAGGTCGCGTCCATCGTGCTTGTGTGCGTAAAACGGTGACTTGTGCAGGGATTGGTAATGGAATACCGCCATGATACCGCGCTCCCGCAGGTATTGCACCAGCGCGGTACGTTCCTCCAGCGACCTGCAAAGAATGTGGAAGAGGTGGCCATTGCAGGTGGCATAGCCTGGCAGGAACGGGCCGCCCAATCGGCCTTGGCGGAACAGGTCCACCAAGCCTTCGGCATAAGCGTTCCAATTGGCGATCCGCCGTGCCTGTATCGCATCGATCCCCTCCAACTGGGCAAGCAGGAAGGCGGCATTGATCTCCGACGGCAGGTAGGAGGAACCGACGTCCACCCAATTGTACTTGGCCACTTCACCGCGCCAGAAGGCCGCCCTGTTGGTTCCCTTCTCCCAGATCACCTCCGCCCGCGCAGCCATGGAGGGGTCATTCACCACCAAGGCTCCACCCTCACCGCATTGCACGTTCTTGGTTTCATGGAATGAGAAGGTGCCCAAGTGGCCGATCCCGCCCAGCGGCCTTCCCTTATAGCGCGATTCAATGGCTTGTGCCGCATCCTCCACCACCTTCAACCCATGCGCACCGGCAATGGCCATGATCTTGTCCATGTCGCAGGCCACTCCGGCATAATGTACCGCCACAATGGCCTTGGTGCGCGGTGTGATCAGCTCCTCCACACCTTCTTCATCCATCCCCGGATGGTCCTTCCGGCTATCGACGAAAATGATCTTGGCCCCGCGCAGCACAAACGCATTTGCCGTGCTTACGAACGTATAGGAGGGCATGATCACTTCATCCCCCGGCTGTATGTCCAGCAGCAATGCACACATCTCCAAGGCATCGGTGCAGGAGGTGGTGAGCAGCACGCGCTGAAAACCGTACCTCTTCTCCATCCAGGCCTGGCACCGTTGCGTGAACTGGCCGTTGCCGGAAAGCTTGTTGCGCTGCACCGCTTCATTTACGTAGCGATACTCATTGCCGGTGAGGTAGGGAACATTGAAGTCGATCATGGAAGTTGCGATGGTCACTTTGCACCGTGCCCGGGGAACCCATCCCCGGCGAAGATCGGAACTGCCACGCCAACACATGGCAGAACGTCGGGCGAAACCGACAAGCGAAGGTGGCGGATGGCCCTTTCGGCCCACTTCACCGCGCCCGGAGCATGGAAGGGCCCCATCTACCTGCCGTTGGGAAAAAGATGGTATACATCAATTACCTCAATGATGTGAAAACCCTTCTTTCCATAGAAACGCATCGCATCCACATTCTCAGCCTGGGTAGGCACCTGTAATGTCCACACTTCCCGGCCAGCAAGGTATTGGAACACCTGGCCAAGCAGCTTGCCCCCAATGCCCTCACCCTGATGCCCCGGGGATACTGAAAGCAAGCCGATCCTGCCCACGCCGTCATTCACTGAAACCGTGATGAGGCCGACCAATGCCCCATCCATCTTGTACACGAACACCTCATCCGCCAATTCACGCTTCACCGACCGCGCCAGCCAGGTTTCATACATCGCCCGGTATTGCCCATCGCTGATCCCCGGGTCAACCTTGAAGCGTGAGTGCGCGCCACAGATATATGCCAGCTCCATGAGTTCCGTGATCCGGGCTTCACCTGTGTACGGCGCAATGCTCGGGTCATGTGCCAGGGGGGCTGGCGGCACCTTCCGTTCAAACAGCACCGTGGAAGGCATCTTACGCCCACCATGTCGTTCCAACATCTTCGGGTCCACCAATTCGCCCCCCGGGGCGAACAAATAGATCATGCCATAGCCGTCTTTCACGGCATTGCGCAATCCTGCGCCCAACCACGCCCGGTCGTGTCCCCCTGGCAGGCGGATGCGGCCTGTCCGGCGACCAAAATGTTCACTGTCCCAAGCCAGATGTTCCACTACGTACATGGTCATTCATTCAGGACCTTGTCCACAATGTACACGGGCCGGCTCTTCACCTTTTCGAATACCTTGCCCAAGTACAACCCCAATACCCCAAGAATGAAAATGGCCAACCCGCTAAAAAACCAGATGGAAAGAATGAGGCTTGCGTAACCAAGTACAAGTATCTCCCCGCGCAAGTACTTGACCAGGAAGTATCCTCCCATTATGAAAGCCGCGGCGGAAATGAACAAGCCCAACCGTACGGTTAGGCGCAATGGCTTATCCGAAAAGGCTATGATATTATTGAAAGCGAGGTCCAACATTTTTGACCACGTATAAGACGACCCCCCTTCCGGGCGGGCAGCATGCTCCACATCCACCGTGGCCCGCTTGAACCCCACCCATTGGCTCATGGTAGGAAAAAAGCGGATCTGATCTCCCATGGATAGAATGGCCTGGATCACCCGTTGGTGGTAGATTCCGAAGTTGGCAACGCTGGGATCTTGCGTGCTATCGGTCAAATAGCTGAACAGGCTGTAAAACACCCTTGAACTTATCCGCTTAAACCAGCCGTCCATTCTTACCGAGCGGCGTGCCAACACAAGGTCATTTCCTTCCAACGCCTTGGCCAATAGCCCCGGTATCTCTTCCGGCTTGTCTTGAAGATCGCAGTCCATGACCACCACCCAAGCTCCCCTTGCCGCCGCCAGACCTGCCGTGATGGCATAATGCTGGCCGAAGTTTCTGCTCAACTTAATTCCCTTTACACGTGGATGTTCCCCACAGATCCGTTCAATTGCCGCCCAAGAACCGTCGGGGCTTCCGTCCTCCACCAGGATAACCTCATATTCATCGGTTACCAACCTCACACTTCGATTGATCCGCGCCACAAGCTCCGTAACCAAGTTTTCCGCCCGGTATACCGGGCTCACGACAGATAAGTACATCGAATCAACAGAGTTGGGTGCGTCCTGCGCAGGTGATGACCGTTGTGCTGTTCAGTTACGTGCATGCAGGACAACTGGACGGGGAGCGCAATCGCGATTACGAGCCGTCGCCTTCATTTTCCGGGCTGATCGAACATGCTTCACCGTGCCAAACTAAGCCGCTGAACGGAAGTTCCAACCAAGCCCCCATGGAATGGCTCCGACAGATTGCCCAATTTCTTCTCCACCGCAACTGCGAGCTGATCCAGGAACCGCCCCCGCCCCACTCGTTCGTGAAGATCGGCCACGGGCTTCCATGCCACTCGGCCAAGGGCTGTACACGCTTTGGGGCATGATCGGAAATTACCAACGGGAGCCCCGGAACGAATGGCCTGCCATAGCAAGCCGCTAGGCATGCCGAACGACTTGTACTTGGCGGATTCGATTCATCTTGCTTGTGGCCTGCAAAGTAAGTCACCGCTCCGCCAAAAACCGCACCAGCTTCCACACCGCATGCCCCCGGTGGCTGATGGCATTCTTATGCACGTTGTCCAGCTCCGCAAAGGTGAGGTCGCTCATTTCCGGAAGAAAAACGGGATCATAGCCGAATCCGTTTGTGCCACGAAGCTCCGTGGTGATGGTCCCGCGCACTTCACCCTCGAATACATGCTCGCCACCGCTATCCACATAGGCGATCACCGTGCGGAAACGGGCACGCCGGTCCGCCGTGCCCTCCAATTCGTGCAGCAGCTTGGCCATGTTGGCCCGGTCATTCTTTTGCGGACCCGCGTAAAATGCCGTATCCACGCCCGGCGCACCGTTCAGTGCCTGCACCTCCAGTCCCGAATCATCGGCGATGCACGGCAGGCCGGTGCGCGCAAAGGCGAAGCGCGCCTTCTGCAGGGCGTTCTCCGCAAAGGTGTGGCCGGTTTCGGGAAGGTCGGTGGGAAGGCCCGCGCCCTGCAAGGTGAGCAGCTCCATGCCGGAGGGCAGCAACTTCCGCAGCTCGGCGAGCTTGCCAGGATTGCCGGTGCAAAGAAGAAGGCGCATGCGGCAAAGATGAGGGCCGCATCCGATGCATCCGCTTTTATGCGCCTTCCCATACGTCGCACACCGCATCTCCTGCCTTGGCCGCAGGTCATGTGAGTTGCGAAGACCCTCAATTCATAAAATGATGCAACGCAGATTCCGCTTGCCAACATCCAAGGCCGCCATGTACATTTGCGGGGCCGTTGCCTCCAGGTATTGAAAATAGAGAGGCGCGTGCAACCCGTGAGGAACTCCTGCAACCAGCTGTGCCGCATGTCGAAGGCCGACTCCATCAAGGGTTTGGCGGACGCCTCAGGCACCGTGTTGCGGTAGCGCGCCAGCCAGCAAGGCCGCCCCTCCACCGTAACATCCCAAAACTCCATGCCGAACAGCGCGCGGAAGAGGATACTGTATATAGCCGAAGGGCAACTGCCCGCAAGCGACCCGTTCAATAAGCAGATCCAAGCTGCCGGCGGGGTGAACGACTTCTTCTTCATTTCCATGGGAGACCGCTCCATCACAGGGCCGGGAGCGGATGCAGGGCCTGCCGGCGCCGGCCCTTCGCGCCGTGCTTCACTCCAGCTCCCGCCCAACGCCGCCCAAGGAAAAGTGGATGCCATGCTGCACCGCCAATTGCGGCTGTGGGGAGCCCCTTTTGACCTGGTACACCTGCAGGACCTCACGCCGGCCACACTGGCCATTGCCACAAGCAAGCACTTGCAAGGCATTCCTAAGGTGCTTTCGGTTCATGGCGCACCAGCAGGCCCGGTGATGCCCATGTTGCCTCAGCACGCTGGGTCCTTCAACCTGGAACCCTGGCTGAAGGCGGCCGGGATCGTTCACGTGCTTGCCGCATCGCCTCAACTAAAGGAACTTCTGATCGCCAAATTCGGGGTTCCGGCGGAAAAACTTCGCACCATGCCCGGAACCGCCACCGGGGACCAGGCCGGCTGGTTGCCGGGAATCTATCTTGAAACCTTGATGACCAGCGGAAAACTCCCCGGGGAAAGGCCGTACCGCCAATGCACCCATTGCGTACTGGACACCAACGATGACAAGTTCATCCAGTTTGATGAGGCCGGAGTGTGTACCTACTGTCACTGGTACCAACGTGAGGACCCGCGCAACATGTTCAAGGGAAAGGACCGGGAAAAGATGCTTGCCGACCTGGTGGCCCGCATCAAACGGGAACGCAAGCACCCCAAATACGACTGCATTGCCGGCGTGAGCGGCGGCGTGGACAGTTCCTACACTGCGCTGAAACTGAAGGAGCTCGGCCTTACCCCGTTGCTGGTACACTTGGACAACGGCTACAATTCGGAGGTCTCCAACAGCAACGTGCAACGCATGGTGGAGCACCTCGGGTTCGACCTGCACAACCATGCCCCCGACTGGGAAGAATTCAAGAACATCCAACTGGCTTTCCTGCGCGCCTCGGTGATGGACATTGAACTGGTGACCGACCATGCCATGGTGGCCTACCTCTTCAACCTTGCGGCCAAGCTCGACATCAAGTTCATCATCTCCGGGCACAACTTCGCTACCGAAGGCATCCTTCCCGAAGGCTGGTACCAGGACAAAATGGACCTGCTGAACATCCGCGCCATTGCCCGCCGCTTCGGTGGTGTCCGCTTGCACCACCTGCCCCGCCTCAGCTACTGGCGGCGCCAATACCTCTATCTTTTCAAGGGCTTCGAAGGGGTGAAGTTGCTGAACTATCTGGATTACGACACCGTGAAGGCCAAAGAGGAGATCATCGCCAAATTGGGTTGGAAGGACTACGGTGCCAAGCATACCGAATCCATCTTCACCCGGTTCTACCAGAACTACATCCTGCCCACCAAGTTCCACATCGACAAACGCAAGGCGCACCTGGCCACGCTGATCTGCTCGGGCACCATGGACCGCCAAACGGCCCTCAACGAACTGGCCAAGCCGCCATACACACCGGAGGAATTCAAGGCCGACCTCGAATTTGTGACCGGAAAGCTCGGGATCACGGTGGACGAGTTCAACGCCATGATGAAGGCGCCCATCCGTGACCACCTGGAGTTCCCCTCGTACATCACGCGGCACTACCGCTGGGAAAGGGAATGGGCGCCGCGCCTGAGGCCGCTGACCCGCCTGGTAAAGCGCGTGGTGATCAGGCAGCAGGCATAACCGGTTCCAGGCCTTTGGAGCCTATCGCGCCAAATGGGCGCGGCATCCACTATTGAGTCGGCACAAAATGATTGACGATTCGACCTTGTGAAATTTCCTTGATGATCTGGCGAGGGGCTTCGGCTCCGCTCAGCCCAGTGTATCTGATTACTTTGCAGACAACCGTCAACTATTCAAGGCCGACTCAATATCCACAACCGCAGATGCCCCCCGGTGCCTGCCGGAGGAACGCAGATGGCCTGGCTGAAAAACCGGGATGAAGCACTTTTCCTTGATCCGTATGGATCCGTGGTTCAAGTCCGTTTGCGAATGCGCCGCAAGGCGCATGCATAAAACCCGATTGCCCTGACCTGGTTTTACTGCCACGCCTGGTGGCGAGGTAACTTTGCCCGGATGGCCACCTCCCCCGCCCGGTCCGCCGCCCGCAGCTTGTACGCGGCCTTGCCCTTCAAGCAGCCCTTGTTCCAATTGGTCCGCCGCCTGGTCCCGCCGTTGCCGGAACGCCTCTACCGCCACCTCCACTTCAAAGGCGTGATCACCGTGGACATCTCTCCTGCGGAGCGCTTCCGCATCCGCCACCACGGCTATATGATCGAGAACGAGCTGTTCTGGCGGGGGCTTTCGGGCTGGGAAAAGATCTCCATGGAACTGTGGATCCGTCTTTGCCGCCGGTCAAAGGTAATCCTGGACATCGGCGCAAACACCGGCGTGTACGCCTTGGCCGCTAAGGCCGTAAACCCCGGCGCGGAGGTAATTGCCGTGGAACCCGTGGCCCGGATCTACGACAAGCTGGTCGACAACATCGGGCTCAACGAAGGCACCGTGAAGGCCGTACATGCCGCCGCCACCAGCCACACCGGCACGGTGGTCCTGTATGACCAGCCCCAAAGCGAACACGTGCTCTCGGTTTCGCTGAACCCCGAATGGAACAAGGAAAGCCCGGCGCTAAGGCCCGTGGAAGTTCCCGCGTACACCGTGGCCGACCTCTTGGCCAAGCACGGCAACACCTTCGTGGACCTGCTGAAGATCGATGTGGAAACGCACGAGGCCGAGGTGCTGCGGGGGTTCCGCGAGATCCTGCTGCGGGACAAGCCCGCCATGCTCATCGAACTGCTTAACGGGCAGGTGGCTGCCGAGGTGGGCACCCTGCTGGAGGGCCTGGGCTATGAATACTACAACATTGACGATGTGTCCTGGCCGCCTGCACGGGCCAATGTACTGGCCCAAAGCGGGCATTTCAACTTCCTCGTGTGCCAGCCCGCAACCGCGCGGGCCATCGGCCTGTGACCAGTTGCCGCATTCCGCTCCATGCGCCTGGAAAATCGGACCATCCTCATTACCTCCAACGAACCCTGGGGCGATGTGTGGTATTCCAAACACAACTATGCGAACGAGCTCGCGAAGGACAACGATGTGATCTTCATTGACCCACCCGGGCGCTGGCGCCCCGCAGCGTTGGCCGGTGCGGCGCCAGTGCTCCTGCCCATCTCACCGCAGCTCCATGTACTCCGGTACCGCAATGTGCTGCCGGCGTTGAACATGGCCTTGTTCCGGCTGAACAACCGCATTGTATCCAGGGCCATACGCATGCTACTGCGTAGCACGGGCCGCAAAGAAAACCTGCTGCTCGCATTCGACCCCTTCCGGCTTGTTGACCCCGCGCAGCTGGACGCGGAGCGCTCCGCGTTCTTCGCTGTGGATGCCCACGTAATGACCACCCTGGGCGAGCGGTGCATCTATCGCAACGTGGACAAGATCATCAACATCTCCCCCGCACTCAACGAACGGTACCTACCCTTTGGCAAACCCATGCTCACCCTGGACCATGCCATACCCGCAGACCAGTTCGGCACCAAGCCCAAACCTACGGGCCATGCGGGCCACGGCCTGTTTGTGGGCAACCTGGACGCACGCCTGGACCTTCCCTTCATCCGGCGCATGGCGGAAACGTTCCCCAACGTGCCCTTTGTCTTTATCGGCCCCTATGCGCTGCATGGCCGGCCGGAGGCCGACCTCCTCTTCCGGAGCGGTGCTTTCAGGAACGTACACCACCACGATTCCGTTCCCTTTAAGGAACTGGGCGGGTACATCGCCGATGCCAGCTTCTGCCTGGCACCCTTGAATGTCCAGGACCCGCGCAATGCCATCTCGCACCACAAGATCTTCCACTACCTGGCGTTGGGAAAGCCCGTCTTCAGCCCTGTTTTCTCAGCATACCTCCCCATCGCCGATCTGCTGTACATGAACAACGATGCGGATGCGCTGCTGGCGCAGTTGGCGGAATTCCTGCGGCAGGGGGAAGCACCGGAGCTTACCGCCAAGCGCATTTCCTTTGCGCGCACCCGGACGTACGACCATAACCTAGCGGCGATCGCCAACTTCCTGCTCGCGCCGAAATGAGGCACTCCGACCCATCCATGCGCCGCACCAGTGCATGGCATTGCCCCCCGAACTGCCCCCGCGCATGAAGCTCGAGGGCTTGAACATCCTGATCACCTCCAACGAACCTTGGGGTGAAGTGTGGTTCTCCAAGCACCATTACGCCAATGAGCTGGCCAAGCACAACCAGGTGGTGTTCGTAAACCCTACGGCACCTTGGAGGCCGGGCATGATCGGAGGGGCGGGCGTTTCCCTGCAGCGCGTGCAGCAAAACCTGCATGTGCTCAACTACCGCAACCTGCTGCCGGCCTTTCATGACCTGCCCTTCTCCCTGAACAACGCCTTTGTCTCCCGTGCCATCCGGAATGCGCTGCACACCAAGAACCTGGTGCCGGACATTTACATAGCCTTCGACCCTTCACGCCTGTACAACCCGAAGCTGTTGGGGGCCAAGCGTTCCGTGTTCTTCGCCGTGGATGATTACGCCATGACCATCCGGGGAGAATGCTTCATCTTCCCCAACGTGGACCGCTTCATCACCTTGTCGGAATCGTTCAACCGCACGTACGCCCCATACAACAAGCCCATCCTCACCATCAGCCATGCCATCGCCGCTGAGGCGTTCCAGGCCGAACCTGCACGTTTCGGTGTTACCGAATACGGACTGTACATCGGCACCATGGACCGCAGGCTTGACCTGGAGCTGATCCGCAGCCTGGTCACAGACCAACCACACACCCCCTTCGTGTTCGTGGGCCCGTATGCGCTCGAAGGCAGCCAGGCCGCAAATGAACTCTTCCGGCAAGGGAAGTACCCCAACGTACACCTTGTGGGCACCGTACCCTCGCGCAACTTGGCGGCCTACATTGCCGGTGCCCGCTTCTGCCTGGCCCCCATGGACATCAAGTTGCACGGAAACAGCATATCGCACCACAAGATCTTCCAGTACCTCGCCTTAGGCAAGCCCGTGTTCTCCACCACCTTCACTGAATATGCGCCCATAGCGCAATTGCTGTACATGAGCAACGATGAGGCCACCACCCGCGCACGCCTTGGCCGATTCCTTGCCGCAGGAGAACCGGAAGATCTTCCAACGGATCGCATCGCCTTCGCCCGTACCAAAACGTATGATGCGCTACTGGTTGAAATAGGTGATTTCCTGGACGTGCGGGCCTGACCATGCGGCTATCTTTGGCACTGGCCGTTTCCTCGGGTGCAGGATGGGTCCGCAACCACCATTCCCTTCCACGCCAGGCCCGTAAAACTGCGTTCAAATAGGCCACCGCCCAAGCTGATGCAAAAGCAGATCCACGTGATGCACACCTTCGCCAATAACGACGGCGTGCCCTACATCACTTGGTTCATGGAGCGTGCGCAGCGCGAACAGACCGTGCGCTTTTCCTTCCTGCTCCTGTGTCCGCAGCGCCCAAAAATGCTGGAGGAGATCGAACGCTTCGGATTTTCCGGCACCTGGGTGCGGTTTGACCACCGCAAACGCAAGCGCAGCATGCTGCTGGCCCTGCCCCAAATGTGGTGGCACATGGTGAAGCACCGCCCCGACATTGTGCATGGCCATCTCTTTGACGACAGCCTGCCGGCCATGCTGGCCGCCCGGTTGGCCGGAATCCGTGCGCGCTTCATCACCCGGCAGGACACCGGGTACCACCTTTACTACGCGCCCAAATGGATTTTCCTGGACCGCTTGATCACCCGCTTGGCCACGCGCGTGGTGGCGGTTTCAGGCCAGGCCAAGCAACTGATGGTGCAGCACGAGCACGCCCCGCAGGACAAGATCGCCGTGGTACACCACGGCATCAGCACCGCGCCCTACGCTACGGACCACGCCGCCGAAGTGGACGCGTTGAAAAAGAAGTATGCCCTCCAACATGCCTTTCCCATTGTAGGAACCGTGGCACGGCTGATCGAGTGGAAGGGATACCGGCACATCATAGAGGCAGCAAGCATTTTGGTGAAAAACCATCCCCGCATCCACTTGCTGTTCTGCGGCACGGGCCCGCAGGAAGCTGAGCTGCGGGCACTGGTGGCCACGCATCGCCTTGAGGCCCATATCACATTTACCGGTTGGGTGGAACGGTCATCCATGCCCGCACTGCACAGCACCTTCGATGTTTACCTGCACGCAGCGGACCACGAACCATTCGGCTTTGTGCTCGCAGAGGCCATGATGGCAGGCACACCGGTAGTGTCCACCCGTACGGGAGGCATTGCGGACGTTGCGGAGGACGGGCGGTCGGTGATCTTCGTACCGGAGCGCAGCGGGCCTGCCCTGGCGGAAGGCGTGATACGGGCACTGCGCACCGGCCTTGAAGGCATCGGTGCCAAAGGGAAGGAGGTTGCCCTCCGCGCATTTACGTTTGACACCATGTGGAAGGGCTACCTGCACGAATATGAAAAGGCCATCACCGGTTGACCTGCTTTGGCAATGACCCGCACGGCAATCAACCGGCGCACAGCCGGACAACACGCCAGTCTGGCCCGCGCCCTTGGCATACACTGGGCGGCGGCACACCCCCGCCCAGCAGCCTGGACCTGCCTATCCATGCACACGCAACCACCAAGCGCATGAACCCGCCCGAGGTCAGCGTGATCATCCCCGCCTACAATGCGGAACCGTGGCTCGCCGCTGCCGTGGCCTCCGTGCAGGCCCAAACGTTCACCAACTGGGAACTGATCATCGTGAACGACGGCTCGACGGACGGAACCATCCTTGCGGCACACACCTTCGGGGATCCGCGCATCCGCGTGGTGGACCAGGCCAACGCCGGGGTGAGCGCAGCGCGCAATGCGGGGATCGCCGCCGCACGCGGGCACTTCGTCGCCTTTCTGGATGCCGACGATGCCCTTGGCAGCAACAACTTGGAGGTCATGCTGGCCTGCCTGAGGGAACAAGGCGGCGAATGGGTGTTCGGCGACATCCTCCATTGCGACGAGCACCTGCAGCCCACTGGGCAAGTTGCGGCCGGAGCCGACCACGACCACCTGCGCATCCTGCTGCTCCAAGAACGCCATGCGGTGCCCGGCGCGGGCAGCAACATGCTGGTTTCGCGCAACTGCCTCGGCTCCGATGTGCGCTTCGATGAGCACCTTTCCAACGCCGCAGACCAGGATTTCACCATGCAGCTCGCCATGCGCTATCCCGGGCGACGCGTCCCCAATGCCTTCACCTTGTACCGCAACGCGCCCGCCAGCATGAGCAAAAGCGTACCGCTCTTCCAGCGGGACCATCTGCGGTTGTTCCGCAATGCCCGCGAGCGCGGATTGCTGGACAACCCTCTGCTGCGCAGAAGATGCATGGCCAACGTGTACTGGTCCATCGGGGGCAGCTGGTGGCTTTTGGCCGGTGAGCACCTGCGCGCGCTGCCCTGGTTTTTCCGGGCTTTCCTGCTCGCCCCGAGGGTGATTGTCCGCCCGGTGCGCAAGCGGATCGGGCCCATGGCCAAGCACAAAGCCACCTCAACCACCAAACCGGCGCCCGCAGCCCAATAGCCCTGTCACCGTGAGCCTCAAACGCGGCATCATCTCCACCTTCTTCGTCCAGGCCCCCACCTTGATGATGTACTTCGTGTCCAGCATGTGCATGACGCGCATCCTGGGCAATGAGGGCCGGGGTGCCTACGCATTGCTGCAGAACCAGGTGTCGCTGCTGGCCATGCTCTTCGGGCTTAGCCTTTCATTGGGCATCACTTATTTCACCACCAGGAACAATGGCGACCCCTCGCAGGTTGTGCGCGTGGCCGCAACCGGCTTCCTCTTCAACCTGGTCGGCGTAGGCGCCGCATTGCTGTTCATCTTCCACAGCTCCGGCGCAAGCGCGGTCTTCCTGCCTGCGGAGGGCCGCCATTGGGGATACCTGCTCTACCTGTTGCTCTGCATTCTGGCCGGGCAGGTGAACGGCTGGATCAGCGCGATACTGCTGAGCCTGAAGAAATTCCGCACCTTGAACCAACTGGGGTTTCTTGCGTCGGCACTGAATGCCGTTGGCTTCTCCATCCTCTATTTTGCACGGGCGCACATCGGCCCCGGCCACGGGCTGCCCATGGTGCTCGCCATCAGCCTGGGGGCCATCCTGCTTATGACCACCGTATGGTGCATGGTGTATGTGCGCGTGGTGGGCATCATGCCCGTGCCTACCTGGGACTGGGCCGTGCTGCGCCCTTTTCTGGCCTTTGTGCTGATCAGTTACGTAAGCGACTTGATCAACCTGATCAACTACCGCTTTGACGTGTGGGTGGTGGGCACCAGTGCCGGCACGGCGCAGCTCGGGCTGTATGCCGTGGCCGTGGGCCTTGGCCAGTTGTTCTTCTACATCCCCGAGCCCTTCTCCCGGGTGGTACAGCCTTACCTGTACGGTGATTCAGGGCCTGCCATGATCGAAAAATACAAGGTGATCACCCGCCTGAACTTTACTACCGTGGCCGTGCTGTGCCTGGCGCTGGGCCTTACCGCCTCATGGGTGATCCCGCTGCTGTACGGCAATGCCTTCCTGGATGCTGCGGCACCACTGTATTGGCTCCTGCCCGGCATTGTGTTTGTGAGCAGTTCAAAGCTGGTAACCCCGTTAGTGGTGCAAGGCGGCCTGATCCGGTATTACCTCTATGCCACCAGCGCGGCCGCGGTCATTACCGTGGTGCTGGACCTGCTCCTGGTGCCTGCCTGGGGAATCCGGGGGGCAGCCTTGGCCAGCACCATCGCCTATGCCGCATTGTTGATCTTCCAATCTGCCGCCGTTCGCTACAAAATGGGGATCAAGGTGAGCGACATGTTCCTGATCAAGAATTCCGATGCGGTTAAGTTGCGTCTCTTCCTCAAAGACCGGTTGTCCGCTCTCCGATCAGTATGAACTATCCGAGCAACAGCTTTCCACCTCCCCTGTCCATTGGGCGGCCGCTGGTTTCCATCATCATGCCGTGCCGCAATGCCGCGCCTTTTGTGGAGGCCTGCATCCGCTCGGTGCTCGCACAATCTTGGGACAACTGGGAATTGCTGGTCATCGACAACGGATCCTCCGACGGAAGCAGGGCGATCATTGCCGCCTTCAACGACCCTAGGATAATTGTGCTGGATGAGCCTGAAAAGGGCGTTTCCCGCGCACGCAACCGGGGGCTGGAGCGCATGCGCGGGGAGTACTTCTGCTTTCTTGATGCGGATGACATCCTTCCGGTCCATTCGATCCGCCTGCGGCTCGGCCTGTTCCGGCGATACCCCGACGCACGATTTGCCGACGGTGCCATGCAGTCCTTCAACACGCATACGGGCGCAGTGGAATGGGTACGGTCACCCTGGCTGAACGGGATGCCGTTCGATGCACTGATGCGCATGGACGGATCGTGCTTCGTGGGCAATACGTGGATGGTGAAGCGCATGCCTGGCAAGCAATACCGCTTGCCGGAGCACATGGACCATTCGGAGGACCATGCGTTCTACTTCAGCATCAGCCGGGAAGGGCGCTATGCGAGCACCGCCCGCGTAGTGCTCCAATACAGGAAGGGCCATACCTCTGCAAACAGCGACCCGCTGGACGGCCATAAGGGGTACATCGCGCTTTTCAGGCATATCCGCGCGTTGTCACCGCCCCCCTCCGATGCCCAATTGGCCAACGCCTGGGCGCATTTGCGGCGCATCATGTTCAAGGACCTCGTGAAGGCCGGCCGCCCGTGGCGCGCCCTGGCCATGTGGGCCAAGCGACAGCCCGCGTAGCGCCTACCCCGCTGCGCCATAAAGGTCACGATACACTTGTTCCGCAATGCGGAAGCTGCGGTACCGCTCCGCTATCGCACGGATCCGGGCCTGCAATTGCGGCCGGTCCTCGTTCTTCAGCACCTGGTCCATGTCATGCACGGCCTGTTCATAGCCTGCCCGGTCCAAGGTGTGGATCACGCTCCCGATCGCATGGGAAGCGATCAGGTCCGAATCATCGGAAATGCCTGGCGTGATCATTACGGGCAGGCCCGCCGCCCAATACTCCCCGTCCTTGATGGGCGTGCAAAAGCGCTTGGTGGGCACGGGCTTCACCGGTGTGATGGCCCAATCGGCCATGGCCAGGAATTCCGGTACCTCCTGCGGCTTCGCCCATTGCACGGTGAACATGCCCGGGGGCAGGCCGGCCCCCAGCATGTAAGGGGCAAGTTCCTCCGCCGTGTGCGAGGTGAGCAGCAACACATGGAACTTTTCTCCCCAATGGTCGCGCGCCGCACGGAACAGGTCGAACACTTCCTGGCCGAGGTAGATGCCGCCGAACTTGCCCGCGTAAACGGCCACCAGCTTACCCTGCAAGCCCGGCGGCCTGGATGCCCCCCCTTCGCCATTCCGCTGAGCGGCAAACCTGGCCAGGTCCACGCATGCAGGCTTTACGTAAAAGTGCTGCGGCACCATGCCGTAACGCTGCTTGGCGTATTCGCGCATGCCGCTGGCTGCTGCCACCACTGCGGCGGCCCGCCGCGTTTGCAGGCGTTCAAAGAGGAACAATATCCGGAAGGCAACACCACCCTTGCGCCAGGTACCGTTCTCCACCATGGCCTCGGCATGCGGCTCATAGCTGTCCACCACCAAGGGCCGGCGGCTGAGAACGGACACCAAATAACCCAGCATGCCCGCCGGTGTACACCACGCATGCACCACATCGATCCGGTGCTTCTCCACGATGCCGCGCAAGGCCATCACCAGTGATGGCAGCGCGACCATGCCCCGCATGCCGAACGGCCGGTACGGGAAGGAATGGTGCAAAATGCCGGCCTCCCCATCAATTGTACTTCCTTTCCGCTGCTCCTTGTCCAGGGTAACCAAGTGTATGCGGCTGCCCCGCGGCAATATCCCCAAGATCTGGCGCAGGTACGGCAAGGTGTAGTTCACCACCAAGGGATCCCCCTGGTCCCAGTACGTGATCACCAGCAATTTGAGCGCTCCTCCTCCGTAGCCGCCCTTTTGCCAAGGCAACTTGTCCGCCACCTTCCCGCTCATCCGTTGCCTGCCTTGTGCCCTTGCTGCCCCGCTGCCATGGCAGCCGGGGGCACCCTGTACTTCGTAAGATCAAAATGCACACCCTTCCGGCGCGCCTGCTCCCGCTCCTTGTGCAGGTACAACACGATGAAAAGGCTGCTGATGTAGAATGGCACCATCGGTATCTTGAACCTGACCAGCGCACCGAAATTCGGCGTGGTAATGCCTACCACGAAGGCGAAGAGCAGGGCAAAGGTCATGGACATCATCAGCAAGGGGTTCGATGCGATCGCGCGGAAAAAGAACCGCAGCCCCGCCTTTGCCAGTACATAGATGGTAAGGACCAGCACAAAAAGATTCTCCAATCCGCTTAACGCAGTAACCGCATTTCTCGTCTCCCACAGGTAGGGCCTGAAGAGCGCCGCATTTGTGGCGATGGGGAACTTGCCAAGCACTCCGGTCCATGTCCCGTCAAATTCACCGATATCGAACTTGTTTGACCCGTATGCGTCATTGGATGAAAGATCACTCTGAATGTTCTGAATGTTGCCCAGGGCATCATCCAGGGCGAATTTGTCAAACATGTCGCCCATGCGGGAAAGAATGAAAATGGAGAGCGACACCAGCACAAGGGCGAGCAATGGAATGAGCACGAACCGCACCAGTATGTTCCGCAAGCGCACCACGCGCATGTACAGCAGCCAGAGCAGCGTGGCGGGTAAGAGCACCATGAAGATGTAGGGTTTGATCTTGATCATCACCGCAGCACAGAACACGATGAGCACGGTGCGGCTTACAACGTTTCTGCGCTTGAAGAACACCTCATCCACCGCATATACCCAACCACATGCGGCGCTGAAAGTGAAGGTGTCCTTCATGATCCCGGACCCCCAGAATATCGCTGACGGCATGAAGAGGAACCCGATGGCCAACTGGCCCGTCAATTGTGGAAAATAACTGACAAATGTCCGGTAGCACGCCCAGATTCCCGCAAAGGAGAACGTCGCCATGATCAAGGAACTCAACAAATAACTATTGAAGGTCACCGTCGATAGCAGCGCACTGATTCGCACCGCCTGGAATGTCCTCCCGTCCGTGAACACATAGGACCAAGGCAGAATGCTCTGTGCAGAGTACTGGTTCAGGGCCCGCGCCGAATTATCCCCAAGGAATACCTGCCTGAAGTATTCCACTGGATCAATGAGCAGCATTTTATTCATGGCAACGCCCGAATAAAAATAGGAAATCGTATCACCATTTTTATAGTAATAAAAATAAATCAACGCAAAGAAAACAGCTCCAACTATTTTGGCCAAAAATCCAGATATAAAATATTTATATTCAGGATGCAACTTTATATTCATTTTCTTCTTCCTTCCATAATACAAATACATAGCCATTACATACAATACGCCCAGCATATACTCCCATGGCTCAATGCCCACCTCACCGTGATATTCCAACAGGATCAGCAGCATTACACCTCCGGCATCAATTTCCCGTACCTCATACCTTCCGCGTCATTTGCCATTGGCATCCCAAAACTACAGCTCAGCAAGAAACGGGCGTTTTGACCGGCCACGTGGCAAACCCCGCCTCCCTGCACTTCCCCGGTCTGGTGGAACGCCATCCTGACCCCGCCTGATCCCTGGAAGATTCCCCGAACCCCGGCTGCCATGCAGGGATGCACCGCTACCTTCGCAGGCCATGCCAGCCACCACCGCCCGACCGTGCCCGCTTTGCGGTGCATCCAGCCATTCCCAAGTCCGGCATTTTGCGAGGCATCACCTGGTGGAATGCCGACGGTGCCGCATGGTGTACACGGCCTGGGAACCCACGGCCGGCGAGCTGCAAGCCTACTACAACAACTATCCGGTTACTTCGGAAACATCGCCCATCACGCTGCTCCGCTACGATGAGCTGCTGGCGCGGTTCGCCAAGTACAGGAAGGCCGGCCATCTGCTGGACGCCGGATGCGGCAGCGGGCACTTCCTGGCCCGTGCAATGGCACGCGGATGGAAGGTGCATGGCACCGAGTTCGGTGATGCGCAAATTGCGGAATGCCGTGCAAAAGGCATCCCCATGTCGAAGGCCCAGGTGGACCCGTCGGCCATACCGCCCGGCGGCTTTGACGTCGTTTGCTCCTTCGAGGTGATCGAGCATGTAACCCACCCGCAAAAGGAACTTGACCAGTTGCTGGCGGTGCTCCGGCCCGGCGGACTGCTGTACATGACCACCCCGAATTTCAACTGCCTGGCCCGGCGATGGGCCCCGGAAACCTGGAACGTGGTGAGCTACCCCGAGCACTTGAACTACTTCACGCCCCGCACACTGCACAAGCTGCTGCGCTCCAAAGGCATGCGACGGGCATGGTTGGAGACCACAGGGTTCAGCGTTTCACGCTGGAAGACCGGCACAAGTGAATCCGCAGCGGTGCGCATGAACGCACAGCAAAGCCAGGAAGCACTGCGTGAAAAGATGGAACGCTCCTGGTACTTGAACAAGGGCAAGCACATGGCCAATGCCCTGTTGACCGCCAGCGGCCTGGGCGATAGCATGAAGGCCGCGTATGCGAAGCCGTCCTGAAGACCGCCAAATGATGCTCCTGCTTTCTCGTCCCTGATCATGGAGGCACCTCACGGAACCACGGTTGCCCAAGGGCCGGCAATGACATCCGCCGCCAAGCGCATTCTGACCTTCCTGCTCCTGGCGGCCGCCGTGTACATCGCCGCAGTGGCCGCATTGGCCAACATAAAGCCCAACGGCAGCCCGTTGATCTACCGTACGGCCAGCTACTACATCTGGCCCGGCGGCACCACGTGGATGCAATTCCATGAATTTGCCCCGCACCGGCGGTATGATGCGGTGATCGTGGGTTCATCACACGCCTACCGCGGCTATGACCCGGCCGTGTTCGCCCAACGCGGCTTCCGCGTGTTCAACCTGGGTTCCAGCTCGCAAACGCCGCTGAACAGCTATTGGCTGATCCGCGCATTCTTGGACAGCACGAACGCCCCGCTGGTGATCTTCGATGCCTACGATACCGCCGCTGCCATCTCCGGCTTTGAGAGCACCATGGACCTTGGCCAAAACCAGCCCAGCAACGAGGCGGCCATCGGCATGGCCTGGTCGCAACGCGACCTCCGCATGGTGAACATGTTGGCCGTGCGTTTCCTGGCCGACCGGTCCACGCCATTTTCCACCAACCCAGAATACATGGGTTCGGGATTCACCCCGCACTTGGACAGTATAAAGACCGATGCGCCGCCGGATGGCGGTGTGCCTGCCCACCTGCTGGCCAGGCAGAAATACTTCATCGGGCAGTGCATCGACCTCTGCGAAGAGCGTGGCATAGCGCTGGTATTCACCTCACACTTTGCCCGGGCCAACCTGCGCGGGCGGTTCCACGACCCGATGGTACACTTCATGGACAGCCTGCACACCGCGCGGGGAATCCGCTTCCTGGATTTCACCCGCTTGCCCGGCATCGACGACCGCAACTGGTTTGCGGACGCCAACCACCTGAACCTCGCCGGCGCACGGATCTTTACAGGGCAATTGGTGGATTCACTGGTTTCCCTGGGCTATCTCCATCCCGGCACCTCCGCGGAACCCTTCAAATAGCCCGTTCCGCAGAAGCCCCCCATCACCCATGATGGTACCCCGTCCCCTTCAAAATAGCCTCCGCCCGGTACAGCTGCTCAGCAAAGAGCACGCGGACCAACTGGTGCGGAAACACCATCGGTGAAAGGGACAACACCAGATCGGCACGGTGGCGCACGGCATCCGTAAGGCCGTAGGCACCTCCAATGATGAAGGCGAGGTCGCGCACGCCCTGGTCACGCCAGCTGCCAAGCTGTGCGGCGAAGGCGGGGCTGGTGAGGAGCTTGCCGCGCTCATCAAGCACCACCACCTTTTCGCCGGGTTTCAGCGCGGCCAGGATGCGGTCGCTTTCGGTGCGTTGCTGCCATCCGGGTTCCCCGCGCCCGGCATCGGGCAGCACCACCTCCTCCACCGGCACCGTGCGCCGGATGCGGGCCAGGTAATGCACCAGGCCTTCGGCCACGAATCCGCGCTCGGTGCGCCCTACCAGGATCAACCGGTACCTCATGCCCCTGCGGCTTTCTGAAGGCGCACCCGGCCACGGCGGCCATCCGCGACCGGGGCGCGCAGCGCCCGCGCCCCCAGTTCTTCGCTTTGTCCGCTTGTTGGTAACTCCCGCAGCATCACCGTGCAAATGTGGCCCGTTCTTTGCAAACTTGCATTCCCATGCGACACACGTTCCTCATCAGGCTTCTTTTTCCCTTGGCCGCCCTGCTGGCCTTTACCGGTGCCAAGGCACAAAGCGAAGTGAAGGCCCAGGTGGTTTCCGCCATCGGCGCGGGCAATTCCGCAGCGCTTGCGAAGTACCTCGTGCCCAATGTGGACATGACCCTGCCCTCGGCAAGCGATTACTACAGCAAGGCACAGGCCGAGCAGATGCTCCGCAAGTTCTTTGATGAGCACCCGCCCAAGGGGCTGGCCATTGAGCACGAAGGGAACAACCGGGGCGGCGACAGCTACTACATCGGCAACCTGGCCACCGCCAACGGCGATTTCAGGGTCACCTTCTTCCTGAAGAAGTCCGACGACGGCTTCCAGGTGAAGCAACTGCGCATTGAACCCGGAAAAGCCGACCGCTGATGCTGCCAGAGGGGACCGGAGAGCTCATCCAGCGCGCCTTTGCCGAGGACGTGGGCAGCGGCGACCACACCTCGTTGGCCACCATTCCCGCCGATGCCAAGGGGGCCGCGCACCTGCTGGTGAAGGCCCCCGGCATACTGGCCGGCGTGGAACTGGCTGCGGCCGTATGCGGCCAGGTGGACGAACGCCTGCATTTGCGCCCCCTGCTGATGGATGGCGCACATGTGGCCCCCAGCGATGTGGCCTTCACCCTCACCGGCCCTTCGCGAAGCATCCTGCTGGCCGAGCGGGTGCTGCTGAACTTCATGCAGCGCATGAGCGGCATCGCCACGCTGACGCGCGCCTTCGTGGATGCCGTGGAAGGCACCAAATGCCGCGTGCTGGACACCCGCAAGACCACGCCGGGGCTGCGCACCATCGAAAAGTGGGCCGTGCGCATCGGCGGCGGCATGAACCACCGCATGGGGTTGTACGACATGATGATGATAAAGGACAACCACGCGGATTTCGCGGGCGGCATTCCCCAAGCCATCCAGCGGGCCCTGGCCTACCAGCAGGCGCACGCCATGGCCATCCCCATCGAGGTGGAAACGCGCAACCTCGCTGAAGTGGAGCAAGTGCTCACCACCGGCGGCGTGCAGCGCATCATGCTGGACAACTTCAGCACCACCGAGCTCCGCCAGGCCGTGCAGCTGATCCAAGGCCGCTACGAAACCGAGGCCAGCGGCGGCATCACGCTGGATACCGCCAGGTCCTACGCGGCCTGCGGCGTGGATTTCATCTCCGTGGGCGCATTGACGCATTCCGTGCCCGGCCTGGACCTCAGCCTTAAAGCCATGGGCTGATGGCCGCGCGGCTACTGCGGAAGATCCTGTTCTCACGCACGGTCCGCAGGACCATCGGGGCGTTGCAACGCATCGTGCTGCCGGGCTTCGGCGGGTTCAGCGTGTACCACATCTCCCGCTTCTTTTTCCACGCCCTCTTCAACGGCAACCTGGTGGACCGCGCCGCCGCCATCAGCTTCCGCCTGTTCACCGCCCTCTTCCCCGCGATCATCGTGCTGCTCACCCTGATCCCCTTCATCCCCGTGCCCGACTTCCAGGAGAAGCTGCTGGGCTCCTTCAGGTCCATGCTGCCCCGCGAAGTGTACCACTTTGTGGAGGGCCTGCTGCACGACCTGCTCCTGCGCAAGCACAGCGCCCTGCTCAGCGTAAGCTTCGTCTTCGGCCTCTACCTGGCCAGCAACAGCATGCACGCCATCCTGCAAGGGTTCCGCCAAAGCACCTACGTCACCGATTGGTACCGGCCCTGGAAGCAACGCCTGGTAAGCGTGCTGCTGATGCTGCTGTTCACCCTGCTGTGCGTGGTGGCCACCGCCGTGCTCACCATCAGCTCCTGGGGGCGCGCCTTCCTGCACGAGCATGGCGACCACCTCCACTTCGTGGAAGGCATGGGCTTCGACATCCTCAGCTGGGTCACCTCGGTGCTGCTGGTGCTGATGGCCGTGTCCCTGCTTTACCACGCCGGCACCCCGGGCAAATCCAGGTTCCAATTGGTAACGCCCGGGGCCGTGCTGGCCATTGTGCTCATCTTCCTGCTCTCCCGTGCCCTGGCCTTCGTATTCACCAACGTCACCGATTACAACGCGCTCTACGGTTCCATCGGCGTGATCCTCGCCGTGCAGCTCTGGCTGTACTTCAACATGATCGTGCTGCTGGTGGGCTACGAGCTGAACACCAGCATCGCCAAGGCGCATCACGAGCAGAGCAAGGACCTGAAGCCGGCCCTGTAGCCTGCGCACCGGAGACTCCACGGGCCTGTTGAAAGCACAACCCGGGGCACCCCGAAATTCAGGCCGCCCGACCCAGCCGCCAGCGGGCAATGCACATGTGAAATGCAGAGCAGCCCAAAGGACGATCCGAAGGGCTACAGCGGCACATGCGGTTCGGGCAAGCAAATGACCGGAACGGTGGGCAGCCGAAATCGGACCCGATTGTTTGCCACAACGGCATAAAGTCCGCACAATCACTTCTTGATCGACCTGATCTCGAAATGCTTGGACTGCGGTGACTTTCGCACCACTTCCTTCTTCCCTTCAAGGATATCGAAAAAGTCGCCCTTCGACATGCCCAATGCCCTCAAGCCCTGGCGAACAATGCGCTCCGGAACGGGCGTGATGTGATTCTGCACCACGATCGGGCGCAATAGATCGGCCCGTGCAAAGACATCATGCCCGCCACTGGTCCTAATGAGGTTGCAGCCCGCCAATTCAAGAAATGCGCAATAGCGCGCCAACGGGATATTTGTGAGCCGCTGCGTGGACATGCCAACTACAGTGCCAATTCCACCGCCTGCTCGTACGTCCTGTAATCCTTGTTGATCACCTCCTTCAATTCGTCGTTTTCCTTGATCATATCCAGCATGTCCGGGGCTACCACGCGCTTACGTGTGCGGTTCACCGCCCACCCCAGCCGCTCCAGCTCCTGAAAGATGGTCTTCTTGCGGTGCGTATAAGTGACGAATTCCTGTAACATCACCTCAAAGGAGGCCTTGGCCTCGGCCTCTGTTTTTCCGTATCCGGTAATGTCCAAGGAAGGCGACATGGCGAAATGCACCCCCCCTTCCTCCCAAAGTAAAACGGTTACACCAAGGCCCAACTTCTCCCCTTCCAGGTCATACTTGGCGGTGAAATGCTTCTTGCTCATACGGATCAACAGTGAGGCCGCACGCTGCGGTCCTACATGCAAAGATAATCCAAGGTTGCAACGGCTCCCGTCGACTGCCCAGGGTTATCGGGTCTCATGTCTTGCTAGAAAAGACCTTGATGAGCGCTGAAGGCGCGACCTCATCGCAGCCCAACGCGCAGGCGTTGGGCTGCGATGCACCTTGTCATCCGGGAGGGCTGAAGGCCCGACCTTACCGCACCTGGCGATGAGGCCGGGCCTTCAGCCCTGGTGATCGCGCATTTGGTATCCCGGCCCCACGCTCACGCGTGGGGCCGGGATAATGCCGGGCCGTTGGCCCTTGTGGAAGCCCACCCCAGCTCCGGAGTTTCTTCCGAGTCATTCGGCGTGGTGGTGCAAGTCCCCGTTCCAGCAACAGGATCAAGACCCGTTTGCCCTGGTTGACCGCCTCCCTAAGACACCATTCCCGGGCCTGCCGCAGGTGTTCTTCGTGAAGTGCAAAAAAAATCCGTGCGCCGGAACAAAGGTGGAGATGGTGCATGAGCAGGGCGTGCCTATGCTGCTGAGCGGAAGCGGAGTCTTCCATCACGTGCGGCAACTTGCTATCCTCCGGCAATACCAACTGTTTGCCGGGTTCGCCTTCTTCCGTTGTGTTGGCATCGCCCGCAAAGGCTTGCTGAGCGCGCATTTCCTCGAAGGGGGAAAGGGACCATAACCGTGGAAGTGAATACATTGATCGGTTCAGGCCGAGCCGCTTCTTGACGATGGCGATCAGGACGTAATACCATTGTGCCTTCCGGCAACGCCGAAGGGCTACAGTGGCACATGGCGCTCACGCAACCAAATGGCAGGAACGGTGCGCAGCCGGAATCGCCCCCCGATTGTTTGCCACAACGGCATAATTTGCACCCGTTCCAGCACGCCTTCCATGCGGAAAACGACACTCCTGCTCCTGCTCCTGCTCTCCCGCTCCGCTTTTGCGCAAGCCTACGACCCGCTGCATCCGCCCAACACCTTCCGCCAGGCCGACAACCCGTACTACTGGAAGAACGATCCGCCCTACCCCGGCTATTGGCAGCAGGATGTACACTACACCATGGCCGCCAAGCTGGATGAAGTGAAGGACCTGGCCGAAGGAACCGTGGAGCTCACCTACTGGAACAACTCGCCGGACACCCTGCGCGAGGCCTTCTTCCACCTGTACGCCAACGCCGCACTGCCCAACAGCTACCTGGCGCAGCTCAGCGGGCGCGGCAACCGCCCCCAGGGAAAGCAGCGCGGCACCGAGGTACACCGCATCGCCATGGACGGCACGCCCCTCACCCCCGAAGTGGACAACACCCTGATGCGCGTGAAACTGACCAAGCCCCTGCCGCCGGGCGCCAGCACCGTCTTCAGCTACACCTTCACCACCTACTGGGGCGGCATGGGCCGCATGAAGCTATACAAACAATGGGGCTTCAAGCATTTCGACGGCACCCAGTGGTACCCCCGCATCAGCGTGTACGACCGCAAGTTCGGCTGGGACACCCAGCAGCACCTGGGCCATGAGTTCTACGGCGACTTCGGCACCTTTGACGTAAGCTTGGACATGCCCAACGACATGGTGGTGGAGGCCACCGGATGGCTGCAGAACCCCGAAGAAGCGATGCCGCCGGAACTGCGGAAGAAACTGGACCTCTCCAACTTCAAGGACAAGCCCTGGGAATCGCCTCCTTCCGTGATCACCCCGTACCAGGCCGGGGTGCGCAAACTGTGGCGCTACCACGCCGAAAACGTGCATGACTTCGCCTTCACGGCAGACCCCACCTACCGCATCGGCGAAGCGGAATGGAACGGCATCAAATGCATTGCCGTGGCCAGCGAGCCGCACGCGGCCAAATGGCAGAACGCCGCCGAATATGCCGCCACCTGCATAAAAACCCTCAGCAATCTCGTGGGCATGTACGGCTACCCCAAGATGGTGGTGGCCGATGCGCGCGACGGCATGGAATACCCCATGCTCACCTTAGACAGCGGCGAGGAGCCCGACTACCGCAGCCTCTTCATGCACGAGGTGGGCCACAACTGGTTCTTCGGCATGGTGGGCAACAACGAAACCTACCGCGCCATGCTCGACGAGGGCTTCACCCAGTTCATCGAAACGCGCGGCATGGAGATCGCCGACGGTGACACCTTGCTGGAGGCCCCTCCCGCCAATGCCTACGCCCGCAAATGGACCACCCCACAGCTTGCCCGCGACCGCCTGGCCTACAACAGCTACATGCACGCCGCCGTGCGCGATGCCCTGCCGCCGATCAATGTACACAGCGACGAATACAGCCGCCTGCCCACCGGATACCGCATGGTGTACTACAAGACCGCCACCATGCTCTTCAACCTGCAATACACCCTGGGCGATTCCCTCTTCCAGGGCGCGCTGCGGCACTACTTCGCCCAATGGAAGTTCAAGCACCCCTACATGGAGGACATGCGCCAGAGCTTCACCGACCACGCCAAAACCGACCTCAACTGGTTCTTCGACCAGTGGATAGAGACCGGCAAGCGGCTGGATTACGCCGTGAAGGGCGTGAAGCACCGCAAGGCCGACAGCGGACAGGTGATCCACTTCAGGCGCATCGGCGAAATGCAGATGCCCATCGACTTCACCGTTACCGCCAACGACGGCAAACAGTACGGATACCACATCCCCAACACGTGGTTCGTGAAGAAGACCCCGGCCACCGTGCTGCCCAAATGGATCGGCTTTGATGAACTGCAACGCGATTACCATGCGCACGTGGACATCCCCACCGGCATCGCCAACGTGCAGATCGACACCACCTTCCGCCTTGGCGACGCCAACCCGCTGAACAACAGCCTGCGCTTCCCGCTCACCAGCACCTTCGACAGCCACATCAGGAACGCCCCGGACCGCCGCAACTACGAAACCTTCGTGCGCCCCGACCTGTGGTACAACGGTTTCGACGGCATCAAGGCCGGCGTACACTTCAACGGCAGCTTCCTCCGCTACAAGCACAAGGTGTGGTTCACCGCCTGGCTGAACACCGGCCTGGCCCAAAACCTGCCCGGCGGAAAGGTGCGCACCGACTACGAACCCATCAGCTTCAACTTCCGCTACGAGAACGGAACCGAGCGCCTGCTGCGGGGCTCCTCCGTGCATGTGGCCGCCCGCCTGCTGGACGGGCTGGAGCAATATGAAGGCGGCTTCAAGTGGGACATCCCCTTCAGCAGGACCACCCTCTACACCAACGCCAAGTTCATGCTGCGGCGCGACAGCACGGACCTTACCTACCTCATTTATCCCGGCCTGTGGGAACCCGGCCTGCTGAACAGCACCTGGAACACCGGCGCAAGCCGCGATTACGACTACTCCAAGGGCCGGGGCAACCTGCGCCTGGAAGTGCGCACCGCAGGCATCGGCGCCGCTATGCCCTTTGCCCAGGCGGCACTTACCGCCACCAACGACACGCGCATCGGAAAACTGCGCCTGCGCACCCGCGCCTTCGCCCAGTACGGCAGCGGCAGCACCCCGCGCGAAAGCCAATTGTACCTCGCCGGCGCATCGCCCGAGGCCATGATGGACGACAAATACGTGCGCAGTATCGGCTTTGTGCCCTTCGACTGGATGGGCTACGGCGCCGACGTGAACCACTTCCAGCAGGGCGGCGGCTTAGGCCTGCGCGGTTACGCCGGCTACCTGGCGCCAGCAACCGGGCCGGAAGGAAACCACATCCTTACCTACGCCGGAAACACCGGCGCGGCGCTGAACGGCGAGCTGGACCTGGACGGATTGGTGCGCTTCCGCCCCGGCAAGCTCGCCGAATACCTGAAGCTGAACGTGTACCTCTTCGGCGACGTGGGCACCATGGGCTACCGCACCACCACCGCCCTGGGCACACCGCAGATCCAACTCGCCCTGCCCCGCGCCGATGCCGGTGCCGGCGCCGCCCTCACCATCAAGAAGTTCGGGCCGCTGGACGACATCAAGCCGCTCACCATCCGCTTCGATATGCCGCTGGTGCTCTCCGCATTGCCTGCCACGGAAACTGAACATGTGGCGTTCCGGTGGGTGGTGGGGATCGGGAGGAGCTTTTGAACTTGGAATTCACTAACATTGCGTCAACCTTTCCAACCATTGGAGCATGAAACCCTTGATCCTTCTTGCCAGTTCCCTCCTGTATGTGAACTGCACGGCCCAGTACTGGAGCCAAGACCCGAACCTTGCAGGCACGGCCCGCTGGGGGGCAGTGGGCTTCGCCACGGCCACCCATGGCTATATCTGCATGGGGGTAAACGGTGGCGGCAGCAACCTCGGCGACCTGTGGCAATGGAACCCGACATCCAACTCGTGGGCACAAAAGGCGGATTTCCCCGGCGGCCCACGCAGGGAGGGTGCGGCATTCTCCATCAATGGCATCGGCTACGTGGGCTTTGGACGGTTAAGCACCGGGGGGTTCTTCAACGACCTGTGGGCCTACGATCCCGCCACGAACGCATGGGCCCAGAAAGCTTCCCTGCCCGCTGCGGGCAGAGCCGCCCCCGGCGTTTTCGTGCTGAACGGCAAGGCCTACCTCGTGAGCGGCTGCACCGGGCCGGCTCCCTACCCGAACGACCTTTGGGAATATGACCCGGCCACCAATGCTTGGACGCAGCGGGCAAACCTGCCGTTCACCGGCCGCTCAGGACCCATTGACTTCGCCGTGTGGGGCAAAGGCTACATCGGTGGCGGCAACGACAACAGCAGCGACCTGAACTCCACGGATTTCTGGGCATACAACCCGGCCACGGACAATTGGACCCAACGTGCAGATGTGCCCGGGCCTGCCCGCAGAACGGGAAATGCCTTTGTGGTGAACAATATTCCGTACGCGGGTGGTGGATGGAACGGATCCTCCTACCTCGTGGACATGTACGCCTATAACCCATGGGCAAACACCTGGACGGCCATTCCCAACTTCGGCGGTGCTGGAGCCCACACACCGGTGGCGTTTTCCATCGGGAGCACGGGCTACATGGGCACGGGCAGCACCAGCAGTGGTGCCACTGCCCAATTCTGGGAGTACAAGGGCGGGCCGGTGGGCATCGATGAGAGCCTTGCTGCGTCCATCATTCATCCGACGTTCGAGCAAGACCGGATCACCTTGAACGGATGGGCCCCCGGCTTGGCCGATGCCTACAGCATCCTGGATGCCAGTGGCCGCATAATCAGCCAAGGGCACGTAGACAACATGCTCATCGACGTGCCAAAGGGCTGCAGTGATGGGGTGTATTTCATGCACCTCGCCCACCAACAAGCAACTGTGCTCACCCACCGTTTCGTGGTGATGGAATGAACTCCTCCCGGGATCATCAGCTATTCTCCTTTGGCCGAACAGCCTGGTTTGCCCAAGGCACCCGGAATGCCCCATCCGGTGTGGATCACTGTGGGCCTGAACCAACCCTGTCCATCAAATCCGGAGTAATGGACAAAACGAATGGTCTTTTTGATACGTTGAGTCCAAGTGGACAAAACGAATGGTCGGTTTTTCAACAGATGTGACAGGGTTGTGAGGCATCCCCCAACTTCGCATGTCAGGCCAAACAGAAGCAGGCTCTGCTGGAGAGCAACCTGCCAGGGATAGCCCGATGACCGAGAAATGATCGGAAGGGAGCGGGAACCTTATGGTTGCCCGTTCCCATTTCGAGGTCCACATGCCTTAAAAAACTCATCGATGAACTTGCGTTTCCGGGTCGCAGACAGGCCATTGTGGTTGCGCAGTTTGTTCTTCAGGCCGGCGAACATGCCATCGATAGCGTTGGTGGTGTTCGGGATGCCCGACCCAGGGTGGTCGTACCAAGTGAATAGCCATGGCAGGTTCCGTCGTAGGCTCAGGTAAGCGCTGCGCAGCCTGCGGTGGGTGTAGCGTGACCGCCCGGTGGCGGCCTCCACGCTGCGTTCAGCGAGGAACGTTGCCCAGCGTTCGTGCCATTGTTCAAGCCCGCCTACGAAGCTCTCCTTGTCGGTCTTGGTGAGGAGTTGGACCAGGGTCCTCAACTCCTGGGCGGCCAGTAGCTTGGGCTTCCTGGTCAAGTAGCGGGTGATGATCGCCACCTGATGGAACTGGCACATCTGAGCGGGCATTCCGGAGCACAACTGCAGCAGTCCTCTTCGACCATCGCAGACGACTGCCTTTATGGCGATGCCCAAGTCGCGCAAGTGAGCCAAGCCCTCAGCGTACAGCTGATTGGTCTCGTACTTCACGTAGCGCCAATGGAGCACCTGGCCGCTGAGGGCATCACGGAACACCATTACCCCAAAGCTCCGGCCGAAGTAGGTCGTGTCCATGAGGATCACTGCATCACTGGGCTGCGGCAGCTCCTGCTCGGCACCCTCGTACCGGTCAAGCTTGCGCTGAATGGTCCGGACCGAACAGCCATGCTTGGCCGCGAGCTGTTCGTAGGTCTGCTTCCCTGACTGATACTCCCACCACAACTCCTTCGCGCTTACCCGGTATCCACCCCTGAACTGCTTGCCGCAGCTATGGCATCTAAAGCGCTGAACCTTCCTTACAACCCCGTATTTCTGGGTGTGGCGCGAACCGCAGTGGGGGCAGTTTTTTTGTTCATGACCTTTGAATCGCCCCTAACCTATGCTAGGCTAGGCTTTCCGAAGGATGGACCATTCGTTTTGTCCATTAACCCTCAAATCCCCAAACACCTCATCCATGATGCTTCGCTTCCCCTCGTTCGCTGCTTTCGCTCTGCTGCTTGGCCCAGCCGGCTTGCTCAACGCCCAAACCACCTTGATCCTACCACCCAGCCGGGACGTGGTGGTGGGCTACCACGACAACTTCAACTCCGCCAATACGAACTACAATTCCAGTTGGCACTGTTCAGCCATATCGCAACCGGGCACCGCAGGCGGCGTAAACAAATGCCGGGGCATGATGGATTTTGACCTGAGCTCCATCCCCGCTGATGCCACCGTGCTCGGTGCCTTCTTAAGCCTCTCCGCCAGCGGCCCATTAGATAATCTCGGATACGTTTCCAGCGTAGGCTCCATGGGGTTCAATGCCTGCAAACTCGTACGGATCACCTCCGCATGGAACGACAACACCGTGACCTGGAACACCCAGCCGACCACGTCCGCAGTGAACGCAGTTTCCTTGGCCCAGAGCAGCTACACCTTGCAGAACTACCTGAACATCGACGTGACCGCACTGGTGCAGGACATGGTGGCAGCCCCAGGCAACAGCCACGGTTTTATGCTCAAACTGGACAATGAAACTCCCAGCCGCGGACTCTGCGTCTACGGAGGGCTTGCACCGCAGCCTGACAAGCGCCCATCGTTGGTGGTGGTCTACGGTGAATGCGGCAGTAGCTACATCGGGGAGTTTGGCGGAGGAGGAAGCGGCCTGGTGATCAGTCCGTCGATCACCGGCCTGGGCGGCACTGTCCGACTGGACATGGATCCCATGGTGCATGGCAAGACTGACCTCGTGCTGCACAATGCACTGGGGCAGGTGGTCGATAGGCGCCCGGTGGCATCATGGCCGGTGAGCTTGCCGGTGCCGGCCTTGGCACCGGGCACCTATACCTGGCTGGTACAAAGCCCGGATGGCAAGGTCATGGGCATGGCCCGGATGGTGGTGCGTTGACCTCCGGGCGGCGTGAAGGGCGCGATGACGGCGAAGAACGGGGCATAGGCCAAGCCAATAGCCTGCAGTGACCGCCTTCATCGGCAGTGGCCTGCCCTTATGCATTCGCGAACCTTTAGCTTCGCAGCCCGAATGAACATCACCAAAGCCCTGTTCCATCTCTTCGAACATGCGTACCGGCTGGGATGGTCCCAGGCGGTTCATGTGATCCGATTGAAGCGGCGTAAAGCAGGCCCGTTGGCA
>JAFEAI010000245.1 GCA_018266475.1 Bacteroidota bacterium
GGTACCACCAGCCCATCTGCCGCGTTGGGCAAGGCCATGCCAAGCAAGGTGCATACCGTGGGAACTATGTCCGTGATGGACGTGCGCCGAAGCACTTCGTTGCGGGCGATGTGCTTGCCGTAGAAGATCACCGGCACCTGGTTGTCATAGTTCCAGGCCGACCCGTGGCTGGTGCCTTTTCCATCGTTGCCGTCCTCCTTTTCCAGGAAGCCCGGCTGCAGTTGAAAGAGCACATCACCGCAGCGCTGCGGCATGTATCCGCGGGCCATGGCCCGGGCCAACCCGGTGAATGCGCCCATTTGCCCAAGACGGGAAGCCGGCAACGCAGCGGCGATGGCAGGGTGCATGGCCAAGGCACCTGCCAATGCCTCCGCCGTTTCCTGCGGCGCACCGGCCCGCAGGAAGACTTGTCCTTGCCCCACTTCCTCCACCCATTGGCCAAGGCCGCGCCCGTCCATCCATTGGCGCAGCTCCTTCATGGAGGTGTAGCCTGCACTGCCGCGCCGGTCCCGCAGGAATGCCGGCACATCGGCACCACCGTGGTCGCCGGTGAGGAAGACGGTGTATTCACCCGCGCCCACGCGCTTGTCCAAAAAGGTGAGCAGCCGCTCCAGTTCGCGGTCCAGCCGGATGTACATGTCCTCCACTTCGAGGGCGCGCGGCCCCATCAAGTGCGCCAGCTCGTCCGTGCTGCTGTAGCTGATCGCCAGCAGGTCGGGCACGGTGTCCGCGCCCATGTGCTCACCCTCCACGGCCGCCATGGCCATGTCCGTGGTCAAGGTGTTTCCCCAAGGCGTGTACACGATAAGGCCAAGGTCGTTCCCGGCCTTCCGCAAGGCGGGAAGGTCCACGGGCAGCGTGGGCGGAATGCCCTTGGCAATGGGCGCTTCGTAGGGGTTGTTGTCCGGCAGCGGCGCATGGTAGCGTTCCTTCGGAAGCAGCATGTCCCATGGTTGGCCGAGGTACTTGGCAGCAAGGCCCTTCGCGTTGAACGCATTGAGCCATGGCGGCAATTCGCTGCGGTACCAGCTGCTGGTGGCGAACTTGCCTTCCTGCCCGCCGATGTACCAATAGGCGGCATCACCGGTGCGGCCGACAGGCATGATGGCGGAGCGGTCCTTCAGGGCCACGCCGATGGTTATGCCCCGGCCATCGGTGCGCAGCTCCAGCTCATCGGCCAGGGTGGACGCCAGCAATTGCACCGGGGACCGCTGGGCCCGCGCGTCCTTGGTGCCTACGGCGGCCACGGTGGTGTCCTTGGCGATGTAGTAGTAGCTGCGGATGTCGCGCCGCCAGGGGTAGTTGGCCACGATGCCGTGGCGGGCGGGCGTGGTGCCGGTATAGATGCTGGCATGGCCCGGAGCGGTGTAGGTGGGCACATAGTCATAGTGCGCATCGCGCTGGAAGGAACCTTCGTCTGTGATGCGCTTGAATCCGCCCTGGCCGAAGTTGTCCCAATTGCGGTAGATGTGGTCCACGCGCATTTGGTCGATCACAATGCCCACCACCAGCCTGGGGGGATCGGCCCATTGCGGGGTTTGCGCCTGCGCGGCCGCACAGGCAAGCACAAGGGCGGACAAGGTGTGGAAGGTCTTCATGCCTGGCGGGCGATCAGAAAAAAGAGGGCGGTGCAGGCCAGCACATTGAGGAGGATGTTGGCGGCGGCCATTGCCACGGCACCTTCGCGGATGAGCAGGAAGTTCTCGTAACTGAAGGTGCTGAAGGTGCTGAAGCCGCCGCAGATGCCCACGGTGAGGAACGCACCGATGGCGGGCCGGTGCTGGAAGTGGTGCGGAATGCGCAGCAGCACCCAGGCCAGGATGAGGGTGGCCAGGGCGTTTGCGGCAAATGTGGCCCAGGGGAAAGCGCCGCGCAGGTCAAGCGCCAGCAGGAGGCGTGTGATGCCGTAGCGCAGCATGCTGCCGATGCCGCCTCCGAGGAAGATGGCCGCCCAGATGTTCATTGCTCACCGGAGTATTGGTGGAGGGCCCGGAAGAGGCCGTAGGCAAGCCCGCCGATGAGCGTTCCGTAGAGCGCGCCAACGAGCACGTCGCCTGGGTAGTGCGCCCCGAGGTAGATGCGGCTGTACGCCACGGCTGCGGCCCACAGGAACAGGAGCGGCACGGCCCACCACGGGCGGTGGCGCAGCATGCCCGACATGAACATGGCCAGGGCGAAATGGTTGGACGCATGCGAGGAGATGAAGCCGTACTGCCCGCCGCAATGGCCGTTCACCAAGTGGACCAGCCCTTCCAGGTCCGGCGCGTGGCAGGGCCGCAGGCGTTGCACGGTGTCCTTGAACAGCAGCACGGAACCCGTGTCGCTGCACAGGATCATCAGTGCCGCCACGGGAAGCGTCCACCAGAGGCCGCGCCAACCCCAGCGCATGCGCACCAGCACCAGAAAGAGGAGATAGAGCGGCACCCAGGTGAGCGGTTCGCTCAGGAGGCTCATCCAATGGTCCGCGGCCTCGTTGTGCGCGCCATTGATCGCCAAAAAGGCCGAGCGGTCCGCAGCCAAAAGTGGATCCGCCCAGGCCATCAGCCGACTTCGGTTTCCCGGGAAGCCGCTTGCGGGGCATGCAGCTTGGCCCAGATCAGGTCCTTGAGGCGGTCCAGGCCGTGCCCGGCCACGGCGCTGATGAAGACGTGATCCACCCCGGGCGGCATTTCCTTGCGCAGCGCGGCCTTCAGTTCGTCGTCCAGCAGGTCGCTCTTGGTGATCGCCAGGATGCGCTCCTTGTCCAGCAGTTCGGGGGAGTATTGGGCCAGTTCGTTCAGCAGCACCTTGTACTCGGCCTTCACATCGGGGCTGTCGGCGGCCACCATGAACAGCAGCAGGCTGTTGCGCTCGATGTGGCGCAGGAAGCGCAGGCCGATGCCCTTTCCTTCATGCGCCCCTTCGATGATGCCGGGGATGTCGGCCATCACGAAGCTGCGCCCGTCGCGGTAATGCACAATGCCCAGGTTGGGCACCAGGGTGGTGAAGGGGTAATCCGCGATCTTGGGCTTGGCCGCGCTGACCACGGAGAGCAGCGTGCTTTTCCCCGCGTTGGGATGGCCCACCAGCCCCACGTCGGCCAGCACCTTCAGCTCCAGGATGAACCATTGCTCGCGCCCGGGCTCGCCGGGCTGTGCAAAGCGTGGCGTTTGAAAGGTGGAACTGTGGAAGTGCTGGTTTCCCAGTCCGCCGCGCCCGCCCTCCAGCAGCACCTCGCGCTGGCCGTGGGCGGTAACCTCGCAGAGCAGCTCGCCGGTATCGGCATCCCGCGCCACGGTGCCCAAGGGCACCTTGATGATGCGGTCGGTGCCCATGCGCCCGCTGCGCTGGTTGGAGCCTCCGCCCTCGCCATCCTCGGCGATCACGTGCTTGGTGTAGCGCAGGTGAAGAAGCGTCCATAGCTGCTCATCGCCTTCGAGGATCACATGGCCGCCGCGCCCGCCGTCGCCGCCATCGGGGCCGCCCTTGGGCACGTACTTTTCACGGCGCAGGTGCCTGCTGCCCGCGCCGCCCTTGCCCGAGCGGCACTCGATGCGGATCTGGTCGATGAAGTTGGCGGCGGACATCGCGCGTGGCCGTACCTGGCCGGTTCAGCCCTCAATGGCCGCGACAAGGCGGTCGGTGATGTGGTCGATGGAACCCATGCCATCGATGCGCCTGAGCTTGCCCTGCGCCTTGTAGTAATCCTTCAGCGGGGCCGTCTTGGCCTCATATTCGCCGATGCGCTTGCGCACCACCTCCTCATTGCGGTCGTCCGGCCTGCCGCTGGTGGCACCGCGCCCCAGCAGGCGCTTCACCAGTTCCTCCTGCTCCACCTCCAGGGAGAGCATCACGGTGATGCCGCTTCCGAGCTTCTCCAGCATGGTGTCCAACGCCTCGGCCTGGGCCCGGGTACGCGGGAACCCGTCGAAGATGAAGCCCTTTGCGCGCGGCTCCTCCACCACGCGGTTGCGGATCATGCCCACCACCACCTCGTCCGGCACCAGTTCACCGGCGCTCATCAGTTCCTGGGCCTGCTTTCCGAGCGGTGTTTCGGCCTGTATCTCGGCGCGCAGCAGGTCGCCGGTGCTCAGGTGCTGCAGCCCGTAGCGGTCCATAAGAAATTTGCTCTGGGTGCCCTTGCCCGCCCCCGGAGGGCCGAAGAGCACGATGTTGGTCTTGTTCATCTCGGATGGCGCAAGCCGCGCCGGATTGATTCAACTGTTGACGATCCGGTAGATGCCCGGTAAGTTACGGCCAAGGCCATCATGGTCCAGCCCGGAACCCACCACGAAGAAGTTGGGCACCTCCATGGCCACGAAGTCGATCGGCAGGTCCTTCTTGTACACGTCCGGCTTCAGCAGCAGGCTGGCGATGGCGATGCTGGCCGGGCGCTTTTCCCGCAGGGCCTCCACCACGTGCATCACCGTATTGCCCGTGTCAACGATATCCTCCAGCACCACCACATGCCGCCCGGCAATGCTCTCCTGCAGCCCGATCAGCTGCTTTACGGAGCCGCTGCTGCGCGTGCCGTGGTAGCTGGCCACCTTCACGAAGGAGATCTCGCAGGGGAAGGCGAGGCGCTTCATCAGCTCGGCCGCGAAGAAGTAGCTGCCGTTGAGCACGCCCAGGAACAGCGGCATCAGTTCGCCGTACTGCGCCGCCACGCGGGCCGCCACCTTGTCTATGGCGGCATCCAGTTCGGCCGGGCCGATGTACGGTTCAAATCGCTCGTTGTGCAGCGTTACCATGGGTGCAAGAAGGGGCCGAAGGTAGCCATCGGCGGCAGCCGCCGCCCCGGAAGCAAGTCTACTTGCGGGCGTTCGCTGCGGAACCCTACATTCGGACCGATGCAGAGACGCTCCACCCTTCTGATCGCCAGCCTGCTGCCCGCCGCCCTGCTGGCCGGCGGCGAACCGATCCCCGCCAGCGCCCGCTTTGCCGGCATGGGCAATGCCGCCGCCACCCTTACCGGCCTGTGGTGTACCAGCGCCAACCAGGCGGGCCTGGCCGGCCTGGAGCAGGCCACCGCGGGCGCCTTCTACCAGCAACACTGGCTTTCGCCCGACCTGGCCATGCAGGGCCTGGCCTTCGCCCTGCCGCTGCGCGCGGGCACCTTCGCCGTGAGCGCCGGCTCCTTCGGCAACAACCTCTACGCCCAACGCACCTTCGGCCTGGCCTATGCCATGAAGCTGGGCGACGGCCTGCGCGCCGGCGTGCAATTGGATTACCTGAACATCCGGCTCGGCGAGAACTACGGAAGCACCGGCGCCTTCACCGCCGAGCTGGGCGTGCAGGCCAGGCTAACCGAACGCCTGTGGATCGGCGCCCACCTGTACAACCCCAACCGCGCCAAGTTGGGGGGGCCGTACGCCGAACATGTGCCCACCGTGCTCGGCGCGGGCCTCTCCTACCGCTTCAATGATGAAGTGATCCTCTGCGCCGAGGCCAGCAAGGACATCGACCGCCAGGAACAATACCGCGCGGGCGTGGAATACCGCCCCACAAAGGCGCTCTTCCTGCGCACGGGCATCAGCACCGGGCCCGCGCGGGCGCACTTCGGCGTGGGCGTGCAGGTGGGGCAGGTGGACATAGACCTTGCCGCCGTGGTGCGATCGCAGCTCGGCTTCACCCCCATGGTGAACCTCAACTACCGCTTCAAATGAAACGGGCGCTCCTCGTGCTGGCCACCTGGTGCGCCTGCCTGGCAGCCGCACAGGCACAGCGGGATATTTCGCCCGAGCTGCGGGACATGATCGAACAGCGCTTGAGCGCCGTGGCGGAACAAACCGCGGAAGGAAGCGACGTGGACCTCTCCGAGCTGGCCGACCAGCTGCTTGACCGGCTGAACGACCCCATCGACCTCAACCACACCACTGCCGCGGAGCTTGGCTCCCTGCACCTGCTTTCCGACCTGGAGATCGCCGCCATCCTGGACCACATCCGCCGCTTCGGCAAGTTCATCAGCATCTATGAACTGCAAGCCGTGGACGGCCTCGACCTGGGCACCCTGGAACTGATCCGCCCCTTTGTAATGGTGAGCGGCGAAGGAAGCTCGCGCACCCCGCTGAAGACCATGCTCACCAAGGGCCGCCACGAGGTGCTGCTCCGGTCGCAGATCAACATTGAGCAACGCCGGGGCTTCCTGGGCCGAGATCCCTTCAACAGCCCCTACCGCTATGCCAGCGGCGCTCCGCTGCCCAATGTCAGCGACCCCGCAGTAATGGACTCCCTGCGCCGGAACAACAAGGTATACCTCGGCAGCCCCTGGAAGCTCTACACCCGCTACCGCTACCAGTACCGGCGCAACATCGACTTCGGGATCACCGGCGAAAAGGATGAGGGCGAGGAATTCTTCAAAGGCACGCAGAAGCAGGGTTTCGACTTCTATTCCGCGCACCTCTTCCTGCGGGACATCGGTCCCTTCAAGGCCGTGGCCCTCGGCGATTACCAGGCCCAGTTCGGCCAAGGCCTCACCTTCTCCAGCGGCCTCTCCTTCGCGCGCAAATCGGCATACACCATGAACATCGACCGCAACGCACCCGGCCTGTTCCCCTATGCCAGCGTGAACGAAAACCAGTTCCTCCGCGGGGCCGGGGCCACCATGGGCTTGGGCAAGCGCTTCGAGGGCACCGCCTTCATCAGCCACAAAAAGTACGATGCCAACGTGGTGGCCTCCGTGGACACCTCCTTCGGCGGCACGGACCCCGACCTGGTCACCTTCAGCTCCTTCCAGGAGGACGGCTACCACCGCACCTACGCCGAGCTGGCCAAGAAGAACGCCCTTGATGAGTTCATCTACGGCGGCCACTTCCAGTACCGCGGCAGCCGCGCACAAGTGGGCGCCACCGCCGCACAGGTAACCTTCGGCCACGCATTGGACAAGACCAACGTGCAGCCCTACAACCAGTTTGAATTCCTCGGCAAAACAAACACCACCTACGGGCTGGACTGGAAGGTGCCCTACCGCAACATCGTCTGGTTCGGCGAAGCGGCACACAGCGCCGGCGGCGGATCGGCCGGCGTTACCGGGCTGCTGGCCGCGCTGGACAAACGCTTCTCACTGGCCCTGCTTTACCGCGACCTGCAGCGCAATTTCCACGGCCTCTACAGCAGCGCCTTCGCCGAAGGAAGCAGCCCCTGGAATGAACGCGGACTGTACACCGGCATCGAAATAAAACCCACGCGCCAGTGGGTGTTCAACGCCTACTTCGACCAGTTCGCATTCCCCTGGCTGCGCTACCAGACCAACGGCCCCAGCGACGGGTACGAGGCCCTCGGCCAGCTTACCTGGACGCCTTCGCGCGGCGTGCAGCTCTACGCAAAGGCCCGCCGGCAGGTGAAGCCGCGCAATACCGGCGAAGCCCTGCCCGGCGTGCTTCCTCTGGTGGACACCCGCCAGGACAACTTCCGCTTCAACGCCAGCTACCGCGTAAGCCAGGACGTAACCCTGCACACCCGCGTGGAGCACGTGCAATACCGCCAGGGCGCGGAAAAACCACAGCAAGGCTTCCTCGTCTACCAAGACCTGGTACACCGCCCCATGCGCGGCAAGCTGGAGTTCACCGGCCGCATCATGCTGTTCTCCACCGACAGTTACGATGCGCGCCTCTATGCCTTCGAGAGCGACGTGCCCGGCGTGTTCAGCCTGCCGCCCATCTATGGCCGCGGCATGCGCTGGTACGCCATGCTGCGCTGGTCCGTGGCGCGCCACATCGACCTGTGGGCACGCTACGGCGCCACCTTGTACACGGACCGTGATGTGATCACATCGGGCCTGCAGGAAATAGCCGGAAGCCGCAGAAGCGACCTGAAGATGGAGCTCCGCCTGAAGTTCTGACCCCTTTGCCGCCGGCTACTGCGGGGGCACCATCACCCCCGAATGGTCGGGCACCGCGTTCTCCCGCTTCTCCTTGTGCGAGGTGAGCACGATCACCGTGACTCCCACCACGAAAAGCGCGATCATCATCCAGAACATGAAGAACACGGCGCGTGTATCATTGGCCTTTCGCGTTGTTTTCGGGGCTTCCCGCTGCATGGTCTCCATGGCCGTCCGGTATTTTGGCAACCCGAAGGTAGGGAATCGCCGCACCGCTCAACCTGCGTTCGCTCCTTCCCGGCGGAATTCCTTGAAGCAGCGGAAACCATGCGCGACGCGATTGAGGGAAAAGGGGTGAGAGGATGAGAGGATGAGAGGATGAGAGGATGAGAGGATGAGAGGATGAGAGGATGAGAGGATGAGAGGGTGCGAGGATGAGAGGGTGCGAGGATGAGAGGGTGCAAGGGTGCAAGGGTGCAAGGGTGAAAGGAGTGGGCGCTTCAAACGCGTAGTACCTTGCAGGCATCCAATCATCCACATGTCCAATATCGGATTGATCATTGAGGAACGCCCGCGCACGGTGGGCAACTTCATGGTGGGGCGCCTGCTGCCCTTCCGGCACAAGCGCGCCGTGGGCCCGTTCGTTTTCATCGACCACATGGGCCCGGTGAAAATGAACGACCATGAAAACGTGGACATCGGCCCCCACCCGCACATCGGGCTCAGCACCCTCACCTATCTCTTCGAGGGCAACATGATGCACCGCGACAGCTTAGGCACTGAAGTGGAGATCACGCCCGGGGCGGTGAACTGGATGACCGCAGGCGGCGGCATCGTACACAGCGAACGCACGCCCGACCGCCTGCGCCAGACCGACAAGCACATGCACGGCCTGCAGATCTGGGTGGCCCTGCCGAAACACTTGGAGCGCATGCCGCCTTCCTTCCACCACGTGGAAGCAAAAGCGCTGCCCGGCTGGGAGGCCGATGGTGCCCGCTACAAGCTGATCGCCGGCGAAGTGCTCGGGCACCGCTCGCCCGTGCCGGTACACAGCAAGCTGTACCTGCTGGAGATCCAATGCGACGCGGAGCACGAGGTAAAGCTCAGCGGTGAACTGTACGGGGAAACCGGCCTGTACATCCTGCATGGCGCCGTGCATGCCGAGGGCGAGGAGTTCGGGCCGCGCCGCATCCTGGTGGCAAAGGACACGGCCCGCTGCGGATTCCGCATGGCACCAGGCACCTCCGTGTACCTCTTCGGCGGCGAACCCTTCCCGGAGGAGCGCCTGATCTACTGGAACTTCGTGGCCACCGACCAAGCTACCATAGATGAAGCCAAGCAGCGGTGGCGGCGGCTTGAGTTCACAATGCCGCCCCGTGAGCACGGCCCGGTGCCCCTCCCCGGTGAACGCTGGCCTGCCTGACAACGCACAACAACGCCGCCCTGCTTGTTCCTGCTACGCCCGCAATTCACCACGACCATGAAATACACAGTAAATGCACACATCGGCCGCGACCATTACAGAACGGAGATCCGAACCGCGACACAATTGATCATAGCGGACGAGTCCTTCAGCAATGGCGGCCAGGACCTGGGTTTCTGCCCGCATGAACTGCTTATTGCCGCCCTGGCCGGATGCACCAACGCCACGCTGCGCATGTATGCCGACCGCAAGGAATGGCCGCTGGAAGCCGTGGACACGCGCGTGGAGATCGAGCATGGAGACACCTTTGACCAAACGCGCATCCACCGTGTCATCCGCCTCACCGGTCCGCTGACCACCGAGCAGAAGGACCGCCTGCTGCAGATCGCCAACCGCTGTCCCATCCACAGAACCCTCTCGGGCGACCTTGCGGTCAGCTCGGAACTGGCGTAGCCCCGGCAAAGCGTCTTCACCGCGTGCCCCACTCCTCCACGCCTTCCTGCGCGTTCCGGGCCTCACGCACCTTGCGCACGTTCGCCTCCACCTCCCGCAGCTGGCGGGCCAGCACCGCGCGGGTCGCTTCGTTCAGGTCCGCACTGTTAAGCACCTCTATGTAGTGGTTGATCAACACCCGCTCCTGCTTCTCGCATTCCACCATCACGTTCACGTCGCTGGTGTCATTCACCGCATCGCGGAACGCCTGCACAACCCTATGCAACGCCCCGTGCGCCGTGCCGGACGGAGCTGCGCTTGAACCGTGCTGCACCAGGTCGCGCTCCAACTCGCCTTCCAGCTCCTTGCGCTCACCTGCGATCTTCAACAACAGCTCTTTCGTGCCTGCACCTTGCACGCGCCCTGCGGTGGCCACATACTCCCGCCGACTGTCTTCCAGCAGCCCATGAATTTCATGCACCGCCTTCACTTGCTCCTTGGTATGCATTGTCGCTCTTTTGGCGTGGTCCCTGCCATCTTCGGGCCGCATTGCGCGCAAGGGCGGAACCAGCCCCCGGGAGACCGCCAAGGTGAAGTGTTTTCCCAACATGGGGAATTGCAGCCACAACCGCAGGCGGCATCAGCAGCACAGGGAACCGCCATGCCGACATGGCATACTTTCTGCCCGGCGCTGCACGCCATGTACAAGGTTATCAGCATCGCCTTCCTCATCACTGCGACGCTTTTTGCAGTCGCCGGCATGCAGGAATTTCGGGGATCCCTGCAACTGTCGGGTGCGGACCTGACGGCCTACAACGAGGCCGTTCATCCTTAGATCAACCTCGCAGGCACCGGCGTGTGCCTCCTGCTGGCCATCGTGCTTTGGATGAAGCATCCGAAAGCCGATGCGCCAGTGTGATCGCCATGCGGCCGGTGCCACTTGCACCGCACGGGCATTGGGCGAACCGCAGCAGCGTTGGAAGATCGCGGCGAACATCGTTCCTTTGCAACGCAATGGAAACTACAGCGCACAACGCGGGCAATCCGCGGTATTCCGCCGAAGACCTGAAGGAGTTTGAGGCATTGATCCACGCCAAGCTCGCCAAGGCGGAAGAGACACTTCAATTGGACAAGGATTCGCTCCTGCGCCTTTCGGCAAACTCCACGGACGACACCTACCTCGGCCAAAGCGGGCTTGAGGACGGCACGGCCATGATGGAACGCGAGGACCTCACCCGCTCGGTGATGCGCCAGGAGAAATTCATCAGCCAGCTAAAGGCCGCACTAGGGCGCATCCGCACCGGGGAATATGGCATTTGCCGCATTTCGGGCAAGCTCATCCCCAAGGAACGCCTGCGCCTGGTGCCGCACGCCACACTTACCGTGGAGGCCAAGAATGATCGCCTGGAACCCGTGCCCGAGCCTTCCACTACCGTGAACGACCTTCCGGCGGAAGAAGACCTCCTTTGAGCGCAACGCGGGGGAAGCTCTTGCGGCCGTTCACTTTCCCGGCTCCCCGTCCGTCCCTTCCCTGCGTGCCTTTCGCTCGGCCGCCTCGCTCATGGCCGCCTTTCGCTTGCGGCCCGGCGTTTTTATGCCCACCGTGCTCTGGGCGCGGCGCACCTTCTTCTTGCCGCCTGGCGTGGGCATGTGTTCCGGAAGCTGGATCACCTGCTCCTCTTTTCCTTCTTCATCCTCCTTCGCGACCGGTATAGGCATGTGCTCTGGCAGCTGGATCACCCCTTTGCCCGCCTCCTCCATCTTCGCCTCCTCCCCGGCCTTCCCTTTCCCGGGCGTTGCCGCCTTCTCCCTTTCGTCCTTGGTTGCCATGGTCCTGTTGTATTGCCTTGCCAAATTCCCCCCGAATACTGTGCCGGAAGTGCGGTGCCCGATAAAAACCCTCCATGAAATGCCCTAACCTTGCAGCATGAGCCCAATAAGGTTGATCCTGTTCTGCGTGTTGCTGCAACCCGCCGCCCTCTTTGCATGGGGCCGCACCGGCCACCGCACGGTGGGGGCCATTGCGGAAGACCACCTTTCACGTAAGGCGCGCAAGGCCGTCCACCGCATCCTGGGGAATGAATCCATGGCCATTGCCGCCACCTGGATGGACGACATCAAAAGCGACCACGCCTATGACGGCATGCGGGATTGGCACTGGGTGACCATTCCCGACGGCAGCACGTATGCGCAGGCGGAGAAAAATCCCAAGGGCGACGCGGTGGAGGCCATCGGCCGCATGGCAGCAGCGCTGAAGAGCGACACGCTGACGCACGACCGCCAGGTGTTCTGCCTGAAAGTGCTGATCCACCTGGTGGGTGACCTGCACCAGCCGCTGCATGTAGGCCGCGGCGATGACAAGGGCGGCAATGATTTCCAGGTGCGCTGGTTCAAGAAGGGATCCAACCTGCACAAGGTGTGGGACAGCGAAATGATCGATGGCAGCCAGTTGAGCTACACGGAACTTGCCGCCTGCACGGACCACGCCACCGCGCAACAGATCAAGCAATGGACAAGGGGCACCGCCGTGGATTGGGCGCAGGAAGCCACTACGCTCCGCACGGCCATATATCCGCCGGCACCGGGGGCCGATCTGGGCTACGAATACCAGTACCTGCACTGGACCCTGGTGCAGCAGCAGCTCCTGAAGGGCGGCATCCGGCTGGCCGGCATGCTCAACGCCATCTTCGGATAGCCGGGCAACTCATGCCGCCGGCCGGTGCAGCAGCTTGCCCGCCATCTGCACAAGCTCACGCAACCGGAACGGCTTCGCCAGGACCGCATCGGCGCCGCACTGCATTGCAGCACCACAAAGTGCCGTGCCCGGCTTGCCGGAGATCAGCAACACCGGAATGCCAACGAGGTCGCCGGCCTGCTTCACCTCCCTGCAAACCTCCTCCCCGCTCTCCTGCCCGATCTCCAGGTCAAGGACCAAGGCTGCCGGATGCGCATCGCGCACGGCCTGCAGCGTAGGCGCATGAGTGCTCACCTGCACTGCAAAGCCCGAACGGAGCAATGCGCCCTGCATCAACCAAAGCAGGTCCGCATCATCATCCACCACCATCACCAGCGGCTGCGGCGCATCCACGGTCAGCGTTTTGCCAAGCATGCCGGCCATCACGCAAACCACGCGCCATGCCGGAATTTTCCGCCCAGGCATGCCGCACTACCGGCCATGGTGCAGGGCCACACCTGCACTGCACCCTTGCCACCTGCGGCATAGCATGCTTGCATGATCGGGGAATTCCACGCCATCCGGGGCATCGCTTTCCCCGCATTCCACACCCGTGGCCGTTCCATGGTTGGCTGCGCGGGATGGAGTGCGAGGGTGCGGGACAGTCTCCACGCCGCAACAGACCCAAATTTTGCCCATTTTCCGGGTACACGGAATTCCCCCGGGCCTGTGGAACCCGTGTGTTGGCATAACTTGGCCCTGCCTAAAAAACGAAGCAACCATGAAATGGATGATGACCTTGGCGCTGGCTGCCGCACTGGCCGGAAGCGCCCAAGCACAGGACAAGGACCGCACCGGCTTCAACGTGCCCGAGGCGGCGCAGCGGCTTACTTCCCGCATGACCGAGGAATTGGGCCTGAGCGCCGACCAGGCCGCACAGGTGCAAGCACTCAATGAAAAGTACCTGCGGAAAACCATGGTGTCACGGGAAGAAGCGGCAAGCGAGACCGGCAAGCCGGACAAGCAGGCGATCTTGGCCGAACGTGAGCGCGACCTGAAGGGCGTGCTGACCGCCAGCCAGTTCGAAAAAATGCAGCAGATGCAAGGTGCCCGCCCAGCAAGGACCCCGGAGGGAAAGCCGATCAACGAAGTGGCGCCGGTGCGGTAACAGGCACGAGCGATACTTGGAGTGGAGACCGCCAAGACGCGGAGCGCGCCAAGGGAGCCTCACGCGAAGACGCGAAGGCGCGAAGGATGGCATAGCTCAAAGAGGAACCGCCAAGACGCGGAGCACGCCAAGTAATGCCTCACGCGAAGACGCGAAGGCGCGAAGAATGCAGGCTCACGCGAAGACGCGAAGGCGCGAAGAATGCCATAGCGCAAGGAGGAACCGCCAAGACGCAAAGGGCGCCAAGAATGCGACCTCACGCGAAGACGCGAAGGGCGCGAAGAATGCCCTAGATCAATGAGGAACCGCCAAGACGCGAAGGCGCGAATGGGTGCGGTAACGGACAAGAACGATAGTTGAAAAGAGGGCCGTCCCAGCAGGGATGGCCCTTTTCGTTGCCCCCTATCCTGCCTGCGGTGCGGATGGGAAGCGTGGAGTTGCATTGCACCGGGCAGTACACGCCAACCTTTGGCCGGGCCATGCCCCACCGCACAATGCAACCTGCTTCAGCAGATCATTCCAAGCGGCACATCAGTGCGTACCGTCCGGGGGGGCCTGCGGCTGTTCCTTGTTCAACTTGAACGCCAAGGGGATGGTGAACCGCACGGCCACCGGTGTGCCATCCTTCCGGCCCGGGCTCCAGCGCGGCATGCCCAGCACCACGCGGATCGCCTCGGCATCCAATGAAGGCGACACGCCGCGCCTGATCCGCACATTGCCCACCTGCCCCTCCTTGTTGACCACAAACTCCACGAACACCTTTCCTTCCACGCCACCCTGGAAGGCATCATCCGGATAGCGGGTGTTCGCTTGCAGGTAGGCGTACATGGCCTCCATGCCCCCCGGATAGTCAGGTTGTTCCTGCAGGGTGGCAATGTCCAGTACGCTGTCCTGCCGCGCCTGGAAGCCGTTGTCATGCATGCGCTGCGCCGCATCGGACGCAGGGCCCAGCTGGCTGCCGTTGGTTTGGGCATGGCCCCAGGTGAGGGCCGCGCAGGCAAGCAGGGTCGAAAACCATCGGTACATCATGGCTGCAAGGTACCAGCGAAAAGCATCCGGGACAACATTGCACCGCCCTCCAATTACATTTGAGCATTCATCAAAAACCCTGAAATGAGCAACGTGTATTATCCCGATTACCTCCAGCTGGAGCGTATCCTGAGTTCGCAGCAATTGGAGAGCGACAAGCTGGGCAAGCACGCCCACGACGAAATGCTCTTCATCGTCATCCACCAGGCCTACGAGCTTTGGTTCAAGCAGCTGCTGTACGAGGTGGGCAGCATCATCGACATCTTCGAGGGCGGCACGGTGGACGACAACGCCGGTGCCCTCAACATCGCCGTACACCGCATGCACCGCGTGAACACCATCGTGGACCTGCTGGTGAAGCAGCTTGGCATTCTGGATACCATGACGCCGCTGGATTTCCTGGATTTCCGCGACATGCTGCGCCCGGCAAGCGGCTTCCAAAGCATGCAGTTCAAGATCCTGGAGGCACGGCTGGGCCTTCGCATGGAAGACCGCTTCGGAAAGGAGTACTACACCAGCCAATTGCGGCCCGAGCACAAGGCACAGATAGAGGCCCTGGAGAAGAAAACCACACTGGTGGAGCTGGTGAACGCCTGGCTGGAGCGCATGCCCTTCCTGGACCCGAAGTACTGGCCCGGCAAGGAGCAGTTCTTCGACAAGCTGGAGGCCCTCTATGTGGGCAGCCTAGTGGCCGGCGAAGAGCAGAACGCACAGCTGTGGAAGGAGATCTTCGTAACCGGCGGCAGCAAGCGCAAGTTCTCCCCCAAGGCCGCACGCAGCGCCCTGTTCATCATGATGTACCGCGATGAACCCTTGTTCCAGCAGCCCTTCCGCTTACTGGACGCGCTGGTGGAACTGGATAACGGCATGGCCCGCTGGCGCGCCCGCCACGTGGACATGGTACACCGCATGATCGGCCTGCGCCTAGGCACGGGCGGCAGTTCCGGCAAGGGCTACCTGCGCGGCGCCATGGACCACCACTACGTGTTCAAGGAGATCGCCGACATGAGCAGCTTCCTCTTCGAGCGGCGCAAGCTGCCCGCCTTGCCCGCAGAACTGCACAAGGCCATGCGCTTCGCCGGGTAGCGCAGGGCTGTTGCCCAGGCAGGGGAACCCTTGCGCTGGTGGCATCCGCATGGTTGGGGGATGCATGAACCCTGGGACGGCGGATGCTTGCGGGTGCGTTGGGAAGAGGGCGTGGGGCGTGGGGTGTAGGGTATAGGGTATAGGGCGGAAGTGCCCTACGAACCACAAACTACGCCCTACGAACAACCGTGGGTTGCTGCGCGCAGCGCCGACCCATGCAATGGCGCGAACGAAGCGGGCTCAGGGATCCCTTCACAGCCCAGGCGCCGTCAAACCTCGAACCGCTGCCCCTGTTTGGGCAGATCAATGTGGGTGAAGCCGTGCTGTGTGTACAGGGTGCGCAGGCCCGCCATGGATTCGTCCGTGCCATGCACCAGGAACACCTTGTTCACCAAGCCCGGATCTTGGCAACCGATCCATTGCAACAGTTCATTGCGATCGCCGTGGGCACTGTAGCTGCCCATGGTGAGGATGGCGGCGCGCACGGGCACGTCCTCGCCGTACATGTGTACCACATCGGGCTTTTCCAGCAAGTGCGCGCCCAAGGTGCCGGGTGCGCAGAAGCCCACGATGAGCACGGCATTGTTGGCGTTGGGCAGCCCATGGAACAGGTGGTGGCGGATGCGCCCGGCATCCATCATGCCGCTTGCCGCAATGGTGATGCTCGGCCCTTTGCGCGTGTTGAGCTCCTTGCTGCGCGCCGCCTCGCGGATGAACTCCACGCCGGGGAAGCCGAACAGGTCGGGGTCCTGCTCCAGCTCCTTGCGGATCTCCGGCCGCAGCAGCGCCGAGTGCTTCCGGTAGATGTTGGTGGCATTGATGGAAAGCGGGCTGTCCACGAACACGGGCACGTGCGGAAGGCGCCCCTGGTTGAAGAACCGGTTGAGCGCATAGAGGATCTCCTGGGTGCGCCCCACGCTGAACGCGGGGATGATCAGGCGGCCCTGCTGCTCCACGCACACACGCTGCACATGCCCCAGCAGTTCCTGCTCGGTGCCCTCCGCAGGCGGATGGTCCCTGTTGCCATACGTGCTTTCGCAGAGGATGACATCGGCTTGGGGGAACGGCTCCGGCGGCGGCAGCAGCTGATCCACATACCGCCCCACATCGCCGCTGAAGGTGATCTTGCGCACGCCCTCCCTGCCGGCCACGGTGAGGTGTACGGAGGCGCTGCCGAGGATGTGCCCGTTGGGGATGTACGTGAGCGTGACGCCTTGCATGATCTCTACCGGCGTGGAGAAGGGCAACACCCGGAAGAGGGCCATGGCTGCATCCACGTCAATGGAACTGTACAGCGGGCCCACCTCCGTCATGGCCGCATGCTGCTTCTTGGCGCGTTTGGCATCGTAGCGGAAGTCGTTCTCCTGGATGAAGGCACTGTCGGCCAACAGGATCTCGCACAGGTCACGCGTGGCCTCGGTGGCGTAGATGGGGCCGCGGAAGCCTTCGGCCACCAGGCGGGGGATCAGGCCGCTGTGGTCGATGTGCGCGTGGGAAAGCACCAGCGCGTCAATGGATTCAGGCTTGAAGCCGAAGCGCCGGTTGAGCGCATCGCTGGCAGGGCCTTCCCCTTGGAACATGCCGCAATCGAGCAGGATGCGCCTGCCGTCCGGCAATTCCAGCAAATGCTTGCTGCCGGTGACCATGCCGGCGGCGCCGTGAAAGGTGATCGATAGGGACATCCGTGCAGGGCCTTGTTGATAGGGCCACCGGCGCAAGGTACAGGGCGCAAACCGAAAACCCCGGCCGATCGGGCCGGGGTTTTCAGCTCATGTACGCTCGGTTCTACTTCTGCGGGGCCTTGGCCGGGGCGGTGTTCGCCGGTGCCGGCTTGGCTCCCTTCCCCTGCATGTCGCGGTGTTCCATCCCCTTGTGCTCCTCGCGCCTTTCCATGTGCTCCTTCTTCATCTCCGCTTGGCGGGCCTCCAGTTTTTGGTATTGGTCCGGCGTCAGCACGGATTTGAATTCAGCCATCCGGGCCTTCTCCATTTCCTCCCACTGCCCCTTTTTCGCACCTGCTTCCTCCTTGCGCTCCTTGCGCATCTCATCCACCTTGGTGGCATACTTTTCATTGATCGCCTTCACCTTGGCCGCCTGGTCATCATTGAGCCCCAATTCCTTCACCATGCGCTCAGTGCGCATTTCGGAACGGTCCTCGGCAGTACGCTTGGGTGGATCCTGTGCATTGAGGGAAATGACCGACAACGCTGCCACCGCAGTGCTCAACATCAACTTTCTCATTGGTTATGCGTCTTTATGCCGACGCGGCAATTGGTTGGTTCGGTCAGGATGGAACAAGCCCCATGCCACGCGATTGCGGAAGGCAGTCACCATTAGGACAATTTTGCACCGGGAGGGCGGCATCATGAGGGTGCCTTTGCCCGATCAGGGCATAAACTGTAGAGGTCGTTCCTCGTTCCTTGACCATCCACGGACTTGATCTTTTGGAGCAAACCCGGCAACTGGCCACGCTCTGGGGCCTTAAGGGACTTGTTGGCACGATCCGGGCAATGGGAATTGAAACTGCGCACACGATGACCGCCACGTTCACAGGAAGGAAGAATTCCCCAAAGGCACCACAGGCCACTGAAAAGGAGATGCCGGAATACCCCATGGAACCGAAGGAGCTGGTGTACCCCGGTGAAGGTTCCCCGTTCAGGGCTACTGATCCGAAAGGCACGCAACCCGAGCGTCCGGTATCTCATCCGGCCTATCCGCCCACGGAGCAGCCGCAACGCAAGATGCCGGGCAGTGCAACAATGGCAGCCGGCCTGCTGAAGACGCTTACAGATTGCATTACAGCATGTGAACGCTGCAATGCGGAAGGCCGCACGATGCTCCATGCACACAATTCCGCCGAAACCATGGCCACCAGCCAAGCATGCGCGGACATCTGCGTTTTACTCCACAGCTATGTGTCGGGCATGCACCAGGACGGATTGTTCGGCATGGCACTCGACCTTGCCCCGGTGTGCGCACGCGTATGTGAAGCCTGCGCCTTGGCGTGCAGCAAGCTCCCGGAAATGGCGGCCTGCGTGACCTGCGAACAAGCTTGCCGGGACTGTGCGCAACAGTGCCGCAGCTTCGCGCAATAAGCGGCTGACCCGCAGTGCTACCTGGTATGGCGCCTTCCGTATGGCGCGACCGGAGGTGGAATGCTGCACGGTTGCCACTATTCTTCACCTTGGCAGCCGGACGGGCCCCGGTGCCTGCCCGGACGTATGGATGAGACCCGATGGGCGTGGCGGGCGTACGGGGGATTCAATCCTCCGGTGCAGGCGCATTGCCTTGCTTGGGCATGAAGGCGTACACTATGGCGCCGAGCATGACGATGGCGAGCCCCATGCCGGTGTACACCGGTTTGCGCCATAGCAGATTGATGCAGAAGGCGGCAGCGGCGGCGATGTAGATGGCCGGAAGCACCGGATAGCCCCATGCGCGATAGGGACGTTCCGCCTGCGGTTCCTTGCGCCGCAGTACGAACAGCCCCGCAATGGTCACAATGTAGAAAAGCAAGGAGGCGAACATGGTGTACTCCAGCAGGTCGCCGTAGCGGCCGCTGAGGCAAAGCAGGGATGCCCAGATGCACTGCACCCAAAGCGCATGGCCCGGCACCGCGGCATCGTTCAGCACGCCTGCGCGGCGGAAGAACAGGCCATCCTTCGCCATGGCATAGTACAGGCGCGCGCCGGAAAGAATGATCCCGTTGTTGCACCCGAAGGTGCTCACCATGATGAGGGCGGCCATGATCAGCGCGCCCTTGTTCCCGAAGATCACCGCTGCGGCGGCCGCACCCACGCGGTCCTGCGCGGCATGTTGTATATCCTGCACGGGCAGCAGGGCCAGGTAGGCGAAGTTGGCCAGCAGGTACAGCACGGTCACCAGCCCGGTGCCGAGCACCAGGCCCAAGGGAATGTTGCGCTGGGGGCGGTCCACTTCACCCGCGATGAAGGTCACATTGTTCCAGGCATCGCTGCTGAACAACGAGCCCACCAAGGCCACCCCGAAGGCGGACACCAGGAGCATTCCGCTGAGCGGCACTGCGGCCTCCGCTCCATCCACGCCGGTACGCAGGCCGGTGGCCTGCCATCCGGCGCCAAAATTCTGCGTGAGCGTGCCCGTGCCCAGGCCCACCCACAGCCCCGCCACCACCAGTGCCACCAGGGCCAGGATCTTGGCCAGCGTGAAGCTCGTCTGCAGCACCTTGCCTTTGCGCACCCCGCGCGCGTTGAATGCGGTGAGGAACACGATGCTTGCGATGGCGAGCACCTGCGACGCATTGATGCGCAGCGCGCCCAGGTGCAGCAACACGTGCTGCTCGCCCAGCGCCGGCAGGAACACCGCCGTATACTTCGCGAAGGCCACGGCCACGGCGGCGATCAGCCCGGTTTGGATCACCGTGAAGACGGTCCACCCGTACATGAAGGCCGGCAGCTTGCCGAACGCGCGCTGGATGTACACGTACTGGCCGCCCGCCTTGGGCATCATTGCAGCCAGCTCGCCGTAGGCCAGCGCCGCCAGCACCGTCATGATCCCGGACACCACCCACGCGGCCATCATCCACGCGGGCGACCCGAGCTGCCGGAGCATGTCCGCGCTCACGATGAAGATGCCGCTGCCGATCATGGAGCCGGCCACCAGCATCATGGCATCCAGCAGGGTGAGCGAGCGATTGAATCCGGGCATGGGTGCGCGCGTTGGTCGGAAGGGCGGCAATGTAGCAGCATGCAGCCGTTGCACCGCCACCGCATGGATCCCGAACCGCATGGCAGCAGCACCGGCAACCGCCGGACATTCACAAGGCCCGCCCTCCTTGCGCACCGGAGGCGCCTGTCCCGCTCCCCTGTTGAAAACAAGGAACGGCAGGTTCGGCCACCTTTCAAGCCCACGCCTATATTGGCTCCGCAACACCCACATGCCACCCACCCCCATGCGTCCGCTGCTGCGGTCCTTCCTTCTTCTTGCCGTTGTTCTCCTTGCCTGCAACGCCGCGGATGCCCAGGCCCTCAAGCTGAAAGGCAGCGTACATGATGCCGGCACCGGCGAAGCCCTGGTGGGCGCCGTGGTGAAGGTGAAGGGCATGCCCGGAGGCGTCTCCACCGACCTGGACGGCCGCTTTTCACTGCCCGTGGATCATCCGCCGCCCTTCACGCTAAGCGTAGTGTACTTCGGCTACAAGGCCCAGGACATAGCGGTTGGCTCGCTTGCCCAGGACCTGCGTGTGGGCTTGGTGCCGGAGGACGTGCAGCTGAAAGATGCCGAAGTGGTGCGCGAGCGCATCAGCGACCGCCAGAAGCAGGCGCCCATGACGGTGGAGACCATGGACCTGCTTGCCATCAAGGAAGTGGCCGGCGGCGATTTCTACGAAGGCTTAGGCAACCTCAAGGGCGTGGACATGACCGCGGCCAGCTTCGGCTTCAAGGTGATCAACACGCGCGGATTCAACAGCACCAGCCCGGTGCGCAGCCTGCAGCTGATCGACGGGGTGGACAACCAGAGCCCGGGCCTCAACTTCTCCTTGGGCAACTTCCTCGGCGCAAGCGACCTTGATGTGCTGAAAGTGGATGTGATCGCAGGGGCCAGCACCGCCTACTACGGGCCGGGCGCATTCAACGGCGTGATCAACATGACCACAAAAAGCCCCTGGACCTTTCCCGGCCTTAGCGCGAGCCTGAAGGGCGGCGAGCGGAACATGCTGGAGATGGCCGTGCGCTGGGCCGAAGTGCTTGGCGACAGCGCCTCCACCCACCGCTGGGCCTACAAGCTGAACGCCTACGCCCTGCGCGCCGACGACTGGCCTGCCGAAAACTACGCGCCCACCAGCAACAGCCCCACGGGCACCAACAACCCCGGCGGGTACGATGCCGTGAACATCTATGGCGACGAGGACGTGAGCGTGAACAACGACTACACCTCCTTCTCCGGCCGCCGCAGCTATCCCGGCCTAGGCAAGTTCCTGCGCAACGGATACCGCGAGGTGGACCTGGTGGATTACGGCACGCACAACATCAAGCTCGGCGGATCGCTGCACTACCGCATCAAGGACAGCTTGGAGGTGATGGCCGCAAGCAACTTCAGCACCGGCAGCACCGTGTACCAGGGCGACAACCGCTACCGCCTGAAAGACATCCAATTCTTCCAGCACCGCCTGGAGCTGCGCCGCGAGGGCAAATGGTTCATCCGCGCCTACGTGACCCACGAGGATGCCGGAAAAACGTACGACATCTACACCACCGCCCTGCGCCTGCAGGAAGCCAGCGGCCCCACCGGCGGCGCCAACGGCTGGAACTTCGAATACAACACCTTCTGGGGCTCGCAGATCACCCCGCAGGTGCAGGCCATGCCCGGCTACATCACCGTGCCGCAGGCCGCAGCCCTGGGCTGGAATACGGCCCAATGGATAGCCTGGCAGAACCAGTTCATCCAGGACCACCTGGCCACGTTCTTCGCCTTCCACGACCAGGCCAGAGCCCATGTGAACACCATGACCACCGCCTTCCTGGAGCCCTTCTTCGTGCCCGGCACCGCCCGTTTCAACGAAAAGATCGACGAGATCAAGGGCAAGCGCTTCACCGATGGCGGCTCCCTGTTCTTCGACCGCAGCGCGCTGGCCCATGTGATGGGCGAATACAAGCTCAGGCCCAAGTTCGCCGAAGTGACCGTGGGCGGCAACTTCAGGCAGTACATGCCCAACAGCGCGGGCACCATCTTCCGCGACACCGGCAACGTGGTGATCCGCAACAGCGAGTTCGGCCTGTTCGCCGGAATGGACAAAAAGCTGCTGGACAACAAGCTCACCGCCACCGCCACCCTGCGCTTGGACAAGAACCAGAACTTCAAGCCCCTGCTCTCCCCCGCCCTCTCGCTCGTGTATGCCCGCACCCCCGCACATGTGTGGCGCGCCAGCTTCAGCAGCGCCATCCGCAACCCCACGCTTGCCGACCAATACCTCTACTACAACGTAGGCCGGGCCCTGCTGCTCGGCAACGTGGACGGGCAGTTCGAGGCAGGCCGCGACTCCATGTTCACCATCGCCAGTTTCCAACGCTACCGCGACAACGGCCTGGACCGCAGCCTGCTCGACTGGTTCCATGTGGACCGGCTGCGGCCCGAACAAGTACGCACCATTGAACTGGGCTACCGCGGCACGCATTGGGAAAGCCTCTACTTCGACCTGAGCGCGTACAACAGCTGGTACACCGATTTCATCGGCTACATCATCGGCCTGCACGCCGCCTTCCCGGGCCCAGGCAACATTCCGCCCGTGGGCCTGCAGGCCTACCGCGTGGCGGCCAACGCCTCCTCCCAGGTGGTGACGCGCGGCTTCAGCGCCGGCCTCAATTGGTACCGGCCCAAGCTCACCTACACCTTCAACTACAGCTACAACAAGCTGATCAGCGGTGCCGACGACCCCATCATCCCCGCCTTCAACACCCCGGAAAACAAGTTCAACGCCGGATTCAATGCCCGCGACCGCAAGGTGCCCTTCACCCGCCTCAAGCGCTTAGGCTACGGCCTGAACTGGAAATACGTGGAAGGATACACCTTCGAGGGATCTCCCCAGTTCTCCGGCCCCATTTCCAGCTACGACATGGTGGACGCACAGGTCAGCATGGCCTTCCCCAAGGAGCACCTGTCCGTGAAGCTGGGCGCCAGCAACCTCTTCGGGCTGATGCCCCTGTGGGACCCTACCGTGCCGTCCGGAGACCGCCTCAACCGCATGCTGAACAACAATGTGTACTTGGTGTACGGCGGACCACAGATCGGCCGCCTGGCCTATGTGCAGCTCGTTTACGAATTGAACAACCGCGGAAAAAACTAACTTTCGGCAACTCTAAAAACCAAAGCCCATGTCCAAAAAGCTACGCATCGCCATTCCCCTCTGCATAGCGGCCTTCCCGGCCCTTGCACAGCAACGCTACCTCAGCGAAGTGTTCACGCCGGCACAGATCACCGTGACGAACGACATCACCTTCGGCACCAACATCGACTTCCTCACCTCCCAGCTCACAAATCCGGCATTGGTAGGGCCCGAAGTGGTGCAGCTGCAGACCGCCGTCACCACGGGCAACCCCATCCCGGCACCCTTCTTCGACCCGCAGGATGCCAGCACCGTGGTAAAGGTGACCAACCTGAAGATGGACATCTACCAGCCGGACCCGGCCACGGACACCGAGACCGCCCGGCCCGTGATGATCTTCGTACACACCGGCAACGCCCTGCCCCCGCCCTTGAACGGAAGCCCCATGGGCACGCGCAAGGACAGCAGCGCCGTGGAAGTGTGCAAGCAGATGGCCCGCCGCGGATACGTGGCCGTGAGCATGAGCTACCGCATGGGCTGGAACCCGTTGGGATCCACCCTGGAGATCCGCCGCGGCACGCTGCTGAACGCCATCTACCGCGCCATACACGACGTGAAGCAGTGCGTGCGCAGCCTGAAGGCCGATGCCGCAGCCGCCAACACCTACCACATCAACCCGAACAAGATCATCCTGTACGGTGAAGGCACCGGCGGCTACATCACCTTGGCCACGGCCACGCTGGACCGCCCCGCGGAACTGTTCATCGAAAAGTTCATCCCCGATCCGCTGGGCGCGCCAGGCGTGAGCTACGTGGACACCACCAAGGTGGGCAACATTGAAGGCTTCGGTGGATCGCTCACCCTGTACCGGCCCAACGGGCAGAACAGCCACATCAACTTCTGCGTGAACACCGGCGGCGCCCTGGCCGACACCAGCTGGCTGGAGCAGGGCGATGTGCCCATGGTGGCCTTCCAAACCGTGTTCGACCCCTTCGCCCCCTTCGGCGACGGCATCGTGATCGTGCCTACCACCGGCGAGCAGGTAGTGGAGGTGCAGGGCAGCAACGTGTTCATGCCCCTGGTGGACACCTACGGCAACAACAGCAGCTTCGCCACGCTGCCCAACGGGGACCCCTTCACCGACCGCGCACGCGCCCTGTACAACACCAACCAGACGCATGGCTCCAACACCGTACACATCAACGGCGATGCGGAGGGCCTCTTCCCCTTGGTGACGCCCAACTGGCCCGCCATCAACCCGGCCACCAAGGAGGAAGCCGGACCCTGGCAATGGTGGGATCCCGCCAGCGCCCTGGCACAAACCGTGATCATCCCCGGGCCGCCGCCCATCACCGCAGGGCAGGCCAGCCTGGCCAGCAACCCCAACATGAGCCCGGCCAAGGGACGCGCCTACATCGACACCATCATGGGCTACATGAACCCGCGGATCGTGTGCGCCCTGCAGCTGGGGCCCTGCAGCCTGGTGGGCATCAGCGAAAACAACCCCGTGGCCAAGGGCGTGGAGCTGTACCCCAACCCTGCACATGACGTGGTGCGCATCAGCAGCGCCTTCGCGGTGATCCGCATGGCCGAGGTGTACGACATCAACGGGCGGCGCGTGCAGGCGGAGAACGTGGAGAACAAGGTGTTCACCCTGCAGCGCAACGGCTTGAAACCGGGCGCCTACTTCGTTACCCTCACCTTTGATGAAGGCACGGTGACCCGCAAGCTGATGCTGGATTGATCCTGGACGCTTTCCCTGAAAAGGCCGGGCCGCAAGGACCGGCCTTTTTTCCTTCCGGCACCTGCCACCGGACAATAGCGGGAACACCGTGCCCGCATTGGCGGCGGTGCGTCCACATGCCCCGCTCCGTTCATCCGCCCCAGCGCACCGGTCATCCCAAAACCGGTACTTTGTTTTGCATACTACTATCCCGTACATATATATTTGCATCGTCAACTACCGGGCATGGCCCGATGAACGTGCGGAGCACCCAACGATGAAAGTGGAGAACACCAAGGCACAGATGCGCAAGGGCGTGCTGGAGTACTGCATCCTCTCACTGCTTGCCAGTGAAGAGATGTACCCGTCGGACGTCATCGCCAAGTTGAAGGATGCAAAGCTGATCGTGGTGGAAGGCACGCTTTACCCCCTGCTCACCCGGCTGAAGGATTCCGGCTACTTAGCCTACCGATGGGAGGAAAGCCGCAGCGGCCCGCCGCGCAAATACTACAAGCTCACTCCGGTGGGCCGCAAGTTCCTGAAGGAGCTGGACGACACTTGGGACGAACTCGTGCAAGCCGTGAAAAAAGCCACCCGCAACAATCCCGCCTGATGAAGAAGACATTCACCGCCAACCTGGCCGGCACCGTGTTCCACATTGAAGAGGACGCCTACGACCAGCTGCAGCGCTACCTGGCCAACATCCGCGCCAAGTTCAGCGGCAGTGCCGAGGCCGGGGAGATCATGGCCGACATCGAGGCACGCATCGCCGAGCTCTTCACCGAGCGCCTGCAAGGCCGCCAGGCCGTTTCCACGGCCGATGTGGACCATGTGAAGCAGGTGATGGGGCAGCCCGAGGACTATGTGGACGGGGAGGATGCCGGTGGTGGCAGCTTCCGGGCGGAGGACCGCACCGGCGGCGCGCCGCGCAAGCACAAGCGCCTGTACCGCGACCCGGAAGACAAGAAGGTGGCCGGCGTGCTTTCCGGACTGGGCCACTACTTCGGCATCGATCCGCTGTGGCTCCGCATCGCCTTCCTGGTGTTCGTGCTCGCAGGCTGGGGCTTCCCGGCCATCTTCTACATCGCCTTGTGGGTGCTGGTGCCTGAAGCACTAACCGCCGCGGAAAAGCTGGAGATGCACGGCGAACCCGTAACGGTGGACAACATCAAGCGCATGTTTGAGGAAGGTGCAGAGCGCGTAAAGGCCGGGGCCGGGAAGGTGGCCGGCGAAGCACGCGACATGGGCCGGAAATACTGGGCGCAGGGGAGCAATTACCGGCATGAGGCCCGGTACCAGGCTCAATCCGCAGGCCATCAGGCCATCCATGTCTTCGGAAAACTGGTCGGCTTGGCCTTGCTCGTCGTTGCCGTGAGCCTGCTCCTTGGCCTGTTCGTCGGCATCATCGGCGGATCCGTTGGGCTATGGCAGTCCACTTGGAGCAGTGAAAACATCGGATTCCTCGACCTCGGCGGCCACTTGTTCAACACCCGCTACCATGCCCTTTGGTTCGGCGTCGGTATGCTCCTGCTTGTCACCATCCCCATCATTGCCATGTTCCTTGCCGGCTTCCGCCTCCTGATGGGCACGCCCGCACCCAAATGGATGGGCTGGACCCTCAGCACCTTGTGGGTGCTCGCACTGATCCCCGTGATCTGGACCGGACTTGCCCTGGCCAAGGATTTCGGCCGCGAAAACAGCGTGAGGACCGAACTGGCGATCGCCCAACCCGCCCAGGGCACCATCGACCTGGACATGCTGGCACCGGCGGATTCCAATGCTTCCGGCTGGAGCATCTACTACAAGCATGGCAGACTGGACCTGGACATGGGCGGGATCCATCTGGACCATGGCGACATCAGCGGAGCCTGGGGCGAGGTGGATATTGAACAAAGCACCGACAGCCTGTTCCATCTGCTGGTGATCCGCACCGCCCGCGCGTCTTCCGCAAAAGCAGCCGCAGCGCGGGCAGAGCGCGTGAGCTTTGCCTACAAGCAGGAAGGCGATGTGCTGTTCCTTTCACCGGTGGTGAGCTTCCATGCCAACGACAAGATCCGTGCGCAGGATGTGAAGTTCATCCTTCAAGTGCCCTATGGCCGGTCGGTATTCCTGCGTGAAGCTTCACGCCCCATGCTGGACGACATTGCCAACACCACCAACACGTACGACGGCGACATGGTGAACCACCTGTGGACCATGACACCCCAAGGTTTATCCATGGGCAACGGCATTCCCGCATCCAAGGACAGCACTGGAACGCCGCATGCTCCGGCCCCGCCGCCCGTTCCGGCCAAAAGGCCCGAACGCCCTGCTGGAAGCGCCGCCAGCAGATCGGAGAAAGAGCCTGTTGGCACTGCGGCCGTGACCTCCGCACGCATGCCCAACCTCCTTGGCCTGCTCACGCAAGCACTCCGCCCTTAGGCGCAACACGGCCATCAACGCAACGAGGGGTTTCGTTCGATCGGCCTTCGGCGGCCCCGGGAATTTCCGGGGCCGCTTGCATTGGGGCTTCCGCTTGGCGCATGATGCCGAACTTCGCCGCCCTACACCTGTAACCACAATGAGCAAAGCCTCCAAGATCAAGGCCTTCGACCCCAACAGCCCCGGCAACGCACAAGCGGGCATCTACGGGCTTCCATTTACCGCGGAGGAAAGTGATGTTGTGCTGGTGCCCGTGCCCTGGGAAGTGACCACCAGCTACGGCGGCGGCACGGCCAAAGGCCCGGAAGCCATCCTGGACGCCTCGTTCCAAGTAGACCTCTTCCACCCCGAATTCGCCGACCTGTGGAAACGCGGCATCGCCATGGACGAGATCCCGGAAGCCCTGCTGGAGCATAGCACCGCCCTGAAAAAGGAATCCGCGCACGTGATCGACCTGCTGGTGAACGGCGGCGGCGCGGCCAAGGAAAAGCGCGCCGCCAAGGCCCTGCACCTGGTGAACGGTGAAAGCAAGGTGATGGAACAATGGGTGGAGCAGCGCACAGGCTACTGGCTGGACCAGGGCAAGCTGGTGGGCCTGGTGGGCGGCGACCACAGCACGCCCCTGGGCTTCTACCGCGCGTTGGCCGCGCGCCACGGCCGCTTCGGCATCCTGCACTTGGACGCCCACCTGGACCTGCGCAAGGCCTATGAGGGTTTCACGCACAGCCATGCCAGCATCATGCACAATGCCTTGGCCATCCCCGAAGTGGCCTCCATCGTATCGGCAGGCATCCGCGATTTCTGCGAAGAGGAGGCCCGCGTGTTCGCCAAGGAGGAACTGCGCGTGCGCATCCACCGCAGCGCCGAGCTCCGCCGCGAGCAATTCGAAGGCGCCACCTGGCAAAAACAGTGCGACCGCATCATTGCCCAACTCCCGGAGAAGGTCCACATCAGCTTCGACATTGATGCGCTGGACCCCTCGCTGTGCCCCAACACAGGCACGCCCGTGCCGGGCGGATTCGCCTTTGAGGAGGCCACCTACCTGCTCTCCAAGCTGGCGGCCAGCGGCAAAAAGATCATCGGCTTCGACCTGGTGGAAGTAACGCCCGGCCCGCAAGGCGATTGGGACGCCAACGTGGGCGCCCGCCTGCTGTGGCACCTGTGCGGCGTGCTGGCCAAGGCCAATCCATGAAGCCGCATGCCGGCCGCACCGCGCAGGCCGCGCAGCGCATGCAGCACGAGGCATTCCCGCCAGGCCATCTCCTGCTCTTCGACGGTGTGTGCAACCTCTGCAACGGGCTGGTCCGCTTCATCCTCCGGCATGACCGCAAGGCCATGTTCCGCTTCGCACCGCTGCAATCACCTTATGCGGCACGCATCCTGGCCGGTTATGCGAACCTTCCGAACAGCCCGGACACCCTGGTCTACCTCCGCCATGGGCAGCCGCTGGAGCGCTCCACGGCGGCCTTGTACATTGCACGTGACCTGGGCTGGCCCTGGCGGGCCGCCTTCATCCTGATCCCGCTGCCCCGCATGCTGCGTGATGCGATATACAACCTGGTGGCCCGCAACCGCTACCGCTGGGCTGGCCGCCGGCAACGCTGCATGGTGCCCGGCCCGGAGATCCGCGACCGGTTCGTTGCCTGAGCGCGGGGCTTATGCCTTGTCGCGCAGCACCAGTAGCGGAACATCCACGTTCAGCACCAGCTGCTTGGCGGTGCTGGCATGGAAGATCCCTTCAAGGAAGCCGGTGTGCCGGTGGAGCACCGCGATCATTCCGGCACCTTCCCGTTCAGCCAGCAGGTCGATCACCCCGGCCACATCCTTTCCCTCCTCGGCAACAAAGCGGTAAGGCACGCCCTCGAGCAGCCCGTCATAACCTGCCACCAGGCCGGGGCTCGGCATTTCATCCGGGTTGCGCACCACATGCGCCAACACCACTTCACACCCGGTGCGCTTAGCTATGTGCAGCAACATGGCCATGGCCGGCGCCTCGATGCCCTTCTGATCGACCGCCATCACGATGCGCCGCAGGCCGGCGGTGGCCGCCCTTGCGGGAACCACCAGCACCGGCGTGCCCCCGTGCTTCACCACCGCCGCGGCATTGCTGCCCAGGATGCCTGCGCCCGAATGCCCCAGCGTGCCCATCACCACCAGGTCCGCCCTGCGTTCGGCAGCCATTTCGGCGAGCACCCCCGGCAGTGGGCCGTACACCACCTCGGTGCGCAAGGAGGCACCGGCGAACTCTCCCGTGGCACGTACGCGCCGCTCCCAATCCTTCATGCCTTCGGCGGCGGCCGTGTACAGCTCCTTGGCCATGCCGGCCCATGCGCTCACCGAGGGATCGGCATCCATGTACGCATGCACCAGCGTATAGGCCACGTCCTGCACACCAAGCAATTGCGCGGCGTAGCGGAAGGCATGAAGGGAATTGTCGCTGAAATCAGTAGGCAGGAGCACGTTCACCATGGGCAATTGGATCTTCCACAAACATAACGGGCGGCATCTTTGCTCATGCACCGCCCTGATGAAGATCATTCGCGGGGGTCCGCGATCCCGCTAACCTTGCATGATGCCATTGATCGCCGATGAGCGTTCCGGCGCTGCGCCCATTGCCACCTTGGAGGAGCTGGCGCGCATCCTGGACGGTGTGCTGCTGCCGGAGGCCTACGGCACCGCCATGCAGCGCGTGGCGATCAGCCCTGCCGTGCTGGAGCCGCTCTGCCTTTGGAACCCGCGGCAATATTCCCGCCAATGCCTGCATCGCACGCACAGCCATGAACTGCTGCTGATCTGCTACGAGCCGGGCCAGCGCACCAGCATCCATGACTACGACAGCCAATCGGCCTGGATCAAGCCGGTGCTGGGCCAGGTGGTGGAGGAGCGGTTCGGCCTGGCACCTGATGGCAGCCTGGTCCGGCAAGGCATGCAGGTACTCTCCACCGGCAAACTGGAACACCTCGGCGGGGAGGGCACCATCCACCGCCATTCCAACCCGGGGCCGGGCCGCGCCATCACGCTGAACCTGTACGCGCGCCCGATCCGGCGGTGGCGCGTGTACGACGAGCGCACCGGAAGTTCATCGCTCTCGGGCACGCCGGACGCGGCCAGCGAATAACTTCACCGCCTGCTTATGGCACACGGGGAATCCAATGTGGACCCGGTCCAGCTGGACCGGGTGCGCGAACTGCTGTTCAGCACGGCCGCCGAGGGCCTGGTGCTGGTGGACCGCACCGGCGCCATCCGCATGCACAACCCGCGCCTGCTGGAGCTCTTCGGCTACCGGGAGGGTGAACTCCTGGGCCGTTCCATCGAAGAGCTGCTGCCCCACCACATCCGGCAGGCCCATGCGGCATACCGCGAGGGCTACAACGCCATGCCCGCCAAACGCCACATGGGCCACGGCCGCGAACTCTTCGGGCTGCGCAAGGACGGCACCGTATTCCCCGTGGAAGTGGGCCTGAACCACTTCACCGTGGACCATGAGCTGTACGTGATGGGCCTGGTAACGGACATCACCGAGCGCAAAAAGGCCGAAGAAGCCCTGCAGCGCAACAACGCGGAACTGGAGAAGCGCGTGGAGGAGCGCACCGCCGAACTGGCCTTAGGCGCCAAGGCCGTGGAGGTGGCCTTCCAGCGGGAGAAAGAGCTCAATGCGCTCAAGTCGCGGTTCGTCTCCATGGCCTCCCACGAGTTCCGTACGCCGCTGAGCACCATCATGGGCTCGGCGGACCTCATAGCCCGCCATGCCGAAACCGGGGACCGCGAGCGGATCCTCAAGCACGTGCAACGGATCCGCACCAAGGTGCGCGACCTCACCTCCATCCTCAATGACTTCCTCTCCTTCGAGCGGATCAGCGAGGGCGAGCCCGCCACGCAGGCCGAACCGATCGACATTGTACACTTCTGCATAGGCTTGGCCGAGGAGCTGCGGGGCACGGCCAAGCCCGGCCAAGCATTGGAATACGACCATGGCGGCGAGGAGCGCGCCATCACCGTGGACCGCACGATGCTGCTGAACGCCATCACCAACCTGGTGACCAATGCCTTCAAGTATTCGCCCGAGGGCAGCCCGGTGACCCTGCACACGTCCATCACCAACAGCGTGCTCGACATCACCGTGGCGGACCGCGGCATGGGCATCCCCACCGAAGACCAGCCACACCTGTTCACCCCCTTCTTCCGCGCCCAGAACGTGCTCACCATCCAAGGTACCGGGCTGGGCCTCCATTTGGTAAAACGCTATGTGGACCTGATGGGCGGGCAGATCGATTTCACCAGCATGCCGGGGCAAGGCAGCACGTTCCACATGCGCATTCCTGAAAACAGCCAAAGACCATGAAGACCATCCTGCTGATAGAAGATGATGCCGACGTGCGCGACAACACCGGCGAGATCCTGGAACTGGCCCACTACCGCGTGCTGAAGGCCGATAACGGCAAGAAAGGCGTGGACCTTGCGCGCAAGGAGCTGCCCGACCTGGTGCTCTGCGACATCATGATGCCCGAGCTGGACGGCTACGGCGTGCTGCACATGCTAAGCCGGACGCCGGAAACGGCCGAGATCCCCTTCATCTTCCTTACCGCCAAGGCCGAGCGCAGCGATGTGCGGCGCGGCATGGACCTGGGGGCGGACGACTACCTCACCAAGCCCTTCGAGGAAAGCGAGCTGCTGAACGCCATTGAAGGCAGGCTGCGCCGCAGCGAATTGTTCCGCAAGGGCTTCGACCGCTCGCTGAACGGCCTCAACGATTTCATGGAGCACGCGCGCGGCGCGGCCGCCCTGAGCGACCTGAGCAAGGACCGCAAAACCAAGGGCTATGAACGAAAGGGCATCCTCTTCCACGAGGGCGACGAGATGCGCCATGTCCCCTTCCTGGTCTCGGGAAAGGTGCGCACCTTCAAGGTGAACAACGACGGCAAGGAGTTCGTCACCGGATTGCACGTGCCGGGCGATTTCATCGGATACCTCGGCATGCTCGAAGGCGGCCATGCCACCGAAACGGCAGAGGCCATGGAAGAGAGCGAGGTGGCCCTGGTGCCCCGCGAGGACCTGCTGCGGCTGCTGTACCGCGACCGCGATGTGTCGATGCGCTTCATCCACATGCTGAGCCACGACGTGGACGAAAAGCAGGAGCGCCTGCTGCAGCTTGCATACGCCAGTGTGCGGCAGCGCGTGGCGTTGGCGCTGATCCAGCTGCACGCGCGCTTCAGCGCCGTGCAATCGGATGACCTCGGGGTGCGCATCAGCCGCGATGAACTGGCCGCCATCGTGGGCACCGCGACCGAATCGCTGATCCGCTGCCTCACCGACCTGAAGGACGAGGGCCTGATCGCCACGCAAGGCCGCGACATCCGCATCACGGACCACCGCCGCCTTGCAAAGCTGGCAAACCAGTGATACCAATGTGACCTTCAGGCCAGTCCAAAGGACGACCTGAAGGTCTATCGTGGTATATGCCGTGCGTACAAACAAATGGCCGGAGCGGTGCGAAGCCGGATCGGACCCTATTGTTTGTCACAACGGTATGATACCGCAGGTCAGGGCCTTGCCCATTCGGCCCAACTGGTGGCCGTTTCCTGCAGGCGCACCGCCGCCAACATGGCGGGTGCCGGCAGCGCCTCGCGCAACCTGGCCACAATGTCCAGCAGCACGTTCTCGCAGCTGGGCTGCCATGGCGTGAACCGCGTCCTGCCGAAGAGGCCGGCCTGCCCTGAGGCCACCTGCACTTGGCCCCGGTCCTGTTCCTGCAGCACCAGCGCATGGTCATAATCCGAGATCACGGCCCGGTTCACCAGCTTTTTCAATTCCGAGAAATCGATCACCATGCCGTTTTTCGGGTGGCCGTTCTCCTGGCGGGGCGTCCCTTCCAAGGTAACGTCCAGCACGTAGGAATGGCCGTGTATGTTGGCGCACAGGCCGTCATGGCAATGCAGGGCATGCGCCATTTCAAAATGGAAACGCTTGGTGACACGCACCGTTTGGTCCAGGTTCATCAGCAGGGGAAATGGGCTGGGCGCATCCGCCTGCCGGTCAATGGAAATAATCCGGATAGGTGCCCAAGTAGTCGCTCAACGCGGAAAGCTCATCCGGCGTGGGCTGGTCTCCCAGGCTATCGAGCATCGCCTTGATGGGTACCAGGTAATGGTGCAGTTGCTCGTGTGCTTCACCGGTCATGGTACACTTGGCGAAGATGTCCTTGAATTCGGCGGCCAGCCCTTCTTTTAGCGCGGCACCGTCCCCGATGCCGGGATCAAACCCGTCCACCAATGCCTTCATGGCTTCCACGCCCTCGGTGGTCTCGGGGTTGGCAGCCCAGGTCTTTCCGTTGTCCAGCAGCACGGTGGGCATGCCTTCCGGTTCCTGCTGTTCATGCGCCGCAGCTTCGGCGGCAGCGTGGTCATGGCCATGCTTGTCCGGTGCTTCCACCGGACTGCACGCCGCCGCCAGCAAAATGGCCAGCAGGCCGGATGTGATCAGGTTATGGTTCATTTGCGCTTTTGGTTGTGGTTGCGATCTTTTACAACGGCTCGCTTGAAAAAATACCGCGCCGCAGCATACAGCAGCAGGGTAACGACGATCCGGATGGCAAGCGCCCCGAAGGTACGCGGCTCGTACGGCAGGCCCTGCCGCACATGCAGCACGAAGCCGATCGCGGCCCCCGCCAGCAGCAGCACGGCCAACAGCAGCAGCACCAAGGTCCATCGCCGGCGGGCGATCAGGCCGCACCCTGCCGCCAAGTAGAGGAAGGACGCCGCGAAATTCATCCAGAGCACCAGTGGCACCGCGTGCCCTGCTTCGGCCTTCGCATTGCCCAGGTTGAACAGGACGGCACTGCTGGCAGCCAGGGTCAACAGGCCGAAAAGGAGCAGCAATGCGGCAAGCACCGCCCATCCGCGTGGATATGTGATGCGCGCGCCCATGGTCCCGCAAAGTTGGCCTTTCTCCGCCATTGTGCAATTGATGCCGCCAAAGTTGCGCCGAAGGTCTATGTGCGGTCCGCAGCGGCGCCACTCCCCTGCCGGCCCGGGGCAATGGGCATTGCGGCCAGGTCCTCGCACCAGTGCGCTCCGGCATTTGTCCGTTGCTCCAGTGCGGAACGGGCAATGGCAGCCGCCACCTGGGCCAGGTCCCGCAACTCGAACCAGGCCCAGGCCGGTTCCGCTTTCCGAAGGGCCGCTTCACATTCCGCACTGATGCGGTCCAGCCGGTCACGGGCCTCTTCCATTCCGGCCAACGTGCGCAGGATGCCCACGTTGGCGGTCATCAGCTGCTTGAGCTCAGCCCGCAGGCAGTCCGCACGTGCGGATGTCAGGCCCGGTTGGATCGGGGGCAACTGCCCCGGCAGCCCGCGGACCGGTGGTTGGATCACTGCCCCGGCAATGCGTTCCGCCGCGCGCTGGGGCATCACCAGGGCCTCCAGCAGGGAGTTGGAGGCCAACCTGTCGGCGCCATGCAGGCCGCTGCTGGCGCATTCGCCTACGGCAAAAAGGTTGTTCAGGGCGGATTCGCCATGGTCGTCGGTGCGGATCCCGCCGCAGGAATAGTGGGCCGCAGGCATCACGGGGATGCGGTCGCGCCCGCCCACGATGCCCAACCTGCCACAGGTATTTGCGATGTTGGGGAACATGCGCGAGAAGTCCTTTACGCCGATGGGCGCCGTGTCCAACCAAACATGCGGAGCGCCGCTTTGCCGCATGGCGCGGAAGATCTCGCGTGCCACCACGTTGCGCGGCGCAAGGTCGCCCTTGGGATGCAGGCCCGCCATGAGCAGTGCGCCATCGGGCCGCAACAGGCGCGCACCGGCACCACGCACCGCCTCGCTGATGAGGAATGTGGCCGCAGCGCCCGGATCGAAAAGCGCCGTGGGATGGAACTGGATGAACGCCATGTCGCGCAATGGCACGCCCGCGCGGATGGCCATTGCGATCCCGTCGCCGGTGGCTGCCGGCGGGTTGGTGGTGTGCTGGTATACCTGCCCTGCACCGCCGGTGGCCAGTACCACGGCCCCGGCCTCGAAGCGCGCCACCTTGCCGGTGCCTTCGTGCATGGCCAGTACGCCGGTGCAGCGTTTTACGCCGCCCTCTTCCACCACCAGCAGGTCCAGCACGCGCTGGTGCTCCAGCACGTGGATCCCGGGTTCTTCCATCACGCGGCGGCGCAGCACGCGGACGATCTCGGCACCGGTGGTGTCGCGGTGATGGACCACCCGGGCTTGGGAGTGGCCTCCTTCGCGCGCCAGCAGCAACCGCCCCTGTGCATCGGCATCGAAGCGGGCCCCGGCCTCCAATAAGCGTTGAATGGCCTTGGGCCCTTCCTGCACGATCAATCGCACCACATGCTCGTCGCATCGCCCCGCCCCCACCGCCAAGGTGTCCTGCACGTGCTGCTCCACGGAATCCTCCGGCAATACCACGGTGGCCACGCCGCCCTGGGCCAGGTAGGAGTTGCTGGCTTCCACCGGTGCCTTGCTCAACATGAGCATGCGCATGCCCGCCCCGCCCAAGGCCGCCATCCGCTCGGCGAAGGCCATGCCGGCAATGCCGCCGCCCACTACGATCACATCCGCTTCCATCCTTCGGCTGGTTCGTTCAGCCCAGGTCCAGCATCGCCCGCAATGACCGCAATGCCTTCACGCGTACCGCCTCGTCAAGGGTGATCTCCGGCTTTCCGTGGAGGAGCGCTGCATGCACCTTTTCCAAGGTGTTGAGCTTCATGTACGGGCATTCCGCGCAAGCACAGGAATTCTCGGAATTGGCCGGGGCGGCAATGAGCGTTTTATCCGGAACCGCGGCCCGCATCTTGTGCAGGATGCCGCCTTCGGTGGCCACAATGAACGTGGTGCCGGGATCTGTCTGCACAAATTGGAGCAATGAGGAGGTGCTGCCCACATGGTCCGCCTCCGCCAGGATGTGCGGCGGGCACTCCGGATGGGCCACCAGTTTGGCATCGGGATGCTTCCCCAACAGGAACTTCAACTTGTCGATGCTGATGTCCACATGCACCTCACACACGCCGTCCCACAACACCAGGTCGCGGCCCGTGGCGCGTTGCACATAAGCCCCGAGGTGCTTGTCGGGGGCGAAGATCACCTTGCGGTCCGCGGGGATGCTTTGCACCACGCGTACGGCATTGCTGCTGGTGCAGATGATGTCGCTCATGGCCTTCACCTCGGCACTGCAGTTGATGTAGCTCACCACGACATGCCCCGGATGCGCATCCAGGAACGCGCGGAATTTCTCCGGTGGCGCGCTGTCCGCCAGCGAACAGCCGGCGTTGAGGTCCGGTAGGAGCACCTTGCGCAAGGGATTCAGGATCTTCGCGGTTTCAGCCATGAAGTGTACCCCGCAGAAGAGAATCGTGCCCGCGCCGGTCTTTTCGGCGGCTTGCGCCAAGGCCAGGCTGTCCCCCACGAAATCCGCCAGCTCCTGGATCTCCGGCTGCTGGTAGTAGTGGGCAAGGATCACCGCGTTGCGCTCCTCCTTCAAGCGGTGGATCTCCTCTACGAGTTCGTGATCGGACAGCCTGCCGTGTTCCTTTTCCAGCGTGTGTTGCGTTCCAACAAAGTTCATGCAAGCAAAGTTCCCGGTCTTATCCGTGTGAAAAGCTGACCGGGGTCAGTTGCCCCCGCCACGGTTCGCGCCCCGGTACCTTTGGGCCATGTGCTTGATCGTAATGGCCTACAAGGTGGACAAGGCGTATCCGCTGATCCTGGCGGCAAACCGCGATGAAGTGATGGACCGCCCCGCGCAGCCCGCACACTTCTGGGAGGATGATCCGGGCTTGCTGGCCGGACGCGACCTGCAGGCAGGGGGAACCTGGATGGGCATTGCCCGGAACGGGCGTTTCGCGGCGATCACCAACCACCGCGACCTGCACCGCCCGCGCAAAGCGGCCCCGCCATCGCGCGGGTTGATCGTAAAGGCCGCGCTGGACGGCAAGCTGGACCTGGCCTCCACCTCTGCCTATGAAGGATTCAATCTGCTGTATGGCACGGTGGAGGCGCTGCGCTACCACAACAATGTGCAACCGGCTGACACCGCCCTGAAACCGGGCATCCATGGCCTTAGCAATGCCTTCCTGAATTCTCCCTGGCCAAAGGTGGAGCGGGCCAAGGCAGGGCTGAAGGCACTTTTACAAGAACCCCGGAGCACCTTGGCTTCGGGCCTGTTCACGTTGCTTGGCAACGAGGAACGGGCCGCCGACCCGTTGCTGCCGCGCACCGGCCTCAGCCTTGAGATGGAACGTGCCGTATCCCCCATCTTCATCCATGCCCCCGGCTATGGGACACGATGCAGCACAGTGCTGCTGGTGGACGGGACAGGGCGGGTGTACTTTGAGGAGCGTACAGTGGGCGGCGGGACCGTACGGGAGGAGTTTCTGCTGGGTTAGCGTATAGGACAGGACGTACACGAGAATGCCTGGGGACAGGATTACAGGATGTACAGGAGAATGCCTGGGGACGGGATTACAGGATTCACAGGAGAATGCCTGAGGACGGGATTACAGGATTCACAGGAGAATGCCTGAGGACGGATGTACAGGAGAATGCCCGAGGACAGGATTACAGGATTCACAGGAGAATGCCTGGGGCGGGATTGATGTGCCGCGGCTGGTTGCAAGGCCCTTGCCACTCCGTGCTCATGCCGTTTTGGGGCGATAGATCCGGTTTTTGCGCTTGAACTTGAGCTGATCTGAGCCGAAGTTGAAAAGCAGCCCCAGATCGAGGCCGGTGGCGGTGAGGTAGTTCACCACTTGCACCTCATGGATGGAATGTAGGGACTGCACCGCTTTGAGCTCCACGAGAACGGCTCCGTTCACCACCATGTCCGCCACGAATTCCCCCACGACGATGCCGTTGTAATGAACCGTTAACCGGCATTCACGATCTACCGCCAGGCCAGCGCTACGCAATTCATGCGCAAGTGCATTTTGGTAAACTGACTCCATGAAGCCAGGCCCCAATGCGCCATGGACCGCCATGGCACAGCCGATGATCTTTCCGGTCAACTCCCCGTGTTCCATGTAGCCAATGTAAGCTGTCCTTCCGGTAGCACCACTTGGCCTCAGTTCGGCGCGTCCCTGCGTGGGCTTGGCCATGCTCTGCCTTCGATGTGTTGCCCGCGCCACTCCAATGCTGCCATCCTGTTCATCCTGTAATCCTGCCCCAATCCTGTTCATCCTGTACTCCTGTCCCCAATCCTGTTCATCCTGTAATCCTGTCCCAATCCTGTTCATCCTGTACTCCTGTCCCCAATCCTGTTCATCCTGTACTCCTGTCCCCAATCCTGTTCATCCTGTAATCCTGTCCCAATCCTGTTCAACGCAAAAGGCCGCAACCCGTAAGGGCGCGGCCTTTGCATCGAGACCCCTCCTGTCCTACCCGCACTTGCTGCTGCCGCAGCTCCTGCACTTCAGGCAGCCTTCCTCGTAGTACACGCCTTCGCTGTCGCCGCATTCATTGCACTTGCGGCCGCTGGCGCTGGTGCCGTCGGGTATGTAGCGCTGCAGTGCCCGTGCCACACCGTTCTTCCAGGTGTTCAGCGTGGCGTCGTACAGGTTGAGGTTCACCACCGTGTCCACCACATGCGGCACGGATACGCCTTGGCGCAGCATGCCGCTGATGAGGATCGCATAGTTCCAGTACTCCTTGTTGAAGCTGCGGCTGAGGCCCTGGATGGTCACCCGGTAGTCATCCGCATCGGCATACTGCAGGTCATAGATGTTCTTCTGGGTCTTGGCGTCCTTGCGCTTGATCACCCAGCCCTTCTCCACCCAGTTGGGCAGCTTGAACACGCCGTCCGCCTTTCCGGTGAAGATCTCATAGGGCTTGCCGTCCAGCAGGCCCACCACGGCGATCCACGGCTCCAGCTCGTTGTTGAAGCGGATCACTTCAGCCTCCAGCACCTCGGGGCGCTTGAGGTGCGCCGCTGGCGCATCCTTTTTCTTGTCCTTGGCCTCATCGGTGGCCACCAGCACGCCGCTGCGCGATCCGTCGCGGTATACGGTGACCCCCTTGAGGCCCATGTGCCATCCCTCCATGTAGATATTGCCCACCAGCTCGGGCGTAACCGTGCTGGGCAGGTTGAGGGTGCTGCTGATGCTGTGCGTGGTGAACTTCTGCACGGCGGCTTGCAGGCGCAGGCGGTGGTGCCAGTCAATATCCTGGGCGGTGCTGTTGTGGTACGGGCTTTCCTTCACGTCCTTCTTGCCGGTGGCGTTCATCCAATCCACCAGGCGCGGATGGTGTACGGTGAACTCCTCCCATTGGTCGCCTAAGGCATCGGTGAAGGTGACCTTCTCCGCAGGCGCGTTGGGGCCCAATTTGCGGCGGCGCGTATAGCCCAGCATGTACACGGGCTCGATGCCGCTGCTGGTGCGGGTGAGCAGGCTGAGGGTACCGGTGGGCGCCACGGTGCTGATGCTGATGTTGCGGCGTCCGTGCTTCATCATCCGCGCGTGCAGCTCCGGAAGTTCCTCCCCGAGCATGGTGGTGAACTCGGAGGTCTTCTCGATGGCGGGGTCGAAGCCGGTGAAGGCGCCGCGCTCGATGGCCATGTCGATGCTGCTGTTGAACTCAGCCTCGCACTTGGTGCGCATGATGTGCCCGGCCGCCTCCACGGCCGCCGTGCTGTCGTATGGCAGGTTGAGGGCGGCCAGTGCATCGGCCATGCCCGTGAAGCCCAAGCCGGTGCGGCGTCCTTTGCGCCCGGTATCGCCCAACAGTTGCCAGGTTTCGCGCTCCACGCGCTTCACGGCATCGGGCTCGGGGTCGTTGTCGATCTTCACCAGGATGCGCTCCACGGCCTCCAGCTCCAGGTCCACCAGGTCGTCCATCAGGCGCTGGGCCTCGTACACCACCTTGCCCAGGCGCTCATGGTCAAACTTGGCCTTGGGGGTGAAGGGGTCCTTTACGAAGGAATAGAAGTTGATGGCGATCAGGCGGCAGCTGTCACCGCCCTGCATGGCGATCTCGCCGCAGGGGTTGGTGCTTTCGTTCTTGAAGCCCGGATAGATGGAGGAAGTGGAGTACTTGTGCTGGCGGTCCCAGAAGATGATGCCGGGTTCGGCGCTGTTGTGGGCGCACTTCACCAAGGTGTTCCACAGCTCGCGCGCCTTCACCTTTTTGGTCACCGAGGGCTTCTTGCTGTCGATGGGCCAGCGGTGCGTGTATTCACCGTCCTCCTCCACGGCCTTCAGGAACTCATCGCTCACGCGCACGCTCACGTTGGCGCCGGTCACCTTGGTGAGGTCCTGCTTGATGGTGATGAAGTGTTCCACGTCGGGGTGCGCGATGTCCATGGTGAGCATCAGTGCGCCCCTGCGGCCCTTTTGGGCCACCTCGCGCGTGGTGTTGCTGAAGCGCTCCATGAAGGAGACCGCGCCGGTGCTGGTGCGGGCGGCATTGCTGACGGCCGCGCCGGAGGGGCGCAGCGTGCTGAGGTCGAAGCCCACGCCGCAGCGGCGCTTGAACAGTTGCGCAAGCTGCTGGTCATTCCGGAAGATGCCGCCGTAGCTGTCCACCGGCGCGGGGATCACCACGCAGTTGCTCAGCGAGGCCAGGCGGGTACTGTCGCCCAAGGAAGCCATCACACTGCCCTGGGGCACAATGTCGCGGAACCCGTCGAACAGTTGGAAGATGCCTTCCTCGTCCAGCGGCTTGCGCTTTTGGCCGTATGCGGAAAGCAACGCTTTCTTTTCCGCGGGCACGGGATCGTACGCGCGTTCGATCCTGGCGAACTCGCGGGCCATGCGCCAGTGGGTGTCGGCAGGGGTCATCTCCACCAGGTCGCCATGCTCGTTGCGCAGGGCGTACTTGTTCATCCAGGTGGTGGCGGCCAGTTCGTCGTTTTGGAAATACTCGAGCGCGGAGGCCAGCACTTCCTCCGGGGTCAGGCGAGGCTTAACTGCGGGAACGGCAGGCATTTGCGTGAGGGCTTCAAAGAGTATGGCTTGAGGCATGGCGGTGTCTGATTCAGGAAGGCCAAAGCTCCATCATCCGATCATTGATCCACATCATGTTCGCCGGGGATCATCCACAGCGTTATGAACGATCGGCAAAAATCACCCTCCAACCCGCAAGTTATTCCGGTACCGATCGTTGAAAAAATCGGCAATGGCTTGCCGGCGCTGAAAAACAGCGAAGGCGCCCAAGGGACGCCTTCGCCGACTTTCACCAGGCCCCCAAGGAAGAAGGGGCGATGGCATTGGGGTGGATCACTGCCCGGGCAGCAACACCTTATCTATGACGCAGACCATTCCATTGGCGGCCGGCACCACGCCGATGATCTTGGCATCGTTGATCATCACCTGGCCATCCTTCACATGGAAGGTCGCGTTGCCTCCGTTCACCATGCCAAGCACTTGCCCGTCCTTCATATCGGTGGGCTTGTACACGCCAACGGCCACATGGTATTGGAGAATATCGGTGAGGGCATCCTTCTTTTCCGGCTTCAGCAGGCCGTCCACGGTGCCGGCCGGCAAGGCGGCGAAAGCGGCGTTGGTGGGGGCGTACACCGTGAAGGGACCGGCGTTGGAAAGCGCGTTCACCAGGTCGGCCGCCTTTACCGCAGCTACCAAGGTGCTGTGGTCCGGGGAGGCTACGGCAACCTGCACCACGTTGCGCTGCGATTCATCGTCCACTACGTTCGACTGTCCGATGGCTTGTGCCGGCGCGGCCGCAGCTTCCGGAGCGGTATTGGTTTCCGTGGCTCCTCCCCCGCAGGCGCAAAGCAGGGCGATCAAGGCCAAGGGAGCGATTTGCTTCGTTTTCATGACTATGCGTTTTAGCTGGTGATGGCGTTTTTGTGCGCATCAAAAATCGGGGCATGCAAGTATGTGATCATTGCGTTTACGCAGGCTTTGAATTGATTATTATCAATAACATGCGGAAGCATGAACGAGCCGGTCCCCCGCGTAAACAGGGTTCAACAACCGCCCATGCATGCGCTTGCTGCACTCCTTGGCGTGCTGCCAACCTGCGGATCGCAATGAGGTGCTTTCCACCCGGCCCGTTGTCGCCTGGGTCAGGCGGTACGGGCAAGGCAGTGCGCATGAAGGCGATCTGGGGAATGGGGAAGCACCCCGCAGCCCCGCCCATGCGGGGCTGAAGCGCGAACCGGGCCGTGGCTCCTTACCGCCGCCCCGGGTAGCAGGCCATGTGCCGTGGCAGGTGTTCAGAAATCTTTCCGGCGAAACGACCGGAAGGCAAGGGCAGCTGGCAGCAGCACCCAGGCCGCGAGGGCGAACAGCGCGATGAGGATCCCGCGAATGCTGCCGAAGAACTTTTCATAGACGGCGCCGCTGTAACCCATCATGGCCGCGAGGTCCACCTTCAGCATCACCATGATGCGGCCCAGGTCGATGGGGTCCAGTGCGGCCAACGGCACGATCAACGGCTCGATGGGGTAATCGCTGAAGGCGAACATCACCCAGAGGAGCACGGCATCATACACCAGCACGAAGAGGAACCACACCACCAAGCCCAGGCCCACGCCCCGCGCCTTTTCGCGGTTGCGGATGGCGATGAGCGCACCGATGGCCGTGAAGACCAGCGTGAGCATGATGCAGGCCAGCAACAGCGTGGCGGAGGCTCCGCCCGGCAGGAAGATCATCATGGGGATCCCCGCGCCAAGCAGGGCGCCCAGCACCAGGGCCGTGCCCAATGCCATCACCTGCCCCCCCAGGATCTTCGACCGGTGCAGGGGCTGCACCGCCAGCAACTCGGTGAAATCGGTGGCATCATAGAGGTACACGATGGTGAATACCGACGCCACCAGCGGCACCAGGGCCAGCAGCACCTGCGAAAGGCTGAGCATGGCCTTTACCGGCTGGTCCTCCAGTTGGAAGAGGCCCAGGCTGATGGCCAGCAGCAGCAGCAGCCATCCGCCCACGAACTTGTTGCGGGCCAGGTCGATCAGGGTGTATTTATACACTTTCCACATGGGCCTTGGGATTGCGGGTGAGCATGGCGGGAATGGCCTTGGAAAGGCGGTTGTGGCCGGTGGTTTCGATAACCTCCTCGGGTGAGAGCAGGAATTGCAGGCGCCCTTCTTGCAAGTACGCGATGCGGTCCGCCAGGGCCTCCACTTCCTCCATCAGGTGGCTGGTGATGAGCACGGTGCAGCCGGTGCGCTTGATGTCGCGCACGGCGGCCAGCAGGCTTTCGGCGCTCACCGGATCAAGGCCGGCGGTGGGCTCGTCCAGCACCAGCACGCTGGGCGCGTAGCGGAATGCCAGCACGGCGCTCACCTTTTGGCGCTGGCCGCCGGAGAGCGTGCCGAGGCGCTTGTCCATCATGCGGTCCACGCCAAGCTCCTTCATCAGGGGGCCGTCGTTGCGGGCCAGTTCGCTGCCGCGGATATCGTCCATCAGGTTGATGAGCTGCCCGATCTTCAGTTCGTTGGGGAAGCGCGAGATCTGCGGCATGTGGCCCACCTGGTGGCGGTAGGCGGGATCGGTGCCCACCCGCTGGCCGTTCACCTGGATGGAGCCCGTGGTGGCGTGTACCAGCCCCAGCAGGCACTTGATCATGGTGGTTTTCCCCGAGCCGTTGGGCCCGATCACGGAGACCGTTTCACCGGGCACGAAGCGCGCGCTGAACGCGCGGAGCGCCCACAGCTTGCCGTATTGCTTTCCGACTTGCTCAAACAGGACGCGTTCCATGGGGCGGCTTCATCAAGGGTTTGTCATCCTCCAGGCCTTCCGGGGTCATGGAGGGCAGCAGGCGCTCGGCCTGGTCCAGCAATTGGGTGAGCAGGCTGCGCGAGAGCACCACGGCGTAGGGCATGCGCTCGTTCACCAGCGCAAAGAGGCTCAGCGGGCGGAAGGGCACGTCGCCCACGCCGTTGCGGTCCAGGTCGTAGCCTTGGTAGCGGTCCCAGTAGTTCCCGCTGAAGCTGTTGTACTTGGGATTGCCGTTGGTGCTCAGGTCGAAGGTGTTGCCGGCAAAGGTGTTGCCGTTGAAGTGGCAATCCATGGAGTTGGCGAACAGGCGTACGGCCCAGCCGTTGCCTTGCAGCAGGTTGCCGTTCACCTCGGCCCGGTTGCAGCCGTCCACCATGATGGCGGTGGTGTTGTCGATGAACTGGTTGCTGTCGATCACCGAGTCGTTGATCTCCTTGAGCAGCAGGCCGTAGGCGCTGGCGCCCCGGTTGCGGATGAAGCGGTTGCGCCGCATGTCCACTTCCTTGCTGAACATCACGGCCACGCCCGCGCCGTTGTCGGTGAAGAGGTTGTCCGAGTAGGTGTCGCGGTGGCTGAACATGAAGTGCAGTCCGTAGCGCGAGTTGTGCTGGCTGTTGTTGCGGCGGATGTGGCTGTCGGTAACGAACTCGAAGTAGATGCCGTCGCGGTTGTCCCGTGAGTTGTTGTCGGCGATCTCGGCGCCGGAACAGCGCCAGAGGTGGATGCCGTTGGCCTGCCGCGATTCAGGCGCCTTGGGGTCGCCCAGCACTTGGTTGCGCAGGATGGCCGTGTTTCTGGAGTTGGCCACATGGATGCCGAAGAAGCACCGCTCCACCACGTTGTCGATCACCGACACGTTGTCGGCGTCCTTCACCTTGATGCCGGCGTTGTCGTTGATGTTGCTCACCAGCGTACCGGTGATGCGGAAGCCCTGCACGGTGGAGCCGGCCGCTGCGATCACCAGCACATCGCCTTGCTGCCCGCCATCGATCAAGGGCCTGCCGAGGCCGATGAGGGTGAGCTTTTTGCCTATGGTGATGGTGCCCTCGGCGTAGGTGCCGGGGCCTACGCGGATGGTATCGCCCGCAGATGCGGCCGCCACTGCGGCGCTGATCTTCGCGCTGCCGCCGCTTGCCTCCACCACCCACGTTCTTGCCGCCAGCGGCCCGGTGGCCCATGCCAGCACCAGGGCTGCGGCCAAGCGGATTCGGGCCTTGGGCGGGGTCATTCGTCGGTGAACAGTTTTTTCACCGCGGCCCAGTCCATGGCCGTGCCGGGGA
>JAFEAI010000246.1 GCA_018266475.1 Bacteroidota bacterium
AACGGCTGGATGTGCGCACGGGCAGAGTACGCATCCGGCAATTGCCTACTGACGCGGAAGCGAACACCTTGGACCAGTACATGGTAGTGGACAACACGGGCGTGGTGAAGTGGAGGCATTTGCCGGTGGTGCCACCTAATGCCTGCGGCTCCGGCTGGAGTCTCGCAGGGAACAATGCAGTTACGGCGTACAACGGCAATCCCTGCATACCACAAGCACCCGACCGCGTCGGCATTGGAACTACTGGCCCTCTTGGCAAGTTGCACGTTGAAACGAATTTTCCAACAGGGGCATCATCGGTCTTCGGCATTTACAACCATGTCAATGTAGGAACCAGCCTGGTCTATGCGATCAAGTCGATTGCAGAATCATCGGGTTCATCGCTGAATTGTGGCATACATGCCGTTGCCCAAAATGGTGGGCAAGGGATTGGCATATTAGCGGATGTAACCGGTAGCAACACAAATTGGGGAGTGAAGGCAACCGTTTCAGGAGGAATCAACCAAAATACCGGCCTTTATGGCTGGGCCTCCGGTGGCAACAATGCATTTGGCGCAGCTGCTACTGCTTTGAATGCCACTGTGGAGAATACCGGGTTTACCGGAGTGGCGCACAATGGCCAGAACAGCATTGGCGTGAAGGCTGAAGCACAGAATGGTTCCTCTGTGAATTATGGACTGGTTGCTTCCGCGTCCGGCTCAACCTCGGCAACCAACTATGCCGGATATTTTGCCGGGTTTGTGTACGCGAACGGTTTTTACATGCCGAGTGACGAAATGTTAAAGACCAACGTTGCCGAACTTCAAGGAGCCTTGGGGGTCATTTTGGGCCTAGCCCCGAAGACCTACCAGTACCAGGCCGATAATTTTTCACAGATGCATCTTCCCCAAGGGATGCAGGCAGGCCTGTTGGCCCAAGATCTGGCAAATGTGTTGCCCGGCTTGGTGAAGACGACCGTCCAGTTGGCGACAACAGATAGCATGGGAATTCCCATCAATGAGGCAGTGACATTCTCAGCTGTTAATCTTACCGGGCTCATCCCGTACCTGATCGGGGCAATCCAAGAACAGCAAGCAACCCTTACGGATTTGCAAGCACAGATTTCCCAATGCTGCGCCTCCAACCCCGGCATGGCCCCCGGCGGCAATGGTGCATTGAAGGCCGCACCGGCCACCGGCGAAGTGAAGGAGCAGCGCCTGCTCATCATCCCCAACCCGGTGGCGGACCTTACCACGCTGGAGTACTACGTGCCGCAGGCCGGCAAGGTGAGCCTTTCCATAAGCAATAGCGACGGCAAACCACTGGGCACGCTGCGCGAGGAGATGGCGGAGCCAGGCGCGTACACCTACCAATGGAACACCACCAAGCTGGCCAGCGGCACCTACTTCTGCACCTACCTGCTGGATGGTGCGGTGGTGGTGAAGCGGGCCGTGAAGGTTGGGCGGTAAGCTACATCGGTATTCAACAAGGAAGGCTGTCTGAGATTGGCGGCCTTTCTTGTTTTCGATTGCTGAATTCAAGAACTCAAAAAACCGGTCAACGCTATTCAAGCATGGCCAACCTGCCACCTGCCCCTGCCACCTGCCAACTAATCACCCCACCCCTCAATACAGCAGCCCATTCTGGTTCCCGAAGGGCTTCCGCAGCTCATACTTCAGGTCGTGCAGCACGCTGGCCTTCACATTGATGCGGAAGGTGAAGCTCTTGCGGATGCCCATAGGGACCACGTTGGCGTTGAACTCCCAGCAGTGCAGGTCCCAGTAGAGGTTGAGCGAAGTGGGCGTCCACTGGCCGGCCTGCATGTCATATCCGCTGCTGAAGCCGAGCTTCCAGTACTTGAGGATGTTGAGGTCTCCGTTGAAGAGCACGCTTTGGGTCTGCTGTTCGGTGAACTCGGCGGCCCGGTAGTTGCGGGCCATGCTCCAGCTGTAGTTCACGCGCAGGTGCCAGGGGATGCTGAAGTTGATGCGGCCGCCCTTGGAGGGGTCCACGTCGGCCACCACCTGGTCGTTTCCGCCTTGGCTGCCGGCGGGTTTGCCGTAGCGCTTGCTCTGCAGCTCGAAGCCGATGGCGGCGGTGGTGGCGCGCAAGTGCGCCAGGGTGCCGTCCACCGTGCGGGTGCCGCGGTTGATGTTTCGCCCCAGGCTGTCGGTGGCATAGGGGTCCCAGGTGCTGTTGAGGTTCAGGTCCAGCACATTGAGCAGCTTGGTGCGGGCGGCGGCGGTCACGGGGCTCCACCGCACGGAATCCTTCAGCAAGTCGTAGTTGGCGTTGATGCCGAGATAATCCAGGAAGGTGATCTTTTTGAGCTGCGGCTCGCCCAGTGCATCGGTCTTTCGCGAGCGCATCTTGCCCTCCACGCTCTGCACCAGTCCCAGGGTTACTAAGCCGCTGGCGGTGGGCGAAGGTTGGCCGTAGATGCCGATGTCGTAGGGGGAATAGCTGCCGTAGGCGCCGCCCGGCCCGTAGGGTCCGAAGATGCGCGTGTCGTTGCCGGGCAGGAAGGTGAAGGCGGCGGAGGGGGTTACCACGTGGCGGATGGCGGTGAGGCGGCCGCCCCGGAAGGCGTACATGCCGTAGAACTTGCTGGTGGCGGTGGCGCCGATGTTCCAGTCGAACACATTGCGGAGGCCGGGCACGGTGTCCGTGGCCAGGGTGGCGGAGGCCGGGTTGTAGGCCTTGCGCAGGGCATCGAAGTAGGTGCGGTCGGTGATGTTGATCTGGGGGTTGAGGGTGAAGGCGCGCGTTTTGATGGAGGTGCTTATGGCGCCGGTGTGTCGCACGCCGTTGCGCATGCGGTCCACCAGGGCGGGCAGGTTGCCGATGGCGAGCTGGTCCTGTGTGGTGGCCAGGCGGTTGTCGAAGGCGGAGTTCCAGCTTACGCCGATGCGTTCATACCACTTTTGCTTGGCTGCGGCGGCTTCGGGGCGGAACCAGGTTCCCGGGAAGATGCGCTGCACGATGAAGTTCACCGAGGGCAGTGTGATGTCGAAGGTCTGGTTGAGGGTGTTCTGGCTGTGCCGCGCGGCCACGCTGATGCTGTACGGTTTTCCGGGCCATAAGCGGCTCCAGTTGATGTTGCTTTGGAAGGTGTTTGTGAGGTAGTCGGAGGTGCTGCTGTTGAAGTTGTTGGTGAAATTCTGGCTGGAGCCCAGGTTCACGCTGGCGGTGAAGCGGTCGGTGAGGCTGGCCTTGGGGTCCATCAGGTGGTTCCAGCGGATGAAGAAGGTGCGCTGCTCGCTGAAATCGGGGTATTCGCGGTTGCTGCTGACCTTGTCGGTATATTGGAGGTCCAGGTTTCCGCTGTAGCGGTAGCGCTGCTTGTAGCGGGTGATGGACCGCAGGCCCCAGCTGCCCTTGCTGTAGATGTCGGCGGTAAGCTGCTGGTCGAACTTGTCGCCGATGGGGAAGTACCATCCGCCATTGAGGAGGTAGATGCCGAACTGGTCGGAGCTTCCCCAGGAGGGGATCAGCAGGCCCGCGGCGCCGCCCTTGTGGTTGGGGAAAAAGCCGAAGGGGGCCACTAAGGGCGTGGGCACGTTGCCCACCTTCATGAGTGCGGGGCCCACGATGATCTTGTCGTCGGGGATCACCATCATTTTGGCCACTTGGAAGCGGTAGTGGGGGTGGGGCCTGTCGCAGGTGGTGAGGCTTCCGCCCAGGCTGTGTACCTCTCCGTTGGGGTGGCGCTTGCTCAGGCGGGCCATGGCGTACATGCTGCTTTCGGTGGTGCGCACGTCCTTGATGATGCCTTCCTTGGTCTTGAAGTTGTAGCGGATGCTGTCCGCGGACACGTCCTGGCCGCCTTGGCTGAACTTGGGCGCGCCCACGGCGCTGCCGGCGCTGTCGCGGGTGCCGAAGGCCTGCACCTCCTCGCGGGCCAGGTCCAGGCGGATGCGGTCGGCGGTAAGCTGCATGTCCTGGTATTTCACGGTGGCGGCGCCATAGAGGTACACGGTTTGCTGTGCCAGGTCGTAGCGCATGCTGTCGCGGGCGGAATACTTCACCTCGTCCTGCAGCGTTTGCGCCATGGCGGCAAGGGGCATGGTTACTGACAAGAGCGTGGGGAAAAGCGCACGGAGGCAAGGCCGGGGCCGGGCCCGGGGGCGGGTACCTTCGCGGCACCGCGCCACCGGTGCGGCATTGCCTTTGGATATGCAGGATGGACAGATCATCAGCGCGCCGGCCGTGGCGGGCGCGCCGAAAGTAGCGGTTGGCGCGGGCGCGGCGCGGTGGTTCATCCGTGGCGGACGCGGGGCATGGTGGCTGGTGGCGGGCCTGGTGCTGGCGCCGGGTGCGGCGGCCAGGGCACAAAAGTCGGCAAGCAACGCCAATCGCGTCACCACCGTGGTGCTGGATGCGGGCCACGGCGGCAAGGATGCAGGCGGGCTGGGCACCAAGCGGTACAAGACCACCGAAAAGGACGTGGCCCTGGCCGTTACCCTGCTGGTGGGCAAGTACATCAACGAGAACATGCCCGGGGTGAAAGTGGTGTACACCCGCGAGGACGACCGCTTCATCGAGCTCATGGAGCGCAGCAACATCGCCAACCGCAACAAAGCCGACGTGTTCATCAGCATCCACTGCAATTCCAACCAGAAGCCCGATCCCTACGGCAGCGAGACCTACGTGATGGGCCTGCACAAGACCAAGGCCAACATGGAGGTGGCCATGAAGGAGAACGAATCCATCCTGTTCGAGGCGGACCATGCGCTGAAGTACGACGGGTACGACCCCAAGGACCCCGAAAGCATGATCGCGCTTAGCCTGCGGCAAAACGCCTACCTGGACCACAGCCTGCTGCTGAGCTCCCTGGTGCAGGACCAGTTCCGCGACCGCGCCGGCCGCTTTGACCGCGGGGTGAAGCAGGCCGGTTTCCTGGTGATCAGCTACACCACCATGCCCGCCGTGCTCATTGAGCTGGGCTTCCTGAGCAACCCCAAGGAGGAGGACTTCATGCAGGGCAAGCAGGGGCAGGAGGTGCTGGCCTCCGGCATCTACAGGGCCTTCAAGGAATATGCGCAACGCCTGGAAAGCAAGGACGTGAACCTGGCCCCCGAGCCCAAGGCCCCGGAAGCTGCGGCCAAACCGGCGGCCGGCGGTGCGGAGGGCGTGCGCTTCAAGGTGCAGGTGGCCACCAGCAGCAAGCGCATTCCCCTGTCCTCGGGCAAGTTCCGCGGGCTGGACGTGGAGGAGACCAAGGTAGGCGACCTGTGGCGCTACAGCGTGGGCAGCGCAGAAGACCTCGACGGGGCCAGGAAGCTGCAGAAGAGCTGCAAGGAAAAGGGATTTGACGGGGCTTTTATCACCGCTTGGAAGGATGGCGAGCGCATCGATCTGCAGCAAGCCGTTAATTTGCTCCGCGACCGATAACAAAACTCCTGCCCCGTGCTGTGGATCAAACGCCAATACTCCATCGCGATCATGGTGATCGCGGGGATCGCCCTGCTGATCTTCGGACTGAACTACCTCAAGGGCAAGGACCTGCTGAAGCGGGGGCACATCTATTACGCCGTATACCCGGACATTTCGGGCATCAATGACGCCACGCCGGTGCTCTTCCACGGCTACAAGGTGGGGCAGGTGCTGGGCTCCGAAATGCTGGGGGACGGCACCGGGCGCATCGCGCTCACGCTGATGATCCATGCCAAGCAGCTGAAACTGACCAAGGACAGCAAGGCCGACCTGTACAGTGTGGACCTGTTCTCGCGCGGGGTGCGGATCACCTTGGGCAGCGGCGCCCCTGCGGTCAGTGGCGACACGCTGCTGGGCGGGGCCGAAATGAGCCTTACCGAATCCGTGGGCAGCCAGATAGACCCGCTCAAGCGCAAGGTGGAAGCCCTCTTTGCCAGTGCCGATTCGCTGCTCAACTCCATGCAGGTCATCCTCAACCCCAAGGCACGGCATGATATCGATGCCAGCTTCACCAACCTGCGCGGCACCTTGGAGAACATCAACTCCACCACGGCCAGGCTGGATGCGCTCATCGCCAAGGAGAGCGGCCACGTGAGCGGGATCCTCACCAATGCGGACAAAGTGGGGGCCAACCTGGCCGCCAGCAACCAACGCATCACCAACATCCTTGCCAACATGGACAGTGCCACGGCCGCCTTTGCGCACGGGCGGCTGGAGCGCATGATGGCCGACCTGGAGGGCACCAGCAAGGAGCTGAAGGAGCTGATGGCCGGCCTGAAGAGCGGCAAGGGCACCCTGGGCAAGCTGATGGTGGACGACAGCCTGTACAACAACCTGAACGCTGCCACGCACCAAATGGACCTGCTGCTGGAGGATGTGCGGCTGAACCCCCACCGCTACCTGAGCATCTTTGGCCGCAAGGACAAGCTGCCCAAGCTCAGCCGCTCGGACATTGAGCGCATCCGCGAGGCCTACCCGCCAACCACCGCGCCATGAGCATTGCATCCGTCGTTTTCGTACTTGCACTCGCGCTGGCATCATGGTGGTTTGCGCGCAACGTGCGCCGCATCCGCCGCAACATCCTGCTGGGCCGCCAGGAGCAGATCAACGACCGCCGCAGCGAGCGCTGGGCCGTAATGGCCCGCGTGGCCCTGGGCCAAAGCAAGATGGTGGTGCGCCCCGTGGCCGGCATCCTGCACATCCTGGTGTACGCCGGCTTCGTCATCATCAACATCGAGGTGCTGGAGATCATTATCGACGGCATCTTCGGCACCCACCGCGTGTTCAGCTTCCTCGGCGGCTTCTACAACTTCCTCATCGGCGCCTTCGAGGTGCTCGCCCTGCTCACCTGGCTGGCCTGCGCCATCTTCCTGGTGCGCCGCTTCATCCTGCGCATACCGCGCTTCTGGAACCGGGAAATGACCGTATGGCCGCGTACCGATGCCGGCCTCATCCTCACCTTCGAGATCCTGCTGATGAGCGCATTCCTGCTGATGAACGCGGCGGACCATACGCTGCAAGGCATGGGCGAGGGGCACTACATCAAAGCTGGCGCCTTTCCGGTAAGTGCATACCTCGCGGAACTCTTGCACCTTTCCACCCTTGCACCTTCAACCCTCATCGCCATCGAGCGCGTCAGCTGGTGGTTCCACATCATCGGCATCCTCGGTTTCCTCAACTACCTGCCCTACAGCAAGCACTTCCACATCCTGCTGGCCTTCCCCAACGTGTGGTACAGCAAGCTGGCGCCCAAGACGCAGATGAACAACATGCCGCGCGTCACGGCGGAAGTGAAGAGCATGCTGGACCCCTCCGTCCCTCCACCCGCGCCGCCGGCGGAGCCCGCCAACGGCCTGCCTGCGGAACACTTCGGCGCCAAGGACGTGTTCGACCTCAGCTGGAAGAGCCTGATGGACGCCTACACCTGCACCGAGTGCGGGCGCTGCACCAGCGTGTGCCCGGCCAACCTCACCGGCAAGCTGCTCAGCCCGCGCAAAGTGGTGATGGACACGCGCGACCGCCTGGAGGAAGTGGGGCACGTGATCGATGCCAAGGGCAAGTGGGAAGACGACGGCAAGGACCTCTTCAGCCGCATCAGCGAGGAGGAGCTGTGGGCCTGCACCACCTGTAACGCCTGCACCCAGGCCTGTCCGGTGAACATCGACCCCGTACGTATCATCCTGGACATGCGCCGCTACTTGGTAATGGAGCAAAGCAAGCCCCGCCCGTCGTTAAACGCCATGTTCACCACGATCGAGAACAACGGGGCGGCGTGGGCGTTTGGGCCGGACCAGCGGATGAAGTGGAGTGAAGAGTAGTTGTCAGTTGTTAGTTGCTGGTTGTCAGGCTGCCGACCTATCTCCGACCAACAACCAACAACCAGCAACTGACAACCGACAACTGACAACTGACAACCAACAACTGACAACTAACAACTGACAACTAACAACTGACAACTAACAACCAAAACCAATGAAAAACGGATCCCTGCATTCCTTCACCGAGCTGATCGCATGGCAGAAGTGCAGGGTATTGCGGAAAGCGATTTCAAAACTATCCAAAGAGTTCCCTTCCGAGGAGAAATTTCGCCTCACGGACCAGATCATTCGTTCCAGCCGCGGTCCTTGTGCGAACATCGCGGAGGGTTATGGCCGATACCATGAAAATGACAATGCCCGATTTTGCCGCATGGCGAAAGGCTCGTTGAATGAGACCAAAGATCATCTCACTGCGGCCTATGATGAGGAGTACATCTCGAAGGAAGTTCTTAAACAGCACTGGGCATTGGCAGAGGAAGCCCTGCGTGTGGTGAACGGGTACGTCAACTACCTTAAGCGGATGGGAGGTCCCGGTCAGCACTTGGCCGAGCCTCCACAACCTTATGGGCAGGAAGAAGATATCTTCACGGAACCTCCCACGGATCTTGAGGATGGAGAGGCGGACGAGGACATGGAATCCACTGCGTAAGCCCCTAACAACCGACAACTAACAACTGACAACCGCCAACTAACAACTGACAACTAACAACTAACAACTGACAACCGACAACAGCCCTGCACATGAGCGATCCCATCAAAGTCACCACCATGGCCGAACTCGCCGCCAAAGGCGAGAAACCCGAAGTGCTCTTCTGGATCGGCTGTATCGGCTCCTTCGATGACCGGGCCAAGAAGGTGACGCGCGCTTTTGCAAGGATCCTCGACGCGGCCAAGGTGAAGTTCGCCGTGCTGGGCAACGAGGAAAGCTGCACCGGCGATCCCGCGCGCCGGGCAGGCAACGAGTTCCTGTTCCAGATGCAGGCACTGCAGAACATCACCGTGCTCAACGGATACGGCATCACGCGCATCGTCACCACCTGCCCGCACTGCTTCAATATCTTCCGGAACGAATACCCCGTGCTGGGCGGCACGTACGAGGTGATGCACCACAGCCAGTTCATCAACACCCTGCTGAAGGAAGGGCGCATCAAGGTGGAAGGGGGCACCTTCCAAGGGAAGCACATCACCTACCACGACCCCTGCTACTTAGGCCGGGGAAACGGGGAGTATGAAGCCCCGCGCGAAGTGCTGCAAAGCCTGGACACGGCCATGGTGGAAATGAAGCGCAGCAAGGAGAAGGCCCTGTGCTGCGGTGCCGGCGGCGCACAGATGTGGAAGGAGGCGGAACCCGGGAAGAAGGAAGTGAACGTGGAACGCAGCGAGGAGGCCGTGGGCACCGGAGCGCAGATCGTGGCGGTGGCCTGCAACTTTTGCAACACCATGCTCACCGATGGCGTGAAGGCCGTGGGCAGTGAGGGCAAGGTGGTGGTGAAGGACATCGCCGAGCTGATCGCCGAGGCGGGGAAGCTGTGAGGCATCAGCGCTTCACGCTGGTGCAGGATTCGATCGGTTGCAGGCGCGCCAGCCTACCTTAGCCGGTGCAGTGGGCAATCCGCCCGGAATGCAAGCAATGAAGACGGACAAGCCCGATAACAAGCTCGTGCTATACCAGGACGAGAACGGCATCACCAAGGTCTCGGTGCGCTTCGCAGACGCGGACCTGTGGTTGACGCAGAACCAGATTGCAGAGATCTACAGCACCACAAAACAGAACATTGGCCAGCACGTGAAGAACATCCTGGCCGATGGCGAACTGTCCCAAGCGGCAGTTGTAAAGGAATTCTTTACAACTGCCGCCGATGGCAAGAACTACAACACCCGGCACTACAACCTCGATATGGTCATTGCCATCGGCTACCGCGTGCAATCGCAGGTGGCCACGCGGTTCCGCCAGTGGGCCACGCAGCGGCTGCACGAATACGTCCAGAAGGGATTCACCATGGACGACGAACGGCTGAAGCAGGGCGGCTCGCGGTACTTCAGGGAATTGTTGCAGCGCATCCGCGACATCCGCGCCTCGGAACGCAACTTCTACCAGCAGATCACGGATATCTACGCAACCGCCACCGACTATGACCCGCGCGCGGACATGACCCGGAAGTTCTTCGCCACGGTGCAGAACAAACTGCACTTCGCCGTACATGAACACACCGCCGCCGAGGTGATCCATGGCCGGGTCAGCAACGAGAAGCCCATGGTGGGCATGACCAGCTTCCGGGGCGACTACATCACCAAGGACGATGTAAAGATCGCCAAGAACTACCTGACCGAAGCGGAACTAACGCGGCTCAATCTGCTGGTGTCGCAATTTCTTGACTTCGCCGAATTCCAAGCATTGGAGCAGGCCCCGATGGCCATGGCCGACTGGGTTGCCGCATTGGACCACCAGATCCTGGGCCTGAAACGAAAGGCCTTGCAGGGCAGTGGCAAGATCACGCATCAGCAGGCCATCCGAAAGGCGGAAAAGGAGTTTGAGGCCTACCGCGCCCGCGAGATGAAGCAACTGGAAAGCGACTTCGACCGGATGGTGAAGCTGCTTGGCACGAAGGAGCTGTAGGGCAAAGCATAGCGCCTGTTTGTAGCTTCTAAACGAAGGATTCCGAAGCTTTTTTCGTTCAAATGGATCCGGAAGGATCATCGCCGAGCTGATCGCCGAGGCGGGGGAAGCTGTGAAATTGGGTATAGTTCGTGGTTGGTAGTTCGTGGGATCCTACGAACCACGCCCCACGAACTCACCCGAAGGGCTACTCCAACAACACCTTCACCGCCGCCCCAAGCTGCTGGTCCGTGCCGGTGCTGTACAGGCGTGGCTCGTTGGGTTGGCGCACGTCCGGTTCCAGCTCCTGGTTTTCCAGGTACTTGCCGTTGTTGTCCACCATGCCCACCTGCGGAATGCCGAATATCACGCCGTTCTGCAGGCGCTCCCACCACACGGCGGTGCCGGTGCCCGGCACGGGCATGCCCACCAGCTTGCCCACGCCCAGGGCGCGGTAGGTCACAGGGAACATGTGGGCATCGGAGTAGTTGCTCTCGTTCATCAGCACCACGCTGGGCCTGCTCCACTTGAATTGCGGCTCGGTGCCCAGTTCCTGGCCGCGCGGCAGCAGGTGCATGTACACCTTTCCCGCCAGGAAGGTGGCCAGGTCATCGTGCAGCCAGCCGCCGCCGTTGAAGCGGGTGTCCACCACCAGGGCATCCTTGTCGTGCAGGCGGCCGAGCACTTCCTCATACACCGTTTTGTAGCTCTCGTTGTTCATGCCTTGCACATGCACGTAGCCTATGCGGCCGTTGCTGAGGCTGTCCACGGCATGGCGGTTGCGCTCCGTCCAGCGGCGATAGAGCAGCGCTTCCTCTTCACCGGCCGCGATCGGCTTCACCACTTCCGCCCAGCGCGTGCCTTTCCCGGGGTCGTACAAGGAGAGCAGCACGTTCTTGCCGGCCTTGCGGTTCAGGAAGCGGGCCGGGTCCACTTTGCCGGTGATGGCCTCCCCGTCGATCTTTTCGATCACCGTGCCCGCCTTGATCTTCGAATCCGCCTTCACCACCGGTGAGCGCTGCACCACTTCGGCCACGGTAAGGCCGGGAAGCGTGTCGTTGGCATAGAAGAGCCCTAAGCGCGCGGTCTCATCGCCCTGCGGCTTGGAAGGCCGGAAGTACGCACCGGTATGCGAAGCGTTCAGTTCGCCGAGCAGCTCGCTAAGCAGGTCGGCCAGGTCGATGTTGTTGTTGATGCAGGGCAGGTACTGTGCATATTCCTTCTTGTAGTAATCCCAGTCTGTGCCTTGCAGGTCCTTCACGTAGAACTTCTTCAGCACCTGGCGCCAAGCATGTTCATAGAGGTATGCGCGTTCGGCGGCCTCATTCAGGGTCATTTCGCCCTTGAAGGGAACGCCTTTCACCTCGCCGTTCTCGGTGCTCACGTACGAAATGCCGCCGTTGTTCAGCAGGAAGATGAACTTTCCGTCCTTGCCCATCTCCAAGCTGCCGGGGTTTTCCACCCCCGTTTTGGCCAGCAGCTTGGTTTCCTTGGTGCGTAAGTCGGTCTGCCACAGGTCGTAGCCTTTTTCAAACTCGGACAGGTAGTAGAGCTTGGTGCCGTCCTTGCTCAAGAGCGCATCGGCCAGGTCGCTGGAGTTGATGGTCAGGCGCACCTTCCTGTTTTCGATGCCGTCCAGCTCGAACTTCAACGGGGCCACCGTGCTGTCCTTCTTGCTTCCCTTTTCCCCTTTTCCTTCCTTTCCTTCCTTGGCCGGCTTGCCTTCCTTTCCTGCATCCTTGCCTTTTGCGTCATTATCCCCTTTCTCCTTCATCAGGTCGTATTCCTCCTTGTTGAGCTGGAAGGTGTCCAGGGCTGCTTGGGTGAAGAACAAGGCGTAGGCATCCATCTGGTTTCCCCAGCTGGCCTGCGCCTTCATGCCGTCGCGGCCGCTGAACCACAGCATGGCTTTTCCGTCCAGTGCCCATTGGGGGTGCGAACCGCCGTAGCCGCTTTTGGTGAGGTTCACCACGGGCTCCGTGCCGTCCGCCTTCACCAGTCCGCATTGGCCGATCCACTGCTTGTCCTGCAGAAATTCCACCAGCAGCCACTTGCTGTCCGGTGACCAGGAGAAGAATTGGTCGCCATCGGTGTAGCTGTAGTTCTTGGTGGCCGGAAGCACCGTGCGGGTCTTCTTCGTGGCCACGTTCAGCACCTTGATGGCGGTGCGTTCCTCCAAGTAGGCCACCTCCTTGCCGTCGGGGCTCCACAGCGGTTGGAATTCCTCGGCGGGCGTGGCCAGCAGCGGTTCTTCATTCAGCACGGTGGCATTGAAGAAATATTTTTCCTCCGGCCGGGTGAGCGAGGTGCGGTACAGGTCCCAGCTGCCGTTGCGCTCGGTGGCGTAGATGATGCTGCGCCCGTCGGGGCTGAAGCTGGCGGACCGTTCCTGCTCCGGCGTGTTGGTGATGCGCCGCGTGGTGCCTTCCTTCACTGAGGACACGAACACTTCGCCACGCTGTACGAACACCACCTCCTTGCCGTTGGGGGAGAGGCTCATTTCGCTGGCGCCGCCGGTTACGGGCACGGTGCGCTGCGCGGTGTAGCGCGGGTCCACTGCGGTGGAAATGCGCAGGCGCACGGGCTGGCCTCCCGGGGCCATGGTGTACAGGCCGCCACGGAAGCTGAAGCACAACGTGCCGTTATTGCTGATGCTCAGGTAGCGCACGGGGTCCTTCTCCAGGAAGGTGACCTGCGTGGAGGGGCCGCCCTGGGTGCTGCGGCGGAACACGTTCATGCTGCCCTTCTCCTCGCTGATGTAGTACACCTCCGTGCCATCGGGGCTGAACACAGGCTCCAGGTCCTCGCCGGCGTAGGTGCTGAGCTGCTTGTAGACCTTGGTGCCGCGGTCGAAGGTCCAGATGTCGCGGGTGACCGAGGAGGTGTGGTGCTTGCGGAAGTTGTTCTCGAAGCCCTTCTTGTCCTGGTACACCACGGTGGAACCATCGGGGCTGTAGCGCGCATTGTAGGCGGCGGTGGAGATCAGCTGCAGGGCCTTGCCGCCATTGGCGGAGACCTGGTACAGTTCGCCGAAGCCGCGCCCGGGAAATTGGCGGTCCGCCGTGCTGTGCATGCGGCTGCTGCTGAAGAGCACGTGCTTGTTGTCCGGCGTGAAATCACTGGGGATGTCAGCGGTGCTGTGCTCGGTAAGGCGGGTGGCCGGGCCGCCGGTGGCAGGCATGATGAACACATCCAGGTTGCCGTGGCGGTCGCTGGCGAAGGCCAGCCATTTGCCGTCGTGCGACCACACCGGGGAGCGCTCGTAGGCCTCGCTGGTGGTGAGCAGGGTGGCGGCCCCGCCTGTGCTGGGCACGGTCCACAGGTCGCCCTGGAAGCTGAATGCGATGGTGCCGCCATCGGGCGAGATGGCGCCGTAGCGCAGCCAGAGGGCTTCGTTCGGCGATGCTTCCTGTGCGTGCAGGCTGATGGCGAAAAGGCCTGCGGCACATGCAAGGGAGAGGTGTTTTACATACGCGCTCATAGGGCGAAAGTAAACGGAGCCTGCCATCCCCTCATCGGAACGGAGGAACGGTCCAACGGCTACTTCTGCGGCCAACCCCGCCACCGACCGGCTCATAGTGCTGCGCTGCTGGCAGCCCGGCGATCGATGGACGTTGCGCAATCTTGCGGGACAGGTGCTCTCCGTGCCGGGCGTGCCCCGTGGCGACCGGTTTGTGCTGGATGTATCCGCGCTCGCTGGCGGCATCTATGTGGTGGAGGTCATCGGGAAGGAAGGTGGGGAAGCGGGGCGGGTGGTGGTGCGGTGAACCGTTCCTGCCATTCCCTTGGAATGGCCGATCTTTGCCCCATGCAAGCCTCAGCCACTCTTTCGTCTTTCGATGCGTTGCCTGCCGATGCGCGGGTATGGATCTACAAGAGCGCCACGCCGTTATCCGCCGGGCAACAGGCCATGATCCGCGAGCGCGGCACAGCCTTCACCGGTGCGTGGCGTTCGCATGGCCAGGTGGTGGTGGGCGCCTTGGAAGTGCTGAACGACCATCTGATCGCGCTGGGCGCCGACATCAAGGACATGCGCATCTGCGGCGGCGCCATCGATGCCAGCACCCGCTTGGTGAAGGAGCTGGAGCGCGACCTCGGCCTGCAGCTTACCGACCGCATGGTGGTGGTGTATGAGAAGGACAGCGTGCTGCACACCTGCCGCGTGCCGGAGCTGGAGGGATTGGTAAAGGAAGGCCGGCTCACGGGCGACACCATGGTGTATGACGACCTGGTGGCCACCAAGGGCGACATGGATGCACGGTTCCGCACGCCGATGCGGAACACGTGGATGGCCCGCTACCTCTGACGACCGGAGGTTTCCCACGTTGGCCTGTTGGCGAAAGGCGCCGCAAGTGCCGCGCAAGGCGCTGATCGGGATGGACCTTCGCCGACATGCGTGAGCGGATCACCGAATGGATGCACCTGCTGCCGGAAGGCACCGGTGCGGTGATGGCACTGCTGTTGCAGGTGTTCGTGGCCCTTACGCTGGTGGGCTGGGCCTACAACCGGGGGTTTCGCCCGGTGGAGCGCGGCCCCATCATCCGCCTGCTGCTGCTGGTGCCGGCCTTCGGGCTGGCGTTGTTGGTGCGGCACATCCATTCCGAGGTGTGGCAGCCGGTGCTGATCGCCGGGGCCGTCATCATTGCAGGCTTCTTCAGCCGCAGCGGCAACGGCCGCGGGCTGGGCGTTCCCCTGATGATGATCGCCGCCTTGCTGGGCCTTGACCTGATGCTTAGTGCCATCGCGCTTACGGCGGTGGCCGTGCTGGTGTACCTGCTCAGCCCGGTGAAAAAGCGGTGACCCGTCTGCGGCGATGAGAAAGGGAAAGCGGAGCAAACCCACGGGCCAGGCCTGGATCTTCGGGCTGGCCGTGCCTGCCGTGGCGCTCTTCATGCTGTTCTCCCTGCTGCCATACGAGCGCATGACGGGCCATTGGCCGCTGGGGATCAAGGCCGATGAGGTGATGGCCTTCCAGGAGCTGTTCGACCACCGGCCGGGGCAGCACGCCGAAGGCCATGCGGAGCTGATGCAGCTGACCGCCGAAGGGGAGGGGCGGGCAAAGCTGCAGGCCAACGGGCAGGAAGGAACCGCGCAGGTGGCCGCCCTGGGAGGCAATGAACGCGCGATCGGGTTGGATTTCCCGGAGGAGCATCCGTTCGAGGGCGCCGTTTCCCTGCTGTTGGCCCCGGCCGACCTGGCCTCGCTGGAAGTGCTGTATGCGCAGGCGGTTGCGGATTCGCTGCCCCTCATGGCGCCGCCGGTGAAGGTGGTGAAGCTGGAACGCGACGGGCGCAAGGCGGAACCCTGCTTGGTGCAGGAGCGCATCACTCCGGCCTACCTGCTGCAGCACGCACCGGTGGCCATGGAGCTGATCGGGCCGGATGGCCCGGGCACGGGCGGCGAACGGTTCCGCTCCTCCGCCACCGATAGCATAGGACGGCCGGGCAACGCTGCGGCAGGCCGCTTCGATACCGCAGCCACCGCCGCAGTGGGCCTGCTGGCCTGCGCCACCCTGCGCACGGACCTGCTGGACGGTGCATCTGGAGCCATGCAGGATGCCGTCACACACACCATAGTTCCCTTGTTCGCCATGCGTGGTGCCTCCACCGCTGTGCCGGGGGAGGCCCTTTCCAAGGCCTTCCGCAGCGCATACGCCGAGGCCGCAAACCAGCAGCGCATCCTCCGGACGGCGGAGCGGCTGCGTGCCGACAGTGCAGCGTGGGCCGCGCGCCTGCTGGCCATTGATACCACCGTGGTGCCCGTGCTCGCCAAGGGCCGCAACCTGGGCCTGGTGCAGGCCGAAGTGGACCGCAAGCGCGAACAATTCCTGCGGCGCTTGTTCCATCCCGATGTGGAAGGCTTTATCGGTACTGCGGCCCAAGCGGCGGCGCCCGCCGAACCCGCGCTGGATCCCTGGCTCCTGCAGTTCCGCACCAACCGGGACACGTTGCGCTTCGTGCGCGGCAAGTACGACATCGACCACGACCTGGTGCTGCCCGCAGGCATGGCCGTGGTGCTGGAAAAAGGAGCGCGCTGGTTCATGGCGCCGGGCGTGAGCGTGGTGATCAACGGCGAACTGCATGCACGCGGCACGGACGTGAACCCCGTGTTCATCCGGCCACAGGATGAGGCCGCGCCGTGGGGATCCATCGCCGTGAACGGCACGGGAAGAACGCGCGTGCGCATCACCGGGCTGCGCATCAGCGGTGGCGGCAACCTGTGGTGCGCCGGGGTGCGCCATGCGGGCATGCTCAGCTTCATCGGCGCCGATGTGCGCATGGACAAGTGCGCCATCGAGGAGGCCTTCGGCGATGCGGCGGTAAGCGCCGTCCGCTGCTCGTTCCGCCTGGCGGATTCCTATTTCACCGGTGCCCATGTGGATTGCATCGACCTTGCCGAAACGGACGGAACCATGGAGCGGTGCAGCTTCGGGCAGGCGTCGGCAACTGCGGCAGGCGTGGAGCGGAACGCCGTCAGCATGCGGGCCTCGCACGTGCTGTTGCGCAACTGCACCTTCGCGGACCTGCCCTTCACGGCGCTGCGCGTGGCGCGCTCGGGCGAGGCCACCGTGCAGGGCGGCCGCTTTAGCGGCAACAAGGTGGCCATTGCCGCAGTGGACGGCTCCACCGTGCAGGTGAAGGGCTGTGAGTTCACCGGCAACGGCACGGTGTTCGTGCTGCGTCGCGAGCGGCCTGTGCTGGGCGGCGCCACGCTGAAGGAGGAGGGCGGCACGTTCACCGGCAACACGGTGCTGAAGGAAGTGGACGCCGCAAGCAAGTTGGAGCAGGGCGGCACGGGCGCTGTGGGGCAGTAGGGGTGCGGTGGCCCGCATTATTCTCCGCAAAAAGTGCGGAGAATAAGTGGCGCATTCTCCGCAAATGCCCTCATCCCGGGCAGCGGCACCTATATCGGGTTCCCGTTCTCGTCGGTGGTCAGTACCTCGCTCATGTGGTCGAACCACGGGCGGATGGCCTTGAAGTGCTCATCCACGCGGTCCACGAAACCGGCTGCCTGTACTTCCTTGTCGGTGAATGCGTGGTAGAAGGTGTAGCGTGTCTGCCGCAACAAATGAATGGCCGGGTGCTCCTTCGGAAAGTTCTTGGGCGCGGTCTTCAACTGGTCCTCCGTATCCATTTCGCCCCAGTGGGCAAGTAGGCGCTTGCCTTTGAGGATCTTGTCCCAAGTGGGATGTTCGTACAGGATGTCGGTGCGGATGCGCTGCAGGTCCTCCTTCTCCGGGTTCCAAAAACCGCAGCCGATGAACGAGGCACCGGGCTGGATGTGGAAGTAATATCCGCCCCGCAGCGCGGGTTTCACGCGGTTCAGCCCGCCGGCGAAGTGCTCCTTGTAGGGTGGCCGGTGTGGATGGAAGCGCAGGTTGCTGTAGATGCGGAACAGCGCATCCTTGCCGTCAGTGGTGGCGATGCGGTCGTGTTTGCGCATCCGTTCGATCAGCGCATCGGCGAAGTCGCGCATGTTGGCCAGCGCATCCTCATAACGGGTGCGGTTGGCTTGGAACCAATCGCGGTCGTTGTGCTTGGCGAGGTCGCGCAGGAAGGAGAAGGTGGAAGTCCGGATGCTTGATCGTTGTGCTGCCATGTGCAGCGGCGAAGTTAGCGTCCCTTGCAGGGGAGGTACCTTCGCGGGCTGAATTGAGCTTCAATGACCGACATGCCCCCCTGCCCCGAATGCCGCTCCGCCATCACCTATCCCACGGGCCAAAGCCAAATGTGCGCCGAATGCGGCCATGAATGGAATCCGGACCAGCTGGCCGCCGAGGATGCGGGCTTGGTGGTAAAGGATGCCAACGGCAATGTGCTCAAGGACGGCGATGATGTGGTGATGGCGAGGGACCTCGCGGTGAAAGGTGCGCCCAAGGCCTTGAAGGCCGGCACCAAAGTGAAGAACATCAAGCTGGTGGAAGGCGACCACAACATCGATTGCCGGATCGAGGGCTTCGGCGCGATGGCGCTCAAGAGCGAGTTTGTGAAGAAGGCTTGAGCGCGTTGCAACGCCATCAAGGCTTGGTGGGCACCTGCCTCCACTGGTCGGTCCGGTCGCTGTTCACGTTGGGGTCGTACATCACACTGTTGGTGCCCATGTATTGGCCGTCCCGGTTCATCCAGTAGTTGTCGTAGCCGCTCTGGATCTTGCCGCTTTCCCCGGTATAGGGGTTGTATGCATCCTGTTCGCCACGGATGGCGTTGATGGTGGCGTTCTGCATGCGGTCCATGCTGCCCATGCGGTCCTGGTAGGCACCCATGCTGGCATTGTTGATGGCATCCCAGGTTTCCCGGTGCGTCTGTTGCTGGGCATCAAAGGCGGCCTGGTTGGCCTGCATGCGCTGGTTGTGCGCCGCCCAGCTTTGTCCGGCCTTTTGCTGTTCACTTTGCGCATAGGCGGCGAAGTATTGCGGGTTGTAGCGCAGGCTGGCGTAAGCGGAGAGCAAGGCGGCTTTCTCCTGCTCAAACCGGGCGGCGGGCGCATCCAGCCGGGTGAAGTAGTAGCTCCAATTCGTCATGTCGGGTGTTTCCATCATGGACCATTGCATCAACAAGGCCATGCGTTGGTCGCCTTTGCGCCACGTGCTGATGTTCGCCTTGCAGGTGTTGCGCCGCTGGCCGATGGCATACAGGCCGTCCATGCCGGGCTGCGCGGTGCGGGCCACTTCCGGTGCATCGCTGCTGCCGATCAGCTCATAGCCTTGCTTCCCGAGCTGGGGAACGATATCCTGTTGCAACACTTGTTCCGGGGTCATCGGCTGGCGCACCTTGCCGCCGTTCTGCTGGTACACTTGGGCCATTTGGCTGTTCGGCGTGATGAAGGACTGCAGGTTCACGTCCTTCACCTTCAGGTCCGGTTCATCCACATACCACGATTCGCTGGCATTGGTCTTCACCTTCCACCGTGCTGGCACTTGCAGCTGGGCCATGGCTATCCCGGAGAAGGTGCTGGGGAGGGTGATGGTCCGCATGCCGCCTTGATCCTGCATGGGCTGTTGTTGGCCGGAGAAAGCGTATGGCTGTTGACCGCCACTTGGTGCTTCTTCGGCGTTCCAACCTTGTGGAGCCGCCTGGTTGGTGGGTTCGGCGTAAGCCTTGCCGGTGATGGCCGCCACTTGGGCTTGTAACTTGCTGAGGTCAGTAGACGGCTGAACGTTGTTCTCGTTGGCTTCGGGTTGGGCGCAGGCAAGTAGCAGAGTGGCAACGGCAAAGGTGAAAATGGTGTTGTACGGCATTTTGCGATGGGTTCTGCCATCCCATCGGCCAAGGTCACCGGATGTGAACGATCCCAGGGCAGAGGCCCACCAAGGCGAAATGTGGCTCAATCGTCCAATCCTTTTCCTTCCAGGATCCGGTCCACGTGCTTCTCAATGCGCGCTTGGCGCGTCTTGGCCTGCTTGGCTGAACCGAAGTAGAGCAAGTAGCCCCGCTGCCTTCCCGGCGAGAGCGCGTTGAAGCCTTGCTTCAATCCGGGCATCTCCTTTAGCGCCCGACTGAATTCCTCCGGCATGTCGTACTCGGCAGTCTGCTTCATCGGCACCTTCAGGCCCAGCCGCTCCACTTCTGCCGCCTCCTGCATGTAAGCGCGGATGGTGGGCACCAACTTCCGGATTTCACGGAGGGATGTGAAGCGCAGTTGCCGCCCGCCTTGCACGTTAACGGTTTGCTGCACCAGCAGGCCCGCTTGGTCTTTCAGCAGCACGCCCTTGTGGAAGAGCACTGCGCAATAGTGCTTGAAGCCGTGGATCAGGAAGACGTTCTTGCCGTTGAGCGTGTAGCAGGGGTGGCCCCACTTCAGTTCCTCGGTGAGGCCGCTCTCCAGCGCGAGTTCCCGCAATTCCGCGAAGGCCTCCTGCCATTGGGTGTCCTTGTTGAAGAACCAGTCCACTTTGGGGTTCATGCTCCGAAAATAGAACGATGGCCTTGTTCCACGTGCGCGCTGCAAGCGCGGGCGAGTGGTTGAGCCAGGCTGTTTGCCAAGCACATTATCTCTTCCGGCGGACGCCTCGGATGTTGGGCAACACCCGAACAAAAGGAAACTTGCGCGCACTATGATGAACGGTCAACACCTCGGCAAGATCCTCCTCCTTGAGGTGATAGATCAAGCGGTAGTTACCGACGGAAATTTCACGGATGGAAGCATGCCCTATCTCCGGAACAATGCGTCCCATGCGTGGATGAGTCTTCAATCGTTCAACACTGGCGAAAAACCGTTCCACCTGCTTTGCAGCATGGAATTCGGAATCGCGTGCGATGTATGCGGCGATGGAATCCATGTCGTGCATCGCGTTCTCCGAGAACCTTACTTCAACCATTTGGCCATCCGCTTCTTCGCCTCATCTAGGGAAATGGTGCGTCCGGCTTCTGAATCGGCAATACCAGCGGCGATCTTCTCCAGTATGATGATGCGTTCAATGGCATCGTCCGCGTTGAAGCGATCGGGAAGGCTCTTCAGTGAACGGAGTACGGTCTTCTTGTCGAGGAGGTCCTCACCCTTTTTCATGTACCGAAGGTAATGGATTTGCCGGATTTCCGGAATCCTGCGCTTGCCGCAGGTGGATTACTGAAGGGTATTGCGGGAGGGCTAGTGATCACTCAATTCACACAACAGCCCACGCTCGTATGATGCATCCGAATAGGACTTGTGTGGGCATGAGTGTGTGGCGTTCGCGCTTGTGGCGGTGTTCCTGCACCTCACATCTTATCCCCCGGCAACTTCGCGGCCTGCTTCACCCACGCGATGATCTGCTTCTTGTCCATCATATCCTTTTCATGGATGTGCAGGTATCGCACCTGCTTCTGCGTGCTGGCATCGGGCGGAAGCGGCTCCAACAACGCACCCTGAAAGAAAGCTACCTTGACGTAATTCTTGGTCATGTGGAAGCCCATGAAGTACCGGTTTTCCTCCATGCCGTACATCGGCGTGTTCCACTTCACCGCCTTGAGCACCTTGGGCACGGCGCGGGTGATCAACGCATCCAATTCAATGGCCACGGCACGCTTCCAATTCGGGATGGCTTGCAGGTAGGCCTGTACCGGCTCCTCTCCGTAGCCTTTCGCAATCTGCGGGTTGCCGCCGGCAAGGAGCTTTACGGGTTGAGGTTTTGCCGTGGCCATGTTCCAAAAGTAAATCGGCATGCTGCACAACCTGAATGCGTGCTCCGGAATGGACCCCGAATGGACGCGGATCCAATCCGCGTCCATTCGGGGTCCATTTGTGTCCAAGATGAGAAGCACGGACTGTAGCCTCACACCTGCAACACCCCCATATTGAACTCCCACTCCGCCGGGGCCTGCTGCGCCGCCTCGATCCCCATGGAGATCCACGTCCTCGTGTCCAACGGATCAATGATCGCATCCAGCCACAGCCGCGCCG
>JAFEAI010000247.1 GCA_018266475.1 Bacteroidota bacterium
ATATCGTGCATCACCAGCACCTGGCCGTCCACGCCGCCCCCGGCGCCGATGCCGATCACGGGGATGGAAATGCTCTTGGCCACCTCTTCGGCCAGCTTGGCGGGGATCTTCTCCAGCACCAGCGCGAAGCAGCCCGCCTCCTCCAGCAGCTTGGCATCGCGCCGCAGGCGGTCGGCCTCCTCCTCCTCCTTGGCGCGCACCACATAGGTGCCGAACTTGTAGATGCTTTGCGGGGTAAGCCCCAAGTGCCCCATCACGGGGATGCCGGCGGTAAGGATGCGCCCCACGCTGTCGATCACTTCGGCGCCGCCCTCCAGCTTCACCGCATGGGCGCCGCTTTCCTTCATGATGCGGATGGCCGAGTTGAGCGCGCCCTTGGAGTTGCCCTGGTAGGTGCCGAAGGGCAGGTCCACCACCACCAAGGCGCGGGAGCAGCCGCGCACCACGCTGCCGCCGTGGTAGATCATCTGGTCCAAGGTGATGGGCAGGGTGGTCTCGTGGCCGGCCATCACATTGCTGGCGCTGTCGCCCACCAGGATCACGTCCACGCCGGCCCCGTCCATCAGGCGTGCCATTGAAAAATCGTACGCGGTGATCATGGCGATGGGCACGCCCTGCTGCTTCATTTCCTGCAGGGTGCGCGTGGTCACCCGCTTGATGTCCTTCATGGCGCTGCTCATGGTTTGGCGTTTAGGCAGGCAAAGCTATGCGCTGGGCCGGGCCGGATTCCGCCACGACGCCCCCGTCATTGCGAGGACCTGTGCGCTTAACAGGTCCGAAGCAATCTCTCATTCCGCTGATGCCGGTTTTTTGACAGGATGAGCGGGAGGGGACAGGATTACAGGATGGACAGGATGGGGGCCGCGCCACGACACCCCCGTCATTGCGAGAACCTGTGCGTGCAACAGGTCCGAAGCAATTGGTTCCCCCAGGGAAGGGAATCAAAGATTGCTTCGACCCAAAGCGGCCTCGCAATGACGTACGCCCCCCCGTCATTGCGAGGACCTGTGCGCTTAACGGGTCCGAAGCAATCTCTAATTCCGCTGATGCCGGTTTTTTGACAGGATGAACAGGATGAACAGGATTACAGGATGGACAGGATGGGGCCGCGCCACGACGCCCCCCGTCATTGCGAGGACCTGTGCGCTTAACAGGTCCGAAGCAATTGGTTCCCCCAAGGAAGGGAATCAAAGATTGCTTCGACCCAAAGTGGCCTCGCAATGACGTGGTGGCTTCGGCCCAGGGCGGCCTCGCAATGACGTTGTGAAGAGTTCCCTCAAGGTCTCCCGAAGGGGATCTTGCAGGTGTGGCACCCTGCGTCAAGGTCCGCTGCGCGAGACCTTGATGGGACCCTGGAAGGAAATCAAAGATTGCTTCGGCCCAAAGCGGCCTCGCAATGACGTTGTGGGTTCGGCCCAAAGCGGCCTCGCAATGACGTGGCGGCTTCGGCCAAGGGGACCTCGCAATGAAGACCGGGAAGACGAGGCACTCCCGCGCGGACGCACCAACTCGTGATCGGTTGCCTCCTGTTGATAAAATTATTTTTCTTGCATTTGTAAAATCAACTATTTTCATTAGCGGTCGATTTCACCCAACCAACGGCTTGCCCCCCCGGTGACCAGTTGGCCACGCCATGTGCATCCTGTCAACGAGCACTCAACTTATTCGGGTCTACCGCCCATGCACTCCCTACTCTCCCGCGCTTGCCATTGGCTTGCGCGTTTCTTCTCTCCCCGGGCATTACGCCCCTGCTGTCCCCCTCCCTTCCTGCCTTGCGCAGTAACCATACCAAAACACTAGTAAACCTCCATCTCCCCCGAACCGAAAAACCACAACCTCATGAGTCCCTCCCTACTCAACCCAAACGCCGCCCTGCGAACGTGGTGGCAACGAACATTGTTCCTGCTGCTGCTCCTGGCTGGCGGATTCACCTTCAGTGCAAAGGCACAGACGGTGACCATTGGAACCGGAACCACCGCATTAAGCACCTCGCCGATATATGGACTATATGGCTATTCGTATAGTCAAAACTTGTATTTAGGAAGCGAACTCACCGCCAACGGATGGGGCGGTGGTTCAGGACTGATCGACAAAATCAGGTTCTACCTGTCCAGCACGCCAGCTACTCCCGCCAATAGCAATAACTGGACGGTTTATGTGGGCAATACCGCATTAACCAGCCTCACGGCAGGACCGGCGAACTACACGCCAGCCAGTGCCATGACCATGGTATTCACCGGAACTGTGGACCTTACCACCACAGGCTGGAAGGAGATCACCTTCTCCAGCCCGTTCAGCTACAACGGCACCAACTTGATCATCGCCGTTGATGAGAACGCGCCGGGATATTCGGGCTGCTCCTGGTACAGTACTGCAGCCACTAATATGGTCCGCTACCTGTACAGCGACAGTTACAATCCGGACCCGACCGCGTTGCCTGGCAGTTATTCCGGCAGTTCGGGTACGAACCCGTCCAGCCGTCCAAATATCCAGATTTCCCTTCTCGTCCCCTGCACCGGCACTCCCGTAGCCGGCACCCTTCCCGCCAACACCCCCACGTGCGTGGGTTCCAGCATCACCCTCTCCCCCACCGGCGGCTCCGTGGCGGCCAGCCTCACCTACCTCTGGGAGCAGAGCACCGATGGCGGCACCACCTGGGCCAATGCCGGGGGTACCAACACCAACGCCACCTATACCACGGCACCCTATAGCGGCCCCATTTCCTACCGCCGCACCACCACCTGCACCCCTTCGGGCCAAAGCAGCACCACCAATGCCACCGCGCTCAACACCACCACGCCCTACTTCGCCTTTGTGAACAGCTACACCCAAAGCTTCGAAAGCTGGAGCAACCGCTGCAGCACCACCGATGTGCCGGGCAGCAATTGGCTGAACACCCCCGCCGCCACCGACAGCAGCTGGCGCCGCAACGACCAAGGCGCCAGTGCCGGCTGGACCGCGGCGGGCAGCGGCATGTACACGCCGGCCTTTACCAGCGGCGCTTATTCTGCCCGCTTCCACAGCACGGGCGCCGCAAACGGCACCTCTGGCCGCCTGGATTTCTACATGGACATGAGCGCCGCCACGGGCAGCACCAAACTGAAGTTTGACTACATCAATACCAGCGGCTCGGATGTGCTGCAGCTGCGCATCTCCACCGATGGGGGCACCACCTTCTCCGACCTTGGCGGTGTGTTGGGCCAGACCGGTGCAAGTTGGAACACCTCCACCGAATACACCGTCACCAGCACCTCCCCCACCACCATCATCCGCTTCCGTGCCACCAATTACGGGGTGGACAACTCGGACATCGGCCTGGACAATGTGCGCCTGTTCACCCCCTGCAGCGGCACTCCGGCGGCTGCGGTGGCCACGGCCACTCCGTCTTCGGTGTGCGCGGGCAATACCGCCGTGATCACCACCACCGGTACGGGCGATCCCGTGACCGGCATCAGCTTCCAGTGGGAACAGAGCAACGACGGCAGCACCGGCTGGGTGCCCATCCCCGGCGCCACCGCCACCACCTACACCACCCCTGCCCTTTCCGCAGCCCGCTACTTCCGCCTGAAACAGTCCTGCTCCTACTCCTCCAGTTTCAGCTACAGCAACACGGTGGGCGTTACGCAGGTCACCACCCCGTACGCCGCCTACAACAACGTTTCCTTCACGGAGGATTTTGAGAACTGGGCCAGCGTGTGCAGCACCAGCGACGTGCCCTCGCTCAACTGGCGCAACACCCCCTACAGCGGCAACAACAGCTGGCGCAGGGATGACCAGGGCAGCACCGCCAGCTGGACCTCCAACAGCGGCGCATATACCCCGGTGGCATCCACCGGTACACACTCCGCCCGCTTCCACAGCTATAATGCCACCTCCGGCTCGCAAGGCAGCCTGGACCTGTACATCGACATGAGCACGGCCACCGGCCCCAGCCGCCTCACCTTTGACTACATCAACACCAGCGGCACGGACGTGCTGGGCGTGTGGGTATCCACCAGCGGAGGTGCCGCCGGCACCTTCCAGCAGATCGGCAGCAACCTGGGCATAGCCGCCGCATGGGGCAGCAAGACCTTCGACTTCAGCAGCACCTCCGCCACCACCGTGGTGCGCCTGCAGGCCACCAGCGATGCGGGTTCCACCGACATCGGGTTGGACAACTTCAAGATCGCACCGGCACCGAGCTGCCTGCCGCCGTTCAACCTCGTTGCCATCGGGACCACTTCCACCACGGGATCACTCTTCTGGGCCGGCAGCCTGAGCACCCCCTCCAACGGCTACCTGTGGGAAGTGCGCACCACCGGCCTGCCCGGCAACCCCGGCAGCGCGGCCGCCAACGGCTCCACGGCCGCTGGCGTTACCAATGCCACGGCCACGGGCCTTGCCGCCTCCACCACCTACAACCTGTACGTGCGCAGCACCTGCAACAACCCCGACACCAGCGTGTGGGCCGGCCCCGTGGCCTTTACCACGCCCTGCGGCCCCACGGCGGTGCCCTACGCCCAGAACTTCGATGGCGCCACCACGCCCGTTTTGCCTGCGTGCATAAGCCGGCAAACCATCAGCGGCAGCGATTGGACCACCGTGACCGCCCCAACGGGCATGACCGGCAAGAGCGCCCAATGTGCCAACAACGCAGCCGCCTCGGATTCCTGGCTGTACACCCAGGCACTTACCCTTACCGGCGGCACCAACTACCGCATCAGCTACAAGTACAAGGGCAGCGTGGCCACCAACACGCAGAAGATGTCCGTGGCCTACGGCACCTCGGCCGCAGCGGCGGCCATGGTGAACGCACTGGCCAACTACCCCTCCATCATGACCACCACGGCCCAGAGCGCCTTTGTGGACTTTACCCCGGCCACTTCCGGCGACTACTTCATCGGCTTCCGCTGCTATGCAGCCGCCAGCCAGGGCATACTGTACTTGGATGACATCAGCGTGGCGCTCTCGCCCGCCTGCATCCAGCCCACCGCCCTTACCTTGGGTGCGGTGACCCCTGCCAGCGCAGCCTTCTCTTGGACGGCCAGCTTCAGCAACCCGGCCAACGGCTACAAGTGGGAAGTGCGCACCACAGGCCTGCCCGGCAACCCCGGCAGCGCTACCGCCAGCGGCTCCACTGCGGCAGGCATCACCACCGCCACCGCCACCGGACTCACCAACAACACGGCCTACAACATCTATGTGCGCAGCACCTGCTCCGCAGCTGCGGACACCAGCGTGTGGACCGGGCCGCTGGCATTTACCACGCCGGCTACCACCCCTGTGCCATGGAATGAACCCTTTGCCACCACCACTACCCCCACCGGCTGGAACACTTCGGGGTGGAGCATTGGATCTTTACGAGGCGTTACGGGCAACCCGGGCAACAACATCTACAAGAACCTGCACAGCAGTGCAACCACCGGAACGTTCAGCACCATCAATGTGGGCCCCATCATTGCCGGCCTCACACTGTCCTTTGATTACAAGGCCTCCAATTACTCCAGCACCAATAACTATGACCCGCCGGCAGCCAACTCGGGCAGCTTTGTAGTGGCGGTTTCCACGGATTTCGGGGCCACCTTCACCAATTTGGAGACGGTGACCAACGATGCCTTTGACGGATGGCGCAAGAAGACCTACCCGATGGCCGCCTATGTGGGCCAGTATGTCCAAGTGCGGATCACTGCTACCTGGGTAAGCGGCGACTGGGATTACGGATTTGACAACTTCCGGATCGAGGGCTGCTCCACTCCAGCCGGTCTTGCCATGGGCGCGATAACCTTCAATTCGGCAGCCTTCTCATGGACCGCCAACACGCCCCCCCCGGGCAATGGCTACCAGTGGGAAGTGCGCACCACCGGTGCGGGCGGCAGTGGTGCCACGGGCCTGGCGGCCAGCGGCAACGCCGTTAGCGCAAACGGCACTGCCAGCGGCCTTGCTTCCGCCACGGTATACAGCTTGTACGTACGCACCGATTGCGGCGGGAATTACAGTGCTTGGGCCGGGCCGGTGAACTTTGCCACTCCTTGCAATGCCGCCAACATTCCCTATACGGAAAACTTCAATGGAGTGACCACCCCTGCCCTGCCGATCTGCATGAGCAACCAGGTCATCAGCGGAAATCCTTGGACCACCAAAACGGCACCTGCCGGCATGACCGGCAATGTGGCCAATGTGAGCTTCACAGGCAGCGGCAGCCCGGACATGAACTCGTGGCTGTTCACCCAAGGGCTGAACCTTACCGGTGGAAGCACCTACCGGTTGTCGTACAAGTATTTCAACAACGACGGCACCACTTACACCGAACGGATGGCCGTGGCTTACGGAAGCAACAACAATGCCGCCAGCATGACAAATGCATTAGCGGATCATTCCGCGATCCATTCCAGTACTGTGCTGACCAACCAAGTGGACTTCACGCCGGCCAGCACTGGTGTGTACTACATTGGCTACAAGTGCTACTCCATCGCCGACCAGAACCAGTTGTACCTGGACGACATCTCCGTACAAATGGTGCAGCTGTGCGCCGGAACGCCTGATCCGGGTGCAACTACTGGCCCCGCCACCGCTTGCACAGGGTCTACCTTCACCTTAGGCATGGCCAACAACCCCGGTGTTACGCTGGGCTACACCTACCAATGGCAGACTTCCGCTGACGGCAGCACCTGGGCCAACGGCACCGGCACCAGCACCAATGCCACCTACGCCACCAGCCAAACAGCCTCTACCTGGTACCGCGTGCAAATGACCTGCACCAACAGTGGGCTTACTGCGGCAAGCACACCAATGCAGGTGACGTTGAACACCGATGCCTGCATTTGCAATGCCTATTGCGTGGCAGCAAATGGCAGTGGAAATTGCTTGGCGAGCGTATCGTTGAACACACTGTCGGCCACCTCCACCGGTTGCGGCGCTGGCCCGAGCTATTACCAGATGATGGCGCAGACCACTTCCTTGGAAAAAGGCATGACGTATGCCTTGGCGGTCAGCACTGCCAGTGATGCCATTGTTTCCGTATGGTTTGACTGGGACGGTAACGGCACCTTCTCAACCACGGAATGGACCCAAGTGTACACTTCCGCCTCTACTGGAACTGTGAACATCACCGTGCCGTTCAGCGCGGTTACCGGGTCTACCCGGATGCGCATCCGCAGCCGTGCAACTGGAAATTCCAACGGGGCCGGCGATGCCTGCACGAGCATGGGCAGCGGCTCCTCACAGGACTATTGCATCACCTTGCTTCCATCCTCCGCCTGCAGTGTACTGCCAGCTCCGGGCAACACCACAGGCCCATCCAACATCTGCGCCAATACCAATTTCACCCTTGGCGTTCAGAACAGCACCGTGGGCCTCGGCGTGAGCTACCAATGGGAATCCTCTACGGACGGAAGTACCTGGGCCAACGCAGCTGGCACAAGCACCAACATCACCTACACCACCAGCCTTACGGCTTCCACCTGGTACCGCTGCCAAGTAACCTGCACCAATACCGGCACGGTGGCCAGCGCCGCCTTGCAAGTAAGCTTGCTGAATGACCCCTGCCAGTGCGGCGCCTATGCGGCCAACTATGCCAGCAGCACCGCCGATGAAGACATCGGCAATGTGACGGTGGGCAGCATGAACAACAGCAGCACGTGCGCCACCACCGCCCCCGGCGCAGGTTCCATCAAAAACCGCTACAGCAACTACACCGGCTCCGTGGCCGGGGCCTCCGCCCAGCCCGGCGATGTGGTGCCATTCAGCGTGGATGTGATCACCTGCGGAGGCAACTACGGCAATGGCGTGCAGATCTACGTGGACTGGAACCAGGACGGCATCTTCCAGGACAGCGAACAGATGTACAGCCAACCCGATGCACAATCGGGGCCCCATACCGTAAGCGGCAACTTCGCGGTGCCCAATATGGCTACTGTGGGAAGTACCCGCATACGCGTGGTGGCGGTGGAAACCACCTTCCCCACCACAACGAACTATGCCACTCTGGGCTATAGTTACGGAGAAACGGAAGATTATTGCTTCACGGTACTGCCTCCGCCGCCCTGCGCAGGCACCCCGGCGCCCGGCAATACGCTGAGCAGCTCGGCCCAGGCCTGCCCCAATGGAGGCAGCTTTACCCTGAGCCTGCAAAATGCCACGTTGGGCAGCGGTGTTACCTACCAATGGCAAAGCGCCAATGATGCAGCCTTCACGGTGAGCGTGGTGAACATGGGCACTGCATTTACGCAAACGGTGACCAACCAAACCAGCAGCAAATACTACCGCTGCCAGGTAAGCTGCACCGCCAGCGGCCTCTCAGCCTACAGCACTCCGGTGCAGGTATCCATGGGCGATGCCTGCACGGCTTGCGGCTACCCGGCTTCCTACGCCATCTATACGGCGGACGAGGACATCAGCAACGTAACCGTGGGCAGCATGAACAACAGCAGCGACTGCTCCACTGTTGCACCCGGCCCCGGCTCCCTGGTTAACCAGTACGGCAACTACGCCGGTTACGTAACCGGCCCCAACGCCCAACCGGGTGATAACGTGCCGTTCAGCCTCACCATGACCACGTGCAACCTCAGCACTAACTACAACAACGGCTTTGCCATCTACATCGATTGGAACCAGAACGGCAACTTCCTTGATGCCGGTGAAACCGTGTACAGCCAAGCCGCTAACGTAAGCGGTAACCAAACCGTAACCGGCACCTTCATGGTTCCCTACGGCACCATGGCCGGCACCACCCGCATGCGCGTAGTGAACGTGGAAGGGTACAGCCCAAGCACCAACTACGGGCAAACAACGTACAGCTACGGCGAAACCGAGGACTACTGCTTCACGGTGCTGCCCCCGCCCCCCTGCACGCCGCCTGTTGCCGCAGTTACCGGCGTAGGTGCCACCAGCGCCAACTTGGGCTGGACCAACAACGGGGCCAACAGCTACAACTACGAAGTGCGCACCAGCGGTGCCGCCGGCAGTGGTGCAACAGGCTTGGTGGTCAGCGGCAACGTAGCATCCGGCACCCCGGCCTTTGCGATCACGCCCCTTGCGCCCCAAACCAGCTATTCCGTGTACGTGCAAAGCGTATGCGACGGCGGTGCCACCCTTAGCGCGTGGAATTCGGCGGTGAACTTCACCACGCCGTGCCTGGCCGACAATACGCCTTTTGCAGAAGGTTTCGAGACCGGATACACCGACCAAACTACGGTGGCCGGCTGCTGGACCCAACAGGGAATAGCCGGTACCAACACATGGACGGCCAACAGCACTTTGACGAATTATAACCGCACCCCACGCACGGGCAGCTTCAACGCATACCTGCGCTATGGCAACACCAGGTGGTTGTTCCGGGCCATCAACCTCACCGGCGGCACCACCTACCGCTTCTCGGCCTACGCACGGCAGGACGGGGCTACTGCGGCCAATGCAAGCCTCACGCTCGCCTATGGAGCATCGGCCACGGATGCGGGCATGACCAACGTGCTGGTGACCCAAGCACTGGTGAACGGCGGCTATCAACTGGTACAAGGAGACTTCACCCCGGCAACCACCGGCGTGTACTACGTCGGCATCAAGGGCACCATCAATAGCTCACCTTGGTACATCTCACTGGATGACATCTCGGTGATGGAGCTGACCATGTGCGCAGGTACGCCCAATCCAGGTGCCACCACTGGTCCGGCCAGCATTTGTGCAACCACGCCGTTTACCCTTGCCTTAGGCAACGACCCCGGACAAGTTATAGGCTACTCGTTCCAATGGCAGACCTCTGCGGATGGAAGCACGTGGGCCAATGCCTCGGGTACCAGCACCAATGCCACCTACGCCACCAGCCAAACGGCAAGCACTTGGTACCGCTGCCAAATGACCTGCACGGCCAGCAACAGCACCACTGCGAGCACCCCGCTTCAGGTCGATATCAATACGAACCCTTGCCAGTGCAATACCTATTGCGCCACCAGCAATGATGGAGGGGCCTGCCTCGGATCCGTGAGCATCAATACGCTAAACAGCACCACGGCGGCTTGTGTGCCTGCTCCCGGCTACACTATGAAGAGCGCCACCACCACCTTGGCAAAGGGCAACACCTACGCATTGAACGTGGCCACCATTGTGGATGCCACCTATCCCAATGCCATTGTTTCCGTATGGATCGACTGGAATGCCGATGGAACGTTTGCCGCCAGTGAGTGGACGCAGGTGTATACCTCCGCTGCATCCGGTACCGTGAACATCACCGTTCCTATGACCGCGGTGGAAGGTTCCACCAGGATGCGCATCCGCAGCCGCGGTGCCGGTAACCAAAATGGTGCCGGCGATGCTTGCCTGAGCATGGGCAGCGGAACCACAGAGGATTACTGCATTACCGTTGGCCCGCCCCCGAGCTGCTTGTCTCCTTCGGCACTTACCATAGGTGCCGCAACCAGTGCCACGGTTGATTTCTCTTGGATGGCCAGCACCAGCAACCCGGCCAATGGCTACCAGTGGGAAGTGCGTACTTCCGGTACAGGTGGCAGCGGGGCTACAGGCCTTGTTGCCAGTGGAAACACGGCGGCAGGCGTAGTGAACGCCAGTGCCAACGGCCTAAGCGCCAATACCGCGTACACCTTATTCGTGCGCAGTGATTGCAGCGGCGGTGACTTCAGCACATGGGCAGGGCCAGTGGGCTTCAACACCCCGTGCAATTCGACCAATGTGCCCTACTTGGAAAACTTCAATACCACAGCGGTCGGGAGCATCCCTGCCTGCATGAGCCGTGTGACCGTTTCGGGCAATCCTTGGGCTGTTGGCAACAACATTACGAACCAGACCAGTCCAGCGGCCATCAGCTACTACGATGCAAACCAGGCAAAGAACAACTGGCTCTTCACGCAAGGGCTGAACCTGACCGCAGGCACCTCCTACCGCCTGTCCTATACGTACCTCACCTCAACCTACACCGAAAAGCTGGAGGTAAAATATGGTACGGCGGCCACGGTTGCCGGGATGACTGCGCTGCTCTTCGACCATGGAGCCTTCACAAGCCCGGTTTATGCCACCAAGGTTGTGGATTTCACACCAACGGCAACAGGCATCTTCTACGTAGGCTTCCATGCCTATTCGGATGCGGATGAGGACTTCATCTTGGTGGATGACATCTCGGTGAAGCTGACCCCGACCTGTGAAGAACCGGTGGCGCTGATGATCGGCAGCATGGGTGTCAATAGTGCGGGATTCTCGTGGACTGCAAGCATCAGCAACCCTTCCGGTGGCTACCAATGGGAGGTGCGCGCCAGCGGTGCGGGAGGCAGTGGGGCCACAGGTCTTGTGGCCAGTGGAAATACTGCGGCGGGTGTTACCACCGCCAATGCCAGCGGCCTCACCAACAACACCACCTACAACTTCTATGTGCGTGCCAACTGCGGCGGCGGCGACCTGAGCTTCTGGGCCGGCCCCCTGGCCTTCACCACGGGTGTGGCCTGCGGCAATGCCTTCTATGATACAGGAGGCATAGCGGCCAACTACGGCAACAACGAAAACTGGGTGAAGACCTACTGCCGCACCACGCCTGGCGACCAGGTGCGTGTGCTCTTCAACAGCTTCTATACCGAGGCTAGCTATGATAAGCTGTTCGTCTTCAACGGGCCAAGCACGGCTGCGCCCAAACTTGCGAGCACTAACGGTGCCGGATTTGGCAATACCACCTACGGAACGGGTGGCTGGTGGGGCAACCTGAACACCAACCTGCCCGGGCCTTTCACCTCCAGCAATGCCAGCGGCTGCCTCACCTTCGCTTTCGTAAGCAATGGCAGTACCAACTATGCAGGCTGGGAGGCCATCACCCAGTGCGTAACGCCGAACAACACCTGTGCGAACAGCACACCGGTTACCTGCGGCAGCACCTACCCCGGCATCACGGCCGGCGTACCGCACAGCATGCCGGCAAGCGCCTGCCCCTTCAACGGGCCGGCCAGCACCGGTGGGCAGAACTGGTACACCTACACCGCCACGGGCAACGATGCGATCACCTTCAGCACCTGCGGCAACAACAGCTTCGACACGCGCCTCTCGGTGTTCACCGGGGCTACGTGCAGCAGCCTGAGCTGCGTTGCGATGAACGATGACGCGCCCGGCTGCGCCAACGGAGGAAGCACGGTGACCATCAACACCACCACCGGCACCCAGTATTGGATCGCCGTGCATGGGGCCGGTGCCGCCGAGGGCACCTACCAGATCAGCGTAACCTGCGGCACCAGCTGCACGCCTCCTGCCAATGACGCCTGTGCCGGTGCCACCGCCGTGGCCAACGTGCTGGCCAACGGCACGGGCACTGCGGGCACGTATGGCAACAACTGCGCTACCGGCGATGCACCCACCACCTGCAGCGGCACCTTGCCCGTGAACGGCGTGTGGTTCAGCTTCAACTCCGGCGCGTACAACCGCGCACTGCTCACCCTGCAGGACCACAACTCCAACGGGGCCTTCACAGCCACCC
>JAFEAI010000248.1 GCA_018266475.1 Bacteroidota bacterium
TTACGGCCGGCCCGCAAGCCGCCTTTTGGCACTCCGCCGGTGCCATTTACCGGCCAGTGCCCGGTGCCGTGGCGGGCTTGTACGTCCCTATCGGGATCGGAAACCGGTGGGAGCTGCAGCCCGAGCTCCTGCTTTCCATGGACGGCACCGCCCAGGACATTCCGGAGGGCCCGCAACGCATCCTGCGCACCTTCCATGCGGCCCTGCCCGTGGACCTCAAGCTGTTCCTGGGCCGCACCTTCAACCTGCAGGCCGGTGCATGGGGCGGCTACCTGCTGCATGCGCGCATGGCCGGCAATGATGCCACCAGCGCCATCAGCACGCTGGACATGGGCGTTTGCGCAGGGATGGGCATCGGAACCGCCAGCGGGGTGGACCTCACCCTGCGCTACTGCAACGGCTTGGCCAACACGCTGAAGGACGACCGCGCCCTTTTTCCATCCTCCCGCATGCTGGTTGCCACCGTGGGCAAGCGCCTCGTGCAATTCAGGAGCGCCAGGAACCACGGCCACTAAACCCGCCCAACGCCGCAGGCCGGTATCTTCGCCGCATGAACCGACCGCTTCGCATCGCCCTGCTCGGCGGCGGCCAACTGGGGCGCATGTTCATTGAGAACGCACTGCGCTATGACGTGGAAGTGCATGTGCTGGACCCCGACCCCGCCTGCCCCTGCGCCTGGCTCGCCCACCGGTTTGTCCAAGGAAAGTTCAATGACCGCGAAACCGTGCTGCGGTTTGCCGCGGATGCGGACGTGGTGGGAATAGAGATCGAGCACGTAAGCGTGGCCGCCCTTGAGGAATTGGAACGCCAAGGCAAAAAGGTAATCCCCTCCCCCGCCACCCTGCGCACCATACAGGACAAGGGCCTGCAAAAGGCATTTTACGTCCGGCACGGCATTCCCACTTCACCCTTCGCCGAAATAGCCCTCGCCAATGAGGTGGATGCGCACCCGGAACTGCTGCCGGCCTTCCTGAAGACCACCACCGGCGGGTATGACGGAAAAGGCGTGCTGGCGGTATCGCGCGCAGCGGATGTACCGCCCGCCTTCACCGGGCCGTACGTGCTTGAACAGCGCATGGACATCGCCAAGGAACTGGCCGTGATCGCCGTGCGTGGCGCAATGGGCAGCACCACCGCCTATGAACCGGTGGAAATGGTGTTCGACCCGCAATTGAACCTGGTGGACCATCTGCTCGCCCCCGCCCGTTGCCCCGTGCAGGTGGCCAACGAAGCCAAGCGGTTGGCCGTGCGCGTTGCGGATGCGTTCGGGGCCGCAGGCATCTATGCAGTGGAAATGTTCCTGACCAGGGACGGATCCCTGCTGGTGAACGAGACGGCGCCCCGCGCGCACAACAGCGGCCACTTCACCATAGAGGCCTGCCCGAGCTCGCAATACGACCAGCTGCTTCGCCTGTACATGGGCTGGCCGCCGGGGGATGTGCGCATGCACAGTGCCTCGGCCATGGTGAACCTGGTGGGGGAAGGCGGCGATGGAACGCCTTTCCTGGCGGGGACCTCGGAGATCTTGCGGCAGCCCGGCACCTTCATCCATTTGTACGGAAAAGCAAAGACCCGCACCGGGCGGAAAATGGGCCATGTGACCGTGTGCGCCGCCGCCCCGGAGGAGGTGGACCGTGCCGTGGCGGTGATAAAGGCCCATGGCAAGGTGGTGCCATTGACCATTGGATCACAGGAAAAAGAAACAGCAAAATGATCGGGATCATCATGGGCAGCCGCAGCGACCTGGAGGTCATGCGCGAAGCGGTGGACACGGCCAAGGAGTTCGGTGTGGCGCACGAAGTGACGGTGGTAAGCGCGCACCGCACCCCGGACCGCATGGTGGCCTATGCGAAAAGCGCCGCTGCACGCGGGTTGAAGGTGATCATAGCGGGCGCCGGCGGCGCAGCGCACCTGCCCGGCATGGTGGCCTCGCTCACCACCCTGCCGGTGATCGGCGTGCCCATCAAAAGCCGCAACAGCATCGATGGCTGGGATTCGCTGCTAAGCATGGTGCAAATGCCCGCCGGGGTGCCGGTGGCCACCGTGGCGGTGAACGGTGCCCGCAATGCGGGCCTGCTTGCCGTGCAGATCTTGGCCGTGGCCGACGATAACCTGGCCGCCAAACTCCGCCTCTTCAAAACCGAACAGGAGGCCAAGGTGCAGGACGGCATCAACGCACTGAAGCAGCAATTCCACAACGGCTTCGACCCGGAGGGCGCGGCCATGTGACCAGCGCCCTCCCCTGCAGCCTACGCCTGGCGCTAGGATGCGTTCTCCGCGCCGGTGCGTTTTTTCAAGTTGAACGGCACCTGTATCCGCAGGCTCACGTTCCTCCCCATGTTGTAGATGCCGCTGTGGCCGCTGCCGTTCCCCGGCCAGGGTTCGAAATACTTCAACCGGCTCATGTTGCTTTGGTAGGCGGCATCAGCCAGGTTGGTGCCCAGCACCGTGAAGGTGAGCACCGTGCGGCCATGCCTGTCCAGCACATCGCCGCCGAAGCCCGCATCGAACAAATGGTATCCCGGCGTGCGCGTTTCGGTGCCGTAAGCGGAAAAGAACCGGTCCTGCGCCCAGTACACCTGCACGCCCGCCTTGATGAACAAGCCTCCAAAGCGCCCCCATTTCCCAAGTTCATAGCGCAGTTCGCTCGAACCATGCAACGGCGGGATCATCGGCAGGTAGCGCGTGCTGTCCGTCACCGCTGATCCGTCCCCACCAAGGTTCACCGCATGCACGTAGGCCAAGGTGTTCTCGAAATGCAGGCGGTCCAACGGGTGCGGGTGGATGTCCACGCTGACCTCCCCGCCTTGCAGCAGGGCCTTGGTCTGCCTGAACTGAAAAACCGGGAAGGCCATGCCATCCTGCACAAAGAGCGAATCCCCGCCGTGCTGCGCAGCCACCTTTTCATTGTAGATGTAGTTGGACACCGTGTTGCTGAACAATTCCAGGCTGGCCGTGATGTGCGTGCCGGCAAAGAACAAGCCCGCATCCCCTTGAAGGTTGAACTCCGGCTTCATCGCAGGATTTCCTGCTTGCATTATGCCTTCGCCGGCATGCACGCCCTGCGCCAGGAGCTCCGCCGCGTTCGGTGCTCTGTACCCCCTGCCCACGTTGGCCTTCAGCGTCAGCCCGTCCTTCAGGTTCCATGCCGCGCCCAAGCCGCCGCTGAAGCCGCCAAAGTGCCGGGAGGTACCGGCAAACACCTCCTCCGCGCCTGCCTCATTCCCGGAAACCGCCCCCTCAAGCCCTGTTGCCGGATCCACCCGCGAAAAGAGCGCATTGCTGTTCATGCTGCGCACATCATAGCGCAGCCCGCCGGAAATGTCCACGCTTCCCACCTTGCGCTTGGCGAGCATAAAGGCACCGGCATCCATGCTGCCATAGCCGGGGATCAGGAACTCCGTGCCCCGGTCGGCCGTGTTCCACTGGCACATGCCGTTAAGCCCGGCCGTGGCGGACCAGCCGCCATGGTCCGCCAAATGGTACTTCGCATCGTAGGTGAGCGTGTTGAGCACCAGGAAAAGCCCGGCCACCTGCGGATGGTCCGGGTGGTCGTATTCGCGGCGTATGCTGTTTTGGAAGCCGACCTGGGCGGTGATGCGGTCATCCCCGAGGTTGAACCCTGCCGACGCTTGCGCATAGCGGCGTTGCACGTGCTGGTGGATCGCACCGATCCGGTAGGAGTTGAGCATGGCGCCATCCGCGATCCGCCATTCATCGCCGGCATCATCAACCGGGTAGGTGAACTTCCTCGATGTGCTGTCCCGGCTGCCATCCGGGATCTCCAGCAGGTTGTCGTGCGCGCCGAAGCGCAGGCGTGCGAAGCCCCAAGCCCTATTGAGGCCAAGGTATCCGTTGATGTCCTTCCGGTCGTATTTGGTGCCGAGCACGCGCCCGTCCACCGGATCGGTGTAGTTGCCCGCCACCGTGGAGGAGATCCGCCCTCCGTAAAGCCATTTGCCGTTGTTCCCGTCCACGTTGACCGATCCGGACAAGGCCTTGTTGTTGGAATCAAACCCGGCCAGGGCCGCACCGCGCAGCGTGCCAGCGGGGGCGGCCGGTGCAGGCAGCAAATTCACCACGCCCGCCAATGCATCCGACCCATAGATCAGGCTGGCCGGGCCCTTCACCACTTCCACCTTGTCGATCAGAAAGGCATCGATCTCCACGCCATGCTCTTCGCCCCACTGCTGGTCCTCCTGCCGCACGCCGTCGAACAGGGTGAGCACGCGGCTGCCGCCAAGCCCGCGGATGTAGGGCTTGGATACGCCGGGGCCGGTGGTGACGGTACTGATCCCGGGCACGCGGTCCAAGGCGCCAATGATGTTGAACGAAGGATTTTCCCGCAGGAATTCCCGCCCGACCAACACCATGGGCACCGGCTCCCGCCTTAGCTCAGTGGCTTTGGCACTGCCGGTGATAACTACGTTGTTCATCTCCGTAACGGACGGCACAAGGGTAAAATCCTTGGTTGTCACCAACGCAAGGTCAATGGTTTCGGTAAGGGTGACATACCCCATCATCACCACCTTTACCAAGGCCTTGGCCGAAGGAAGGTCGTGCAGGGCATAGCGCCCCTCCGCGTCGCTGAACGTGTGTACGCCCAGATCAGGGAAGGACACCTCCGCACCGGGCACCGGCAGGCCGGAACCCGCCTCAAGCACCTTGCCGGTGAGCGTGATCTTGGCATCTACAGGCGCAATGGCCCAAATGCAGGAAAGACAGGAAAGACCGATGAACAGGAACAGTGCTCGCAACATGGAACATACGGGGAATGAATGCAGCTATGGTGAACCTGAGGCCCGGCCCCGGATGAAACGGGGCAAGGCAGCAGCTTGCTGCGGGTGTGGGAACAAACGCTTCGCATGCCGGGATGGCGCAGAGGGGCGCCCCCAGACGGCACAGCCGTTGCCGCGCCAAGGTCACACCTGGAAGGGCGGGCCGCGCAACCGCGGGGCACCGCGCACCTTCATCCCCTTCAACAATGGAGCTTCGGGACGGAGCCTGTCCAGCGCCAGCAGGTTTGCTTCCGCCGCGGCGACGGCAACAGGTTCAGCCAAAGGCGCGGGGGCTTCGCATACCGGGCAATGCGGGTCCACCTGAACCACCGCATGCTTCCCCGCCGTGGCGGCACTCTTTCCTTCCTCACAATGGTGGAACAGCGACCTCGGCGCAGCCACCAGCACCATCATGGCGAGCAGTAGCCATGCCGCCTGCTTTACCAACGGGCCGCGACGCATTGGCGCGAAGGTAACTTGCATGCCACCTGATGCACCATCGCCCCATACTAAGGAATCTAAATTTGCCCAGGCACGCCATGCCCTTGCCCGAACCTCCGCTCCCGGTTGCCGCCCTGTGCGCAACGCCTTGCGCCATGCGGACGTGGCATACCGCGCCAACATCCCCCATGGCCCATGGCCACTTCATTTGCCCCGGCATCTTGACCACCTGCGCTGGTGTGCGGTTTTTCCTGAACACCATTCCTTTCCTCCCCTGCGGGTTGGTTAGTAACCTTGCTGCACCAGCATATCCCCTTTGACCGAAGAATGCATCTCCCGGCTCCGGTGGCGGAACGTGGCATGGCTCGCTGCTGCCCGCAGCACCTGACCCCTGGAAAAGGACCGAGTCCACTGGCTCCAATGGAAACAAAGAAATACGGCGCACCATGAACATGGCACCAACAACACCGGCCCCGGTGGGCCACATAGGCATTCTCACCTCCGGAGGCGACGCCCCCGGCATGAATGCCGCCATCCGTGCGGTGGTGCGCACCGCGCACTACTATGGCATGCAGGTAAGCGGGATCATGGAAGGCTATAAGGGCCTGGTGCAGGATGCCATCAGGCCCTTGGGCGTGCGGGATGTGAGCAACATCATCCAGCGCGGCGGCACCATCCTGCGTTCGGCGCGCAGCAAGGCCTTCCTTACGGCCGAAGGGCGGGCGGCGGCCAAGCGGAACATGGAACTGCACGGCATGGATGCATTGGTGGTCATCGGCGGCGACGGCACCTTCAAGGGCGCCTCTGTTTTCCACCAGGAACACGGCGTGCCGGTGATCGGCATCACGGGCACGATCGACAACGACATCAATGGCACGGATACCACCATCGGCTTTGATACAGCCACCAACACGGCCATGGAACTCGTGGACCGGATCCGGGACACCGCCTCATCACATGATCGCCTGTTTTTCGTGGAGGTGATGGGCCGCACGGCGGGCGCGATCGCCCTGCACTGCGGCGTGGCTGCGGGCGCTGAGTTTGTGATGGTACCCGAGCGCAAGCAAGGCATTGATGAGCTGATCGGCGCCCTGGAACGCGCGGCGAAGACAAAATCCTCCGTGATCGTCATTGTGGCGGAGGGGGACGAAGAAGGTGGTGCGTATGATGTGGCGCGCAAGGTGAAGGCGCGTTTTTCGCACTACGACACGCGGGTGAGCGTGCTGGGGCATGTGCAGCGCGGCGGCAATCCCACCGTGGCCGACAGGTTGCTTGCAAGCCGCTCGGGGGTGATGGCCGTGGAGGCACTTCGCGCCGGGGGAAAGAACCTGATGGTCGGCCAATTGAACGGCACCATGATGCTTACCCCCTTCGAGGAGGTGATCGGCAAAGCCAAACCCCTGGAGGCCGACCTGCTGCGGATCTTGGGCATTCTCTCCATCTGAGGCCCCGCTGAATTGGCGGCGCACCGGAGATTCCACGGCGCCAGGCTGCATACGATCAATTCAACCTTGTTGCCCCTGCACGCTTGCATGCGGCAGTTCCCCGCGTGCACGGCTCCTTCAATGGAAAAGGCCGCCACACTGCCAAGTGCGGCGGCCTTATCGGGTCCTGCGATAGACTATAGCTTCACCAGGCGGCCTTGCCCGGCCAATTTCCCGTGTGCGTCCACCGCAAAGATCATGTATGTGCCCGCCGCAAGACCGGACACATCCACACGCTCACTGTATGGGAGCTCCTCCACCAAGCGCCCTGACGGCTCATAGATGCGCAAGGTGCCCGGGCGCGCACCTGCACATTGAATGACCACATGGTCGTGCGCAGGGTTTGGCATTACCAGCAACCCGTGCGAGCCCGCAGGGGATTCTTCCACCTGGTTGGCCATTGCCGCCCTGCATGCATCTCCGATACCGTCACCCACCGAATCTTCTTGTCCGGGATTGTACACCCAGATGCAGTTATCGCAGCTGTCGCCTACTCCGTCACCATCAAAATCCGCTTGGTCAGGATTGAACGACGTGGGGCAGTTATCCATGCAATCGGGGATGCCATCGCCATCCTGGTCGGGATTGGGAATAAGGCCCGTGGTTCCGCCTGAGCATATCCCGCAGAGGTCGATGCTGGCCGTTCCACCAGGCACGCCGGCACAATCCACATCGGTAGCGGTGCCTACACATTCACAGTTGCTGCTCCACGTGTCGTTGACCGTGTTCGGGTTGTTGTCGTTGCATGCCGTGCCGGGCATGGCCGGGCCGTTCACCACACCGTTGCAGTCCAGCGTTACCGGCGTGCCCACGCACTGGCAGTTGCTGGTCCACGTGTCGTTGATGGTGTTGGCATTGTTGTCGTTGCACGCCGTGCCGGGCATGGCCGGGCCGTTCACCACACCGTTGCAGTCCAGCGTTACCGGCGTGCCCACGCACTGGCAGTTGCTGGTCCACGTGTCGTTGATGGT
>JAFEAI010000249.1 GCA_018266475.1 Bacteroidota bacterium
ACGTCATGCGCAATGTTTCGGAATCATTGGCCGGGCGCATTGCCATCCTGGACCAGCTGCCGTTCAGCGTCATCGAGCTATCCGGAAAATCAACTCCCGCATTGGAACGGATCATTTGGAACGGTTGCTACCCGGAGCCGGCACTTCACCCGGATAAGCGCGACCTGTGGCTGCGCGCCTATATCCAAACCTACTTGGAAAGGGATGTACGGCAACTGCAGCATGTCCGCGACCTGCGCGCGTTCGAGCAGTTCGTCGCCCTCGTATGCGCCCGCCATGCGCAGGAACTCAACCACGCCGCCCTTGCTCGCGAGGTGGGCATCACACTTCCCACTGCCAAATCATGGGCCGGTGTCCTTGAAGCTTCGTATGTACTTTATCTGCTACCGCCCTTCTTCAACAACCTTGGCAAACGCATCATCAAGGCGCCAAAACTGTATGTGCTGGACCCTGCTATTGTTTGCTTCCTCACCCGGCAGCCCAGCGCAGAAGCAACTCTTGCAGGTGCCATGGGCGGGGCGTTGTTCGAGGGGCTGGTGGTTGTTGAGGCGTTAAAGGCCTTTACAAACAAAGGGCTGAAACCCGTGCTTTGGTATTGGCGCAGCCATGACGGACTGGAAGTGGACCTGATCGTACAAGGCAAAGGCAAGCTGATCCCGATCGAGATTAAATTGACCAAGACACCCAAGCTGCAACACACCAATAGCCTTCGGCGCTTCCGTTCAATGGTTGGTGAGCACGAAAGTGCCACGGGAGCCTTGGTGTGCCGTGTGCCCAAGGTGCAGGAATTGCCACATGGCCATGTGGCAATTCCCTGGCAGGAGTTCTCCAGTTGGCTGGCTCAGCGGTTAGATTGACCCATCAACGCCACCAAATCCGCCAAGCGGGCGCTGTAGCCGTACTCATTGTCGTACCAGCCCATGATCTTCACCATGTTGCCCACCACGCTGGTGAGCTGGGCATCGAAAATGCAGCTGGCGGGGTCGCCCACGATGTCGATGCCGACGATGGGGTCCTCGGTGTAGCGCAGGATGCCCTTCATGCGGCCTTCGGCCAGCTGCTTGAAGTGCGCGTTGATCTCCTGCTCGGTCTTCAGGTTTTTCACGCGGCAGGCGATGTCGGTGATGGAGCCATCGGGCACGGGCACGCGGATGCCGGTGCCGCCCAGCTTGCCCTCGAACTTGGGCAGCACGCGGGTAACGGCCTTTGCGGCGCCAGTGGTGGTGGGAATGATGCTGACGGCGGCGGCACGCGCGCGGCGCAGGTCGCGGTGGGGCGCATCGTGCAGGCGCTGATCGCTGGTGTAGGCATGCACGGTGCTGATGAAGCCGTCCTCGATGCCGCACACTTCATCCAGACCGACGACCATGGGCGCTGCGCAATTGGTGGTGCAGCTCGCATTGCTGATGATCTCATCCGGGCCATCCAACACCTCGTTGTTGACGCCCAATACAACGGTTTTGGTGGTTTTGTCCTTGGCGGGTGCGGAAAGCAGCACCTTCCGCGCGCCGGCCTTCAAGTGTGCCGAAGCCAGTTCGCCGGTTAGGAAATGGCCGGTGCTTTCGATGACCACATCCACGGCCAGTTCCTTCCAGGGCAGCTTGGCCGGGTCCTGCTCGGCAAAGAGCGCGATCTTCCTGCCGCCCACGAGGAGATGCTTCGCATCATGGCCCACCGGTTCCGGATAGCGGCCATGCACGGAATCGTACTTGAACAAGTGCGCCAGTGTTGCGGTGTCGGCAAGGTCATTGGCGGCCACCAGTTCAACGTCGTTGCGCTGCAGCAAAATGCGTGAGGTAATGCGGCCTATACGGCCAAAGCCATTGATGGCGATGCGGATCTTGGGCATGGGTCAGTATCGGTTATTGTCAGTTGAAGGAACAGATGCGGGGGAAATACGTTCGCCCGGATCACTGTGCATGTTTCCAGGCATGGTAGCTGCTGCGCACCAGGGGGCCGCTTTCCACGAACATGAACCCGCGCTTGAGTCCTTCCTCCTTGAACCGCTTGAAGCGGTCCGGATGCGAGAATTCCTTCACGGGCAGGTGTTTTTTGGTGGGTTGCAGGTATTGGCCGATGGTGACCACATCACAGCCCACGCTGCGCAGGTCGTCCATGGTCTCCAGCACCTCGTGGTCGGCTTCGCCGAGGCCGAGCATGATGCCGCTCTTGGTGCGCAGCCCGGACTTCTTGGCGCGCATCAGCACTTCCAGGCTGCGGTCGTACTTGGCCTGCACGCGCACCTGCCGGGTAAGGCGGCGCACGGTCTCCACGTTGTGGCTGAGCACTTCCGGGCGTTCTGCCAGCACGATGGCCAGGTTGTGCCATTCGCCCTTGAAGTCGGGGATCAGCGTTTCCAATTTGGTTTGCGGACTGCGGCGCCGGACGGACCGGATCGTTTTCGCCCAGATGTCCGCCCCGCCATCCGGGAGGTCATCGCGGTCCACGGAAGTGATCACGCAGTGCTTCACGCCCATGAGCTCCACGGAGCGCGCCACGCGGGCGGGTTCGAAGGGATCGGCGGCCTCGGGCCTGCCGGTGGCCACATTGCAGAAGCCGCAGGAACGGGTGCATACATTGCCCAGGATCATGAAGGTGGCCGAGCCTGCACCCCAGCACTCGGCGATGTTGGGGCAATGGCCGCTCTGGCAAATGGTGTGCAGCTTATGCTCGTTCACGATGGAACGCACCTGCTTGTACCCGCTGCCGCCGGGCAATTTCACACGCAGCCATTCCGGTTTTCTGGTTCCCGGTTCCACGGCCACGGAAAGTTGTTCGCTCATCGGATGGTCTTGGCGCCGAAATGGATCGCCAGGTAGAATTCAAGGAAAAACTGCTTGTTGTAATCCTCCCCGTTCAGCACGGCCATTTGGGGGAGTTTCGTGCCGTATGCATCCATGGTCACACCGGCCTCCAATGCCCGTATGCCCGTGTTGGTGGGCGCATATTCGAAATTGAAGGCGAAGCGGCCGAAGGCGCCCGGGTAGAACTGCATTTCACCGAAGCCCTTGAAGAAGGAGGCCCTGCCGAAGATGTTGTCGGCAAAGTGCTTGGCGGGGTCGTAGCGCTCGGTTACCACGGTCTGGTAGGGGTAGCTCGGTTTGCCGATCTGCAGGTACACCGGCTTGAGCAGGCCCAGGGACGGGCCTATGCCCCACACATAGTTCACCTCCACGCCGCTGCGCCGCACCTTTTCGGTGATGCGGTGCTTGCGGCCGAAGGTGGGCCGCACCACGATCATGCTGTTGAGCTTGCCATAGAAATAGCCGCGCGCATCCTGGTAGTTGGGGTTGTAGCTCTTGATCTCCTTGGGATGCTTCATCGACACGATGTCGATGCCCAGCATGTTGCGGTCCTTGGCGGTAACGTACTTCCCGTACTGGAAGGTGAGGCCCCAGCCGTCGCCATGGATCAGCGGCCCGCCATACATCTCATGCGAATACAGGGTGCGCCCCGGTTCGTCATACATGCTCTGTTCCGCTTGGCCCACGGCAATGCCGTTGATGGCCAACAGGAGGATCAGCAGGGAGGAACGCAGCATTGTGCAGGGCGTTCAAAGGTACGAAGGATGCCTATCGGCAGCACGCACGGCGCAGCATCGCGGCGCGGGGCCGAACGGCGGTGAACGGCACGGGTTTCGTTCCTTCGCACCATGGAAACCGCACATGTCACCTACCTCGGCGGACTGCGCACCGAGGCCCTTCACCTGCGCAGCGGGGAGAAGATCATTACGGACGCCCCTGTGGACAACCACGGCAAGGGGGCAGCCTTCAGCCCCACCGACCTGATGAGCACCTCGCTGGCCTGCTGCATGATGACGCTGATGGGCATTGCGGCCAATGGCCACGGCATTGAGCTAAGGGGCTTAGAGGCGCGCGTGATGAAGCACATGGCGGCCAACCCGCGCAGGGTGGAGCGCGTGGAAGTGGCCTTCACCCTTGATGGCAGCGCGTTGGATGCTCGCCAACGGACCCTCCTGGAACATGCGGCACGCACCTGCCCGGTGGCCATGAGCCTGAGCAAGGAACTGGTGCAGGATGTGACATTCACCTATCGTTGAACGTTCCGCGCACCCGCCTCCACAGCGGACCTGCACCTGATGCGGGGTACGGCCTTGCCGCACTTCGCCAAGTGCCCGCCGCAGCGCATGGAGCTCCCCGTAAAACAGTGAAGCCCGGGCATTGCGCCCGGGCTGGAAGCGTGCAGGGCGTACACCTTAGCCGGCCTTTTCGGCGGAAGGCTTCACCACCTTGCCGTATGCCGGGCAGGAGTGCGTGCTCTTGCAAGCAGTGAAGAGCAAGCTGGCCACGGCCAGGACGGCAAATACCTTGAAGACCTTTTTCATCGTTGAGTGATGGCGTATCAACGCTCCAAAATTAGCCCCTATTACTTTGTGGCAGGTGAAAATGTTTCAACGATCCCTTGCTGATCTTCGCTCCCCCATGGCTCCCGGCATCCTTCAGCCCCCGCGCCTGCCGGACATCGACCCCGGCTGGGCGGAACAACTGCGGCACGAGTTCAATGCGCCCTACTTCGCCGATCTGAAGCACTTTCTTTTGGAGGAGCGGGCCGTGCATACGGTATTTCCCAAGGGCGGGGATATCCTCAGGGCCTTCCAGCAGCCACCCTTCCACCGTGTGCGCGTGGTGATCCTGGGGCAGGACCCCTACCATGGGCCCGGGCAGGCGCACGGGCTGTGCTTTTCCGTGCCCGCCGGCGTGGAGCCACCGCCGTCGCTGCGGAACATCATCAAGGAGATCCAACGCAGCACGGATGCCACGGCCTCGGGCAACGGCGACCTGGGCGGATGGGCCGAACAGGGCGTGCTGCTGCTGAACGCCACGCTGACGGTGCGTGCCGGGGAAGCGGGTTCGCACCAGGGGCACGGCTGGGAGCGGTTCACCGATGCGGCCATCACCGCGCTATCCCGCGAGCGGAACGGCCTGGTGTTCATGCTGTGGGGCCGGCATGCCCAGGCAAAAGAGCCGCTGATCGACGCGGAAAAACACTACATCCTGAAGGCGCCCCACCCCTCCCCGCTCTCGGCGCACCGCGGCTTCATCGGGTGCGGCCATTTCAGCCAGGCCAACGAGATCCTGCAGGCCCTGGGCGGCGCGCCGATCAATTGGTCCACCTGATGCGGACGGTGTTGCTGCTTGCGGCGCTTTCACTGGCCTGCGGCCTGCATGCCCAGCACGTGCTGGTGGTGCAGGCGGACAGTGCGCTGCCGCGCGCCCTGCGCGGCCCCTTCAAGGCCGACAGCGCCCAGGTGAAGGCACGCACCGCGGAACTGCGCAGCGCCCTGGTCGCCCAAGGCTTCCTGGCGGCTTCCTGCGACACCTGCGCCACGCACGGCGACACCACGCGCTGCACCTTCCATATCGGGCGGCAATACCGCTGGGCACGGCTCAGCGCAGGCGGCGTGCCCAAGGAGATCGCCAGCGCATCCGGCTTCCGCGAACGCTTCTACCGCGACCGCCCCGTCACGCCCCGGCAGGTCGGCCGCCTGTTCGACGCGCTGCTGGCACAATGCGAGAACAACGGCTTCCCCTTTGCCTCGGTGGGCCTGGACAGCCTGCGCGAAGCGCCGGACGGCCTGCATGCCTCCGTGTTCCTGGACCGCAACCGGCAGGTAACCATTGACAGCGTGGTGGTGCGCGGCACCGCCAACGTGAGCCCCCGGTACCTGCAGGCCTTCATCGGCATCAAGCCGGGCGACCCGTACAACGAAACCCTGGTACGCGGCGTGGATGGCCGCACCCGCAGCCTGCCCTTCGTGAGCACACGCCATGCCGCCTACATCCTATTCACCCCGGAGCAGACCAAGCTCTACCTCTTCCTGGACGCCAAACGCGCCAGCCTGTTCAACGGCATCATCGGCCTGGCACAGGACCCCGGCACGGGCAAGCTGCACTTCACCGGCGACCTTGACCTGAAGCTGCGCAACGCCATGCACCGCGGCGAAGCCATTGACCTTAGCTGGCGCAGCCTCCAGGACCGCACGCAGGACCTGAAGGTCGGCTTCAACTATCCCTTTGCCCTCAACACCCCGTTCGGCACCGACCTGGGCCTGAAGATCTTCAAGCGCGACACCACTTTCCTGGAAGTGAACGCCCGCGCCGCGCTGGAATACCTCATGGGGCGCGGGGACAAGGTGCGCGTGTTCGTGAACAACAAAAGCAGCAAGCGCTTAGGGCAATTGACCACCTACACCCCCGGGCTGGCAGATGTGAAAGTGACCGCCTACGGCCTAGGCGTGCAGCGCGAACGCTTTGACTACCGGTTCAACCCCCGCAAGGGGCTGGGGTTGGACGTGGAGGGCTCCGTAGGCAACAAACGCAGCTCCACGGCCACCTTCACGGACACCGCCGCAGCCGAGCACCGGAGCATCCAATACGAGATGAACGGCCAGGTGGCCTGGCACATCCCCGTGGGCAAGCGCGGCACCGTGCGCATAGCCGCACAGGGCGGCAGCATGATGAGCGACCGCCTGTACGCCAACGAGCTCTTCCGCATCGGCGGCAACCGCAGCCTGCGGGGTATGGATGAAGCAAGCATCTACGCCTCCTCCTACGCCATCGGCACCCTGGAATACCGCTTCCTGTACGAGGAAAACAGCAACCTCTTCCTGTTCGTGGACCAAGGCTGGTGGGAAAACCAAAGCCTTCCCGCATTGGCCACCGACACACCGATCGGCTTCGGCGCAGGCACCAGTTTCGAGACCAAGGCGGGCATTTTCTCCATCAGCTATGCGCTGGGGAGGCAGTTCGGCAACCCGGTGGAACTGCGCAACGGGAAGGTGCATTTCGGCTTCAGCAGCCTGTTCTGACCCGCTGGCCTTCCGCATCTACCCGGCGAAAAGCGGCCAAGGCCACAACCCGGTGCAGGGCCGCCCCGTTAAAGGGACCGCAGGCCCCCGACACAGGCCGTGCGCACACCACCATGCCGCTCCACAGGCCGTTCATGCTTGCCCTACTGGTTGCAGCCGGCACCGCCGCCGCCGCACAAGGGGATGAGCTTGCCATGGCCGCACCCGCGCGCAAGCAGGTGCTGGCCGACTTCCTGCTCGAATGGATGCAGGCGCGCTACCCTGCCGCCTCCACGGAGGGCCATGTCCTTTACGTTTCCGTGCGAAGCCAGCGCATGTATTTCGTGGAGCACGGGCGCATGAAGGCTGAATACGTGATCAGCACCGCCCGCAACGGACTCGGTGAAACCTGGAACAGCGAACGCACCCCGCAGGGCCTGCACCGCGTGGTGCGCAAATACGGCAGCGGCGTGCCCGCCTTCGGCATCTTCAAGGCCCGGCAATACACGGGGCAGGTGGCGGCGCCCGGAGCGCATGACGACCTGGTGACCTCGCGCATCCTGTGGCTTGGCGGGCTGGAACCCGGCGTGAACGCGGGCGGAAACGTGGACAGCATGGAACGCAGCATCTATATCCATGGCACTGCGGACGAGGCCTCGCTGGGCACCCCCAGTTCACACGGCTGCATCCGCATGCGCAACCGGGACGTCATCGCCCTGTACGACCACATTCCCACCGGTACCCTGGTGGTGATCCTGGACAACTGAGCCAAGCTCCCGGCACCGCCGTGCGACCGGCGAGAAATCGGCGCGTCCGCCCGCTCCCGCTACCTTAGCAGCATGGACGGAACAAGCCTGCTGCTCGGCCTCCTGGCGGGAACCATCGCCGGGGCGGCTGCCATGGCATTTTTGCAACGGGGCAAAGTTTCCGCGGAAATTGAGGCCCTGCGCACGAAAAACGAGGCCGACCGGCTTGAAGGCAAACGCGAACTCGCCGAAAAGGACAAACAGGTCCAGGAGCTGAACGACCGGGCCGGTGCGCTGAACAACCAATTGGGCACCGAGCAGGAGCGGAACCGCGGGCTGTTGGAAAAGCTGGAAAGGCAACAGGCGGAAACGGCGGCGCTGAATGAGCGCATGACCAAGGAATTCAGGCAGGTGGCCAGCACCCTGCTGGAAGAAAAAGGCAAGCAGCTCACGGACCACCAGGAGGACCGGCTGAAGCTGCTGCTGGGACCCTTCGGTGAAAAGATCAAGGAATTCCAGGGGCAGGTGCGCGAGGCCTACGAAAAGGAAGGCCGGGAGCGCTTTGCCCTGAAGGGGGAGGTGGCCAAACTGGTGGAACAGAACCAACGCCTGAGCCAGGAAGCGGACAACCTGACGCGCGCGCTGAAGGGCGACCACCAGAGCCAGGGCGCATGGGGCGAAATGATCCTGGAAAAACTCCTGGAGGATTCCGGGCTGGTGAAAGGCCAGGAGTACACCATGCAGGAAAGCACCACCCAGGCCGACGGCACGCGCCTGCGGCCCGATGCGGTGATCCTGCTGCCGGAAGGAAAACAGCTGATCGTGGACTCCAAGGTTTCCCTGCTGCACTACGACCAGTTCTGCGCCGCTGCGGATGACAACGAGCGCGCCCGCCTGCTGCGCCTGCACGTAGAGAGCATGCGCACGCACGCAAAGGGGCTTTCCGAAAAGGACTACACCAAGCTGTACGGGGCCAACAGCGTGGATTTCGTGCTCATGTTCGTACCCATTGAACCCGCCTTCCTGCTGGCCCTGCGCGAGCGCCCGCAGATCTTCCAGGAAGCCTACGACCGCCAAGTGGTGATGGTGACGCACAGCACGCTGATGGCCACCTTGCGCACCGTACACGGCCTGTGGAAGAACGAACGCATCGCACGCAACCACCTGGCCATCGCCGAAAGGGCCGGCGCCCTGTACGACAAGTTCGTGGGCTTCACCGAATCACTGGGCCTCATCGGCAAGCATGTGAACAATGCACGCGAGAGCTACGAAAAAGCCGTTGGCCAGCTCAGCGACGGCCGCGGCAGCTTGGTGCGGCAAGTGGAAATGCTGAAGGAGCTTGGTGCGAAGACGAGCCAAAGCATCCACCCCAAGCTCATTGAACGCTCACAGGAAGAACATCCGCACACATGAAGAGGACGTTCAATCCACTTTTCATCGCCGCCGCCTGCCTCGCCATTTCCCAGGGCTGCAGCACGTATGTGCCCGTGGCGGCGGGGGACAACTTCGCCTACCTCTACGGCAAGGGCGCCGCCGCCATCCGGCTGGAGGCACGGGTGTACCAGTCGGGGGCCTCACAGGCAGTGCTCTACTACCGCCTGCGCACGGCGGACCTGCTGTACAAGGGCACCGGCGGCGGCAGCCCCTACCACGCGCGGGTGGTGATGAGCTATGCCGCCTTTCCCGCACCGGGCGCCAAGCAACTGCTGGACAGCGCCAGCACCTTTGTAAAGGACCAAAGCACGAACCCCGCCGAGGACAAGGCACTGATAGGAAGCATGTCCTTGAAGTTGCAGGGCGACGGCCCCTTCTACCTGCAGGTGACCGCGCATGACCTGAACCGTGATGCCCGCAGCACCGTGATGGTGCGGGTGGAAAGGGGCGCTACCGCCGTGGAGCAGGCCTTTCTTCCCCTGAACAAGGACAAGCTGCCCCTGTTTGATGACCATGTGGCTCCCCGCACATCCGTGACAATACAGGCCGAAAGCCTGGCCGGAACCACGCTCCTTGCAGGCCACTACCCTCCCGTGGACAAGTTGCCTTCCCCCGTGTTCACCAACACCCGGCCACCGGACCTTTCACGGGCACCGGACAGCACCTTCACCGTGCAGGTTGCGCCTGATGGCACCTTCCCGTTCACCGCCGGGGCGGAAGGCTTCTACCAGTTCAGGCCGGATTCGAGCTCCGACCAAGGTTTCACCTTGTTCGTACATGCGCCCAACTATCCGGACATCCGCACGGCCAGCGGCATGTTGCCCCCGCTCCGCTACATCACCAGCTCCAAGGAATGGGAAGCCATGACCACGGCGCCTGACCCGCGCAAGGAAATGGAACGCTTTTGGACCGATGCCGCCGGCAGCCGAGACCGGGCCCGCGAGGCCATTGCCGCCTACTATGGCCGCGTGGAAAGCGCCAACCGCCACTTCACCAGCTACACCGAGGGATGGCGCACCGACCGCGGCCTGGTACACATCATCTTCGGCACCCCCACCACCATTCGCAAAGATGCCACCAGCGAAACCTGGGTGTATGGCGATGAGACCAACCTGATGAGCCTGGTGTTCAACTTCCGGCAGCGCGACGAGCCCTTCAGCGACAATGACCTGGTACTGGTGCGCGACCCGCAATTGAAAACCGCTTGGTACCGCAATGTGGAAAGCTGGCGGAATGGGAGGATCTTGCAGTATTAGGGAGGGTTGGCAGGTGGCAGGTGGCAGGTGGCAGGTGCAGGTGGCAGGTGCAGGTGCAGGTGGCAGGTGCAGGTGCAGGTGGCAGGTGCAGGTGGCAGGTGCAGGTGGCAGGTGGCAGGTGGCAGGTGGGCTGTAATGTACAGGATACGGAGGTAAGCAGGTTAACATGAAAGCAAGTGCGATGCGGAGGGATGAGCTGGTATGCGGCGTACACCCGGTGATGGAAGCGTTGAAGAGCGACCTGCACGTGGAAAAACTATTGATCCGCCGCGATGCCGGGGGCAAAGGCATGCAGGAGCTGAAAAGCCTTGCGCGGGAAGTAGGCGTGCCCTGGCAGCCCGTGCCGGGCGAAAAGCTGGACCGGCTGACCACCACGGAGCACCAAGGGGTGATCGCCTTCATCAGCCAAGTGCCTATGCAGGACATGGACGGCGTGATCGCACAAGCTTATGAACTTGGCGAAGACCCCTTGCTGATCGCCTTGGACGGCGTTACTGACGTACGGAATGTGGGCGCCATAGCCCGCAGTGCCGAATGCTTCGGCGCCCATGGCCTGGTGGTGCCAAAGACAGGTACCGCCCGCCTTGGAAGCGATGCCGTAAAGAGCAGTGCCGGAGCCCTGCTGCGCAAGCCCGTCTGCCGCGTGGATCACTTGGGCCCGGCACTGGACCGCGCCCGGGAACATGGGCTGCGCATTGTAGCGGTGACCGAAAAGACGGAGCAGGCCATGGAGCAGTGCGACCTCACCGGACCCTTGGTGCTGGTGGTGGGTGCCGAGGACACCGGCATCTCCGACCCCGTGCTGCGCAAGGCCGACCTGCTGGCGCGGATCCGCATGGCCGGCACCATCGGCTCGCTGAACGTGAGCGTGGCCAGCGGCGTGGCACTGCACGAGGTGCTGCGCCAACGCTTGCCCAAA